>NZ_JAIOTY010000002.1:320021-640042 GCF_019931275.1 Nitratidesulfovibrio sp. SRB-5 | reverse complement strand
CTTGACAAGCTATCTTGGCTGTAGGAGACAGGAAGGCCTGTCGGAGAACTACGGCTTCCTGGAAGTACGGCTCCATGCTGGACGTGCGGGAATAGCTCAAGTGGCTAGAGCATCAGCCTTCCAAGCTGAGGGTTGCGAGTTCGAGTCTCGTTTCCCGCTCCATCCTAGCCCGGGTTCTCCTCAAGCAAGCAATCGGCCCACATAGCTCAGGCGGTAGAGCACTTCCTTGGTAAGGAAGAGGTCATGAGTTCAAGTCTCATTGTGGGCTCCATTTCCGTGCCTAACGATTAACGCAAGAAGAAAACCACGCCAGGGAGAACACCTATGGGTAAGGAAAAATTTGAACGCAAGAAGCCGCATGTCAACATCGGCACCATCGGCCACATTGACCACGGCAAGACCACTCTGACCGCCGCCATCACCAAGGTGGCCGGTCTGCGCGGCAACGGCAAGTTCGTGGCGTTCGACGAAATCGACAAGGCTCCCGAAGAAAAGGAACGTGGCATCACCATCGCCACCGCCCACGTCGAATACGAAACCGCCACCCGCCACTACGCCCACGTGGACTGCCCCGGCCACGCCGACTACATCAAGAACATGATCACCGGCGCCGCCCAGATGGACGGCGGTATCCTGGTGGTTGCCGCCACCGACGGTCCCATGCCCCAGACCCGTGAGCACATCCTGCTCGCCCGTCAGGTCGGCGTGCCCTACCTGGTGGTGTTCCTGAACAAGTGCGACATGGTGGACGACGAAGAGCTGCTCGAACTCGTGGAACTCGAAGTTCGCGAACTGCTCTCCCTCTACGGCTTCCCCGGCGACGACATCCCGGTGATCCGCGGTTCGGCCCTGAAGGCCCTTGAAACCGACGATCCCAACTCCGCCGACGCCGCTCCGGTCGTGGCCCTGCTCGACGCCTGCGACAGCTACATCCCCGAACCGCAGCGCGACATCGACAAGCCCTTCCTGATGCCCATCGAAGACGTGTTCTCCATCTCCGGCCGCGGCACCGTGGTGACCGGTCGTGTGGAACGCGGCATCATCAAGGTCGGCGAAGAAGTCGAAATCGTCGGCATCAAGGACACCGTCAAGTCGACCTGCACCGGCGTCGAAATGTTCCGCAAGCTGCTCGATCAGGGCCAGGCTGGCGACAACATCGGTGCCCTGCTGCGCGGCATCAAGCGTGAAGACGTGGAACGCGGCCAGGTTCTTGCCGCTCCCAAGTCCATCAAGCCGCACCGCAAGTTCAAGGCCGAAGTGTACGTCCTGTCCAAGGAAGAAGGCGGCCGTCACACCCCGTTCTTCTCGGGCTACCGTCCGCAGTTCTACTTCCGTACCACCGACATCACCGGCATCATCGCGCTGGCTGACGGCGTCGAAATGGTCATGCCCGGCGACAACTCCACCTTCACCGTGGAACTGATTGCCCCCATCGCCATGGAGCAGGGCCTGCGCTTCGCCATCCGCGAAGGCGGCCGCACCGTTGGCGCGGGCGTGGTCTCCGAAATCCTGGAGTAAACGATGCGCGTCAATCTCCTGCTCGCCTGCACCGAGTGCAAGCGACGCAATTACGCGACCGTCAAGAACAAGAAGAATACTACCGGCCGTATCGAACTGAAGAAGTATTGTCCCTGGGACAAGAAACACACGGTTCACCGCGAAACCAAGTAGTATCCTCATAGTGCAGGGCAGTAGCTCTAACGGCTAGAGCGCCGGTCTCCAAAACCGGATGTTGGGGGTTCGAATCCCTCCTGCCCTGCCATCTCCTTTCCTAGCGGGACAGTGCACGGCAACGTGCCAAGGCGCCCCACGGCACCTTTCCGCCCGGCCCGGCGAACCTCACGGTTCGCCCGCCGGGCGGGCCGGTCCCCCCCGAACGATGGCAAGTCGACCAGTCGAAATGGCTCCAGAGGCGACCATGGCGAAAAAGCAGCAGAACGCGCCCGAGGCGACCCCCGCCGATTCCGGCAACGGCATCGGTGACAAGATCACCCAGCTCAGGGACTACTTCGAGGAAGCCAAGGGCGAACTGCGCAAGGTCACCTGGCCCACGCGCAAGGAAACCACGGCAACGGGCATCGCCGTGCTCGTTCTCGTTTTCGTCATGTCCCTGTTCCTCGGTGTCGTGGACCTTGGGCTGACCAAGCTCGTCGAATACATCCTCTCGTGATGGACACCCCAATGACCGAATCGATCCCCACGACAGCCAAGGCCCGCTGGTTCATCGTCCATACATACTCGGGCTTCGAGCAGCGTGTCGAACAGACCATACGCGAGATGATCCGTACCGGTCAGGCGCAGGGACTCATCGAAGAGGTCGTGGTGCCCACCGAGAAGGTCATCGAGCTCGTCAAGGGCGAGAAGCGGACCTCCACGCGGAAGTTCTACCCCGGGTACGTCATGGTCAAGATGGCCATGACGGATTTCTCGTGGCATCTCGTCCAGTCCATACCCAAGGTTACCGGATTCGTCGGCGGCAAGAACCGTCCGACCCCCATGCGTGACAGCGAAGCGGAACGCATCCTGACCATGATGGAATCACGGCAGGAGCAGCCCCGTCCGAAGTTCAACTTCGAGCGCGGGGACGAGGTTCGCGTCATAGACGGGCCTTTCGGCGGCTTCAATGGCGTCGTCGAGGACGTCAACTACGACAAGGGCAAACTCAGGGTGTCGGTCTCCATCTTCGGCAGACAGACCCCGGTCGAGCTGGACTTCGTCCAGGTTTCCAAGGGCTAGCCCCCTTTCGATGATTTAGCGCGGTAACCATCGCGGCCCGCGCCGCCCATAGAGGGACAGAACAATGGCTAAGAAAGAAGTTGCCAAGATCAAGCTGCAGATTCCGGCCGGGGCGGCCAACCCTTCCCCGCCGGTCGGTCCCGCGCTCGGCCAGCACGGGCTGAACATCATGGAATTCTGCAAGACTTTCAACGCGAAGACCATGGAGCAGAAGGGCATGATCACCCCCGTGGTGATCACCGTCTACTCCGACCGTTCCTTCACGTTCATCACCAAGACCCCGCCCGCTTCCGTGCTGCTGCTGAAGGCCGCCAAGCTCGAAAAGGGCTCTGGCGAACCCAACCGGAACAAGGTCGGGTCGGTGAGCATGGCGCAGGTTGAAGAGATCGCGAAGCTGAAGCTGCCCGACCTCACCGCCAAGGATCTCGATGCGGCCACCCGCTCCGTTCTGGGCACCGCCCGGAGCATGGGCATCGAAATCAAGTAGCGTTTCGGATCAGTTGCACTGCCGTCCGCCGACGATGTCGGCCTTCCCGGCCAAGCCGGGCGCTTCCTTCTGCATGAAGGGGCGTGACCATGGCGGCAGGAGATTGCGAACGTCAGCAAAAGGAAAAGGTGGGTACAATGCCCAAGCACGGCAAGAAATATCGTTCGGCGACTGAAGGACGCGACATCGCCGAAATCCTCACCCTCGAAGACGCGGTGGCCAAGTCCCTTGGGGCTTCGTTCGCCAAGTTCGACGAAACCGTCGACGTGGCCATCTGCCTCGGCGTCGATCCCAAGTACTCCGACCAGATGGTGCGCGGCGCCGTCACCCTGCCCCATGGCCTCGGCAAGACCGTGCGCGTGGCGGTGTTCTGCAAGGGTGACAAGGAAGCCGAAGCCAAGGCCGCCGGTGCCGACTTTGCCGGTGCCGAAGAACTGGTCGCCAAGATCAAGGAAGGCTGGCTGGACTTCGACAAGGCCATCGCCACCCCCGACGTCATGGCCCTGGTCGGCCAGATCGGTCGCGTGCTCGGCCCCCGTGGCCTGATGCCCAACGCCAAGACCGGCACCGTTACCTTCGACGTGGCCACCGCGGTGAAGGAAACCAAGGCTGGCCGCGTGGAATTCAAGGTCGACAAGGCCGGCGTGCTGCATGCCCCGCTCGGCAAGGTGTCCTTCGGTCCCGAAAAGATCCTGGACAACCTGAAGTCGCTGCTTGATACCGTGAACCGCCTGAAGCCCGCCACGGCCAAGGGCACCTACATGAAGGCCATGGCGGTTTCCACCACCATGGGCCCCGGTTTCAAGGTCGACCCGACCACCATCAAGAAGTTCCTCGAAGGCTAACCCCTTCGGTGATATTTGGCCCGACTGCTCGCAGTCGGGCCTTTACCGGCTACAGGCCCGGAAATACGAGTCGAAGAAAGCAGGCAGCACGGGTTCTCCGCCCTTGCGTTAAGCCCTGCCGAGACCACTGTGTCTTTGGCTCGGCATTTCCACCCAGACACACCCGAACCTGAGGAGAGTCACGTGAACAGGTCCGAGAAAGCAGCCATCATCGAGCAGCTCAAGGCTCGTGCTGAAGGCGCTTCCATCGCGGTCGTGACCGACTTCAAGGGTATGTCGGTGGAAGAGCTGACCCGTCTCAGAGTGAAGCTTCGTGAAAACGGCGCGGAATACCACGTCGTGAAGAACACCCTGGCACGGATCGCCTTTACCGACGGAGCGCATGACGTCATCAAAGACGTGTTCAAAGAGAACTGCGCCGTCGCCCTTGGGTTCGCTGATCCCGTCGCTGTGGCAAAGGCGGTTACCGACTTTGCCAAGACGAGCAAGATCTTCACGGTGCGCCACGGCAGCCTTGAAGGCAAGTTCCTTTCCGGGGAACAGGTCTCTGACCTCGCCAAGCTGCCCAGCAAGCCCGAACTGATCGCGCGCGCTCTTGGCACGATGAACGCCGTGCCCACCAACTTCGTTTCGCTGTTCGCCAACATCATCCGTGGCCTTCTCTACGCCCTGAAGGGCATTGAAGAGAAGAAGGCCGCGGCCTAGGCAACACCGGAATCGAACCCAACCCTTACGCCAAAGACACCCGAAAGGAGCAAATCATGTCCAGCATCACCAAGGAACAGGTCGTCGAATTCATCGCCAACATGACCGTCCTCGAACTTTCCGAGTTCATCAAGGAACTTGAAGAAAAGTTCGGCGTGTCCGCCGCCGCTCCGGCCATGGCCATGGTTGCCGCCGGCCCCGCTGAAGCCGCCCCGGCCGAAGAAGAAAAGACCGAATTCGACGTCATCCTCAAGGCCGCTGGCGCCAACAAGATCGGCGTCATCAAGGTTGTGCGCGCCCTGACCGGCCTTGGCCTGAAGGAAGCCAAGGACAAGGTTGACGGCGCTCCCTCCACCCTGAAGGAAGCCGTTTCCAAGGAAGAAGCCGAAGAAGCCAAGAAGCAGCTGGTGGAAGCCGGCGCCGAAGTCGAAGTCAAGTAGACTCGGTTCGCTGCGCCGCACAGGCGATCGGAATGGCGCGGGCGAGTTCATCGCCCGCGCTTCTTCTGCTTTGTCGCCCCGTACGGCAGATTGGCATTTCGGGTGGCGGCCACGCACCTGGGGCATGTTCCGGTATTTCCGGCAAATGCATGGGGTCGCGGTCTTCACGGGACGGGATGAGACGGGTTGACGGGACGGGCTTTCCCACGGGGATGCCACGTTGGATCGGAAGCGAGCATGCGGCAAGCCGCACGGACTTGCATAATTTTTCCGAAACGACTATTCTTGCAATTTGGTCGAACTTACTTCGCACCAATCCAGCTCCTGACCCGGGCGGTACGTTGTACGCTGCACCCCTCTTTCCTACCCCCCGAACCGACAGCCTTTCCGGTGGGCGCGTCGCTCTTGTCGCGCGTCCGCTTTGCTTCGTCCGCGGCACGGCGTTGAAGGGCACCCCCCTTCGCGCGGCCGCCTTTCGTTGTCGCTTCGCCCCGGCAGCCACGCATCACGCGCCCGCTGCCCCCGAATCGCGGGACCATGGCCCTGCCGCCGGTCCCGCTGCCAGCGTGCCGTGCACGCGTCCGCTCCATCCGACCCCCACGGGTCGTTCGGCCTCTCGCGCTGAGAGCCCCGCCGGAAAACCGTCTTTCTGAGGTGAAACCATGGGCCAACTCACGAAAAAGTTCGGCAAGATTCCCGTATCGCTCGGCATTCCGCACCTCCTGAACCTTCAGGTGGACTCGTACGTCAAATTCCTCCAGGAAGGCCTTGCCGAACGCAAGACCGACGAGGGCCTTGAAGGGGTCTTCCGGTCCGTGTTCCCCATTGAGGACTTCAACCGCACCGCCAGCCTCGAATATGTCAGCTACGACATCGGCGAGCCCAAGTTCGACCAGGCGGAATGCATCTCGAAGGGCCTCACCTACGAAGCGCCCATCCGCATCAAGGTGCGGCTCGTGGTTTACGACGTCGACGACGATTCCGGCAACCGCACCATCCGCGACATCAAGGAACAGGACATCTATTTCGGCACCCTGCCGCTGATGACCGAGAAGGGCACCTTCATCATCAACGGCACCGAGCGTGTCATCGTCAACCAGTTGCAGCGTTCGCCGGGCATCATCTTCGAGCACGATTCGGGCAAGACCCATTCGAGCCGCAAGGTGCTGTACTCCTGCCGCGTCATTCCCATGCGCGGCTCGTGGCTCGACTTCGACTTCGACCACAAGGACATCCTGTACGTCCGCATCGACCGCCGCCGCAAAATGCCCGCCACCATCCTGTTCAAGGCCATGGGCATGACCAAGACGGACATCCTGGACTACTTCTACAAGAAGGAGTTCTACCGCATTTCCGCCGACGGCCGCGTGTTCTGGGAAGTGCAGAAGGACATGTTCCGCAAGGACTCGGCCTTTGCCGACATCGCGGGTGCCGACGGCACCGTGTTCGTCAAGGCGGGCAAGCCCATCACCAAGCGCGCCTGGCGCCAGATCTGCGAAGCGGGCCTTGAAACCATCGAAGTGGCCGCCGACACCCTTGACGGCCTGTTCCTTGCCGATGACGTGGTGAACCCGGCCACCGGCGAAGTGCTGGCCGAAGCCGCCGACGAAGTGACCCCCGGCGTGCAGGAACGCCTGCGCGAGGCGGGCATCGACCGCCTGCCCATCCTGCACACCAAGGGCATCGACACCTCGTCTTCGCTGCGCGACACCCTGGTGCTGGACAAGACCGCCGACAAGGAAGCCGCCCAGGTGGAAATCTACCGCCGCCTGCGCCCCTCGTCGCCGCCCACGCCCGAAATCGCGGAAAGCTTTTTCGACAACCTGTTCCGCAGCGCGGACTACTACGACCTCTCCCCCGTGGGCCGCTACAAGCTGAACCAGCGCCTTGGCCTCGACCAGTCGCTGGACCTGCGCGTGCTGACCGACGAGGACATCCTGACCGCCATCCGCGTGCTGCTGCACCTGAAGGACAGCCACGGCCCCGCCGACGACATCGACCATCTGGGCAACCGCCGCGTGCGGCCCGTGGGCGAACTGGTGGAAAACCAGTACCGCATCGGCCTCGTGCGCATGGAACGGGCGATCAAGGAACGCATGAGCCTCCAGGAAGTCTCCACGCTCATGCCGCACGACCTGATCAACCCCAAGCCGGTGGCCGCCGTGCTGAAGGAATTCTTCGGCACCTCGCAGCTTTCGCAGTTCATGGACCAGACCAACGCCCTGTCGGAAGTGACGCACAAGCGCCGCCTGTCCGCCCTGGGCCCCGGCGGTCTGACCCGCGAACGCGCGGGCTTCGAAGTGCGCGACGTGCACACCTCGCACTATGGCCGCATCTGCCCCATCGAAACGCCGGAAGGTCCGAACATCGGCCTCATCGTGTCGCTGACCACCTACGCCAAGGTGAACGACTACGGCTTCATCGAGACGCCGTACCACGTCATCCGCGACACCAAGATGACCGGCGAGGTGGTCTACCTCGACGCCTCGCGCGAGCACGGTGAAGTCATCGCCCAGGCCAACGCGCCCTTCGACGCCGAAGGCAAGCTGGCCGACGAATACGTCACCACCCGCGTGAAGGGCGACGTGCTCATGTCGCCCCGCGAGGAAGTGACCCTGATGGACGTTTCGCCCAGCCAGATGGTGTCCATCTCCGCCGCGCTGATTCCGTTCCTGGAGCACGACGACGCCAACCGCGCGCTCATGGGCTCGAACATGCAGCGCCAGGCCGTGCCGCTGCTGCAGTGCGAAAAGCCCATCGTGGGCACGGGCATGGAAGGCCCGGTGGCGCAGGACTCCGGCGCGTGCATCATCGCCGAAGGCCCGGGCATCGTGCGCTACGCCGACGCCGACCGCATCATCGTCAGCTACGAGAACGGCCTGTACCCCGAACGGGGCGGCGTGCGCGCGTACGACCTGCAGAAGTTCCACAAGTCCAACCAGAACTCCTGCTTCGGCCAGAAGCCCACCTGCCACCCCGGCCAGGTCGTCGCCAAGGGCGACATCCTTGCCGACGGCCCCGGCATCGAGGACGGCGAACTGGCCCTGGGCAAGAACCTGGTGGTCGCGTTCATGCCGTGGTGCGGCTACAACTTCGAAGACTCCATCCTCATCTCCGAGCGCACCGTGAAGGAAGACACCTTCACCTCGGTGCACATCGAAGAGTTCGAAGTCGTCGCGCGCGACACCAAGCTGGGACCGGAAGAAATCACCCGCGACATTCCCAACGTGGGCGAGGACATGCTGCGCAACCTGGACGGCAGCGGGATCATTCGCATCGGGGCCAACGTGAAGCCGGACGACATCCTCGTCGGCAAGATCACCCCCAAGGGCGAAACCCAGCTGACCCCGGAAGAAAAGCTGCTGCGCGCCATCTTCGGCGACAAGGCCCGCGACGTGAAGAACACCTCGCTCAAGGTGCCCCCGGGCATCGAGGGCACCGTCATCGAGGTCAAGGTGTTCAACCGCCGTTCCGGTGAAAAGGACGAGCGCGCCCGCCTGATCGAGGAATACGAACTGGGCCGCCTGGACCGCAAGGAACAGGATCACATCCGCGGTCTTGGCGACGCCACCCGCGTGAAGCTGATGGCCGTGGTGGAAGGCAAGCAGATCGCCACCACCCTGGCGGGCAAGAAGAAGGGCGAGGTCATTGCCGAGGCCGGTGTTTCCGTCACCGCCGAGATGCTGGCCGACGTGCCCCTGAAGAAGCTCTCCGGCCTGTTCAAGAACCGCGAAGTCAACGAAGCCGTGGACGCCCTGCTGGAAAGCTATGACCAGCAGGTGCAGTTCATCAGCAACATCTACGAATCCAAGCGCGGCAAGGTGACCGAAGGGGACGACCTGCCCCCCGGCGTCATCAAGATGGTCAAGGTCTACATCGCCGTGAAGCGCAAGCTTTCGGTGGGTGACAAGATGGCCGGCCGTCACGGGAACAAGGGCGTTGTCTCCTGCATCCTGCCCGCCGAGGACATGCCGTTCTTCGCGGACGGCCGCCCGGTGGACATCGTGCTGAACCCCCTTGGTGTGCCTTCGCGTATGAACATCGGCCAGATCATGGAAACCCACCTCGGGTGGGCCGCCAAGGAAATGGGCCGTCAGCTCGCCGAAATGCTGGAGCGCAACGACCCCTTGAAGTCGCTGCGCAACGAGGTGAAGCGGGCGTTCGATTCCGCCGCCATCGACTCGCTGGTCGATTCCATGGACGACGACGACTTCCGCGCCTCCGTGGCCAAGCTGGGTCGCGGCATCGTGACCAAGACCCCCGTGTTCGACGGGGCGGCGGAAGAGGAAATCTGGTCGTGGCTGGTGCGGGCCAACATCGACGAGGACGGCAAGACCGTGCTGTACGATGGCCGCACCGGTGAACGGTTCCACAACCGCGTCACCACCGGCGTCATGTACATGCTCAAGCTCCACCACCTGGTCGATGAAAAGATCCACGCCCGCTCCACCGGCCCCTACTCGCTGGTGACCCAGCAGCCACTCGGCGGCAAGGCCCAGTTCGGCGGCCAGCGTCTGGGTGAAATGGAAGTGTGGGCGCTGGAAGCGTACGGCGCGGCCTACCTGCTGCAGGAATTCCTGACCGTGAAGTCGGACGACGTGACCGGCCGCGTGAAGATGTACGAGAAGATCGTGAAGGGCGACAACTTCCTGGAAGCCGGTCTGCCCGAATCGTTCAACGTGCTCGTCAAGGAACTCATGTCGCTGGGCCTCGACGTCACGCTGCACCAGGAAGAAGGCAAGAAGCGCCCGAAGCGCGTCGGCTTCATGAACGCGCTGTAATGGTATACGATTTTGGGTAAGAGCCACCGGGGAGGGGACCTTCTGGAAAAGGTCTCCCTCCCCGGCCCCTCCCCCCAAAACTTTTCATAAGTCTGCGCACAACGTTTTCTCCGCCCCCCTCAACCGTCGCACCCGCGCACCGCGCGAAGGGTGACGAACACGGGGTCAAGGGGGCCACAGCCCCTCTTGTGGGGGTGCAGGGGGCAAGGCCCCCTGCTCACCGAAGGCGTGCAAACAACCTTTTCGGGTAGGGACACGATATGACCTTAGACGATCTGTTCACCGTCCGGGGCTCGTCGGCCAACGTCGCGAACATCCGCAACCTGAAGGCGATCCAGATCTCCATCGCCGCGCCGGAAAGCATTCGCGAATGGTCGTACGGCGAGGTGAAGAAGCCCGAGACCATCAACTACCGCACCTTCAAGCCCGAGCGGGACGGCCTGTTCTGCGCCAAGATATTCGGGCCCGTGAAGGACTACGAGTGCAACTGCGGCAAGTACAAGCGCATGAAGCACCGTGGCATCGTGTGCGAAAAGTGCGGGGTCGAGGTCATCGCCTCCAAGGTGCGCCGCGAACGCATGGGCCACATCGAACTGGCCGCGCCCGTCGCGCACATCTGGTTCCTGAAGACCCTGCCCTCGAAGATCGGCACCCTGCTCGACATGACCATGGCCGACCTCGAGAAGGTGCTGTACTTCGACTCGTACATCGTGCTCGATCCGGGCAGCACCAACCTCGCCAAGATGCAGGTCATCTCCGAGGACCAGTACCTTCAGGTCATCGACCACTACGGCGAGGACGCCCTTGTCGTTGGCATGGGCGCCGAAGCCGTGCGCAGCCTGCTTGAGGAACTGAACCTCGAGGAACTGCGCGCCATGCTGCGCGAGGAATCGCAGGCCACCAAGTCGCAGACCAAGAAGAAGAAGCTCACCAAGCGCCTGAAGATCGTCGAGGCGTTCCTGGAGTCGGCCAACAAGCCGGAATGGATGGTGATGGAAGTCATCCCCGTCATTCCGCCCGAACTGCGCCCCCTGGTTCCGCTGGACGGCGGCCGCTTCGCCACGTCGGACCTGAACGACCTGTACCGCCGCGTCATCAACCGCAACAACCGCCTCAAGCGGCTGATGGAACTGGGCGCGCCCGACATCATCATCCGCAACGAAAAGCGCATGTTGCAGGAAGCCGTTGACGCCCTGTTCGACAACGGTCGCCGTGGCCGCGCCATCACCGGCACCAACGGCCGCCCGCTGAAGTCGCTGTCGGACATGATCAAGGGCAAGCAGGGCCGCTTCCGCCAGAACCTGCTGGGCAAGCGCGTGGACTACTCTGGCCGTTCGGTCATCGTGGTGGGTCCGAAGCTCAAATTGCACCAGTGCGGCCTGCCCAAGAAGATGGCGCTGGAACTGTTCAAGCCCTTCATCTATTCCGAGCTCGAAAAGAGAGGCCTGGCCTCCACCATCAAGAGCGCCAAGAAGATGGTGGAGCGCGAGGAACTGGTGGTGTGGGACATCCTGGAAGAGGTGGTGCGCGAGTACCCCATCCTGCTCAACCGCGCCCCCACCCTGCACCGTCTGGGCATCCAGGCCTTCGAACCGCTGCTGGTCGAAGGCAAGGCCATCCAGCTGCACCCGCTGGTCTGCTCGGCCTACAACGCCGACTTCGACGGCGACCAGATGGCCGTGCACGTGCCCCTTTCGGTCGAAGCGCAGATCGAATGCCGCGTGCTCATGATGAGCACCAACAACATCCTTTCCCCGGCCAACGGTTCGCCGGTCATCGTGCCCTCGCAGGACATCGTCCTCGGGCTGTACTACATGACCGTGGAGCGTTCGTTCGAAAAGGGCGAAGGCATGGCCTTCTGCGCCCCGTGGGAAGTGGTGGCGGCCTACGATTCCGGCTCCGTCTCGCTGCATGCGCGCGTCAAGGTGCGCATGGAGGACGGCAAGACCGTGGACACCACCCCCGGCCGCATCCTGGTCTGGGAAGTGCTGCCCAAGGGCGTGGACTTCGAGTTCGTCAACTGCACCCTGACCAAGAAGAACATCGCCCGTCTGGTGGGCGCCGCCTACCGTGACGCGGGCACCAAGGCCGCCGTCATCCTGTGCGACCGCCTGAAGGACGTGGGCTACGAATACGCCACGCGCGCGGGCATCACCATCGGCGTGAAGGACCTGCGCATTCCGTCCAAGAAGAAGGCCATGCTCGAAGCCTCGCAGAACGAGGTGGACGACATCGAGCGCCAGTACCGCGACGGCATCATCACCCGTACCGAAAAGTACAACAAGGTGGTGGACGTCTGGACCAAGGCCACCCAGGACATCTCCAACGAGATGACCAAGGAGATCTCGCACGACATCCTCGTGGACCCCAAGACCGGGAAGCAGGAAGTGAACAGCAGCTTCAACCCGATCTTCATGATGTCCACCTCGGGCGCGCGAGGCAACCAGGACCAGATGCGCCAGCTTGCGGGCATGCGCGGCCTGATGGCCAAGCCTTCGGGCGAAATCATCGAAACGCCCATCACCTCGAGCTTCCGCGAAGGCCTCGACGTGTTGCAGTACTTCAACTCCACCCACGGCGCGCGAAAGGGCCTTGCCGACACCGCGCTGAAGACGGCGAACTCGGGTTACCTTACCCGCCGTCTGGTGGACGTGGTGCAGGACGTCATCGTCAGCGAGCTTGACTGCGGCACCGTGGACGGCATCGAGATCGGCCACTTCGTCAAGGGCGGCGACATCAAGGTGCGCCTGGCCGACCGCGTGCTGGGCCGCGTGCTGCTGTACCCCGTGTTCGACCCCGAAACCCGCGAACTGCTGTTCCCCGAAAACACGCTGATCGACGAAAACGTGGCCCAGACCCTGGAAGCCACGGGCATCAGCACGGTGACCATCCGTTCGGCCCTGACCTGCCAGAGCGAGCGCGGCGTGTGCGCCCGCTGCTACGGGCGCGACCTTGCGCGCGGCCACCTCGTCAACATCGGCGAGACCGTGGGCATCATCGCCGCCCAGTCCATCGGCGAACCGGGCACCCAGCTCACCATGCGCACGTTCCACATCGGCGGCACCGCGTCGCGCGAAATCGAACGTTCCAGCATCGTGTCGCAGCACCCGGGCCGCGTGATCCTGTCGCGCGTCAAGGCCGTGCGCAACCGCGACGGCCAGATGATGGTGCTTGGCAAGAGCGGCCAGATCGCCATCGTGGACGAGCAGGGCCGCGAACGTGAAAAGTACATCCTGCCCAACGGTTCCCGCCTGAACGTCGCCGACGGCAGCGAGATCAAGAAGGGCGTCATCCTGGCCGAATGGGACCCGTTCAACGAACCGTTCGTCTCGGAAGTGGAAGGTACGGTCAAGTTCACCGACATCATCGAGGGCAAGACCTACCAGGAAAAGATGGACGACGCGACGCGCATGACCACGCAGTCGATCATCGAATACCGCACCACCAACTTCCGTCCGTCCATCTCCATCTGCGACGAGAACGGCGACCCCAAGATACGCAGCGGCAACCTGCCCGCCACGTACTCTCTGCCCGTCGGCGCGCTGATCATGGTGAAGGCCGGGCAGGAAGTGCAGGCCGGCGACATCATCGCGCGCAAGCCGCGTGAATCGTCCAAGACCAAGGACATCGTGGGTGGTCTGCCCCGCGTGGCCGAGCTGTTCGAAGTGCGCAAGCCCAAGGACATGGCCGTGGTGTCCGAAATCGACGGCACTGTCACCTTTGCCGGTGAAACCAAGGGCAAGCGCAAGCTGGTGGTCACCCCCGAAACGGGCGAGGCCAAGGAATACCTGGTGCCCAAGGGCAAGCACATCACCGTTTCCGACGGCGACTTCGTGGAAGCCGGTGAACTCTTGACCGAAGGCCATCCGGAACTGCACGACATCCTGCGCACCAAGGGCGAGAAGTTCCTGGCCCGCTACCTGGTGGATGAAATCCAGGAAGTGTACCGCTTCCAGGGCGTGGGTATCGACGACAAGCACATCGAAGTCATCGTGCGCCAGATGCTGCGCAAGATCACCGTGCTTGATCCGGGCGGCACCAGCTTCCTGGTGGGCGAACAGGTGGACAAGGGCGAATTCCGTCAGGAAAACTCCCGAGCCATGGGCGAAGGCCGCACCCCGGCCACTGCCGAACCGCTGGTGCTCGGCATCACCCAGGCTTCGCTGACCACCTCGTCGTTCATCTCGGCGGCGTCGTTCCAGGAAACCACCAAGGTGCTGACCGAAGCCTCGCTGCGCGGCAAGATGGACTACCTGCGCGGCCTGAAGGAAAACGTCATCGTGGGTCGCCTGATCCCCGCCGGGACCGGCTACCGCGAATACGTGCACTCCGACATCTCGGTGCCGGAACAGAAGGAACGCCCGGACAAGTTCCTGGAAGACCTGGAAGACAATCCGCTGCTGGTGGATATCTTCTAGGAAGGGCTTGCGCCCCGGAAGTGAAAGAAGAGAAAGAAAAGAAGAAGAAGAGAAAAGACAGGGCCTCCGCTTTCGGGCGGGGGCCCTTTTTTGTTGGTGTGTTTGGGAAGGGGTGGCCCGCCTGATTGCACCCGGCCTCTACGTAGGCAGTTGCGCCCTGTTGAATACCCCTATCTCGCTATGTCTCCGACGGGAGGCAAAAGAGATGTCGCACGCTGTTAGGTGCAGCCTCTACGTAGACAGTCGTGCTTTGTTGAACACGCTCGATCTCGTTATGCCTCCGGCGGGCAAGGGGCCGCTAAGCGGCGACCCCTTGCATCCCCGCGCTCCGGGGGGCGCTGCCCGCGCTGCTATCTTCATCCGTAAGACTCGCGCTTCGCGCTCGCCTAACGGCTGAAGTCCTGGTCCCCCCAGGTTCGTCCCGCACCGCATTCCTTTCGTCGGCAGCTTCCCTCGGCCAAAGCGCCTTCGGGCGATCTGCCGACGGGAACGCGATATGCGCGCGGCTCTCGTTGGCGTGGCGGAGCATAGTTGCCATTATCCACACGCACCATGCGCCGTTTTCCTCACCGTGCAGCTTCCCTGCGGCGCTGGCGCGCCTCCGGGCGATCTGCCCGGCGGAATGCGAATGTGCCCGTGGCTCTCGCTGGTGCGGCCAAACGAGGGTGCCTTTACCCACACCCCCGTTGCGACGCATGTGCCGCCGCCAAGGCCCGGCGTCACACGCTTCTACGCACATAGCTCAGGCAGTGAACAATCGAATTTCCTCACGGTCCCGCCCACCTTCAAGGAAAAAGCACCCTTCACCTCAGCGAGGGAAACCTCCGCGCGGCGATACGCATCCGCAGCCGGAGATCACCGTCGAGGCTTTGCGAGACGGAAGCTCCGGCGACAACGGATGCGCGCCGCAACGAAGGCGGGGGTAAAGGCAACCCCGTGAGATAAAGGCGACGAGAGATGGACGCACATCGCATTCCACCGGGCAGATCACCCGGAGGCGTCTTACGCCGGAGGGAAGCTGCCCGGTGAAGAATGCAGTGCAGGATGACAAGGGGGTCCAGGGGGCGCAGCCCCTTGGAACGCGGGGGTGCAGGGGGTGTTCGTTACAACACCCCCTGCCCGCCGGAGGCATAACGAAATCGAGCGCTACCAACGGGGAAGGACTGTCTTCGTAGAAACCGTGTACAACAAGGCACACCGCCTCCCCCTGCCCGCCGGAGGCATAACGAAATCGAGGGTATTCAACAGGGCACGACCGTCTTCGTAGAAACCGCCCCCCAACAACGCACAACACATCCCCTCCCCATCTTCCCTCCCCCTCCCCGCGCCAGCGCCCCCCCCACCCCAACCACCGTCAGCGTCTTGCCATCATTCCCCGGCTGTGCGAAAACGTGTTGCCTTGAGCGGGCATCCACGACAAGGACACTCAATGCCGCCGCACTCCCAGCTTCGCCGTTCCTGCCTCCAGCCGCACCGGTCCGCGCCGGTCCGGCCTTTCGGTGCTGGCCCCCGGCAGGCATTCGGCACCCTTGCCGCACCGCTGGTTCTGCCAATCCTGCTTGTCCTGCTCGCCCTGTTCCTGCTGCCCGGCGCCACCCCGGCGCAGGCGGCCCCCCCCCGGCAGTTCGTGCTCGACACCTTCGCCATCGAAACCCGCGATGGCACCCTGGTGTTGCGCCTGGGCGTTGGCGTGGACGACCCCGACGGCCTGCGTGACCTGTTGAAGGACGGCGCCGAAATGGAACTGCGCGGCACGGCCACGCTCACCCGGCGCCGGGGCGTGCTGCCCGACGTGACCCTGGCCGAAAAGGCCTTTGCCTGCGTACTGCGGCACGACACCCTGACCCGCGAGTTCGAGCTGCGCCTTGAAGGCCGCGAGGCCCCCTGGCGAGACAAGAACCTTGCCCGCCTGTTGGAAGGCACCTGGAAGCGCCTGGTGCTGCCGCTGGCCCCCATCGCCGGGCTGGAAAAGGGCGAGCCGCACCGGGTTTCGCTGGCCCTGTCCCTGCGCCATACCGACGTGCCGCCCTGGCTTTCGCGCACCCTGTTCTTCTGGTCCTGGGAAGTCGTGCCCGACGCGACCTTCACACAGGACTTCACCTACTGACCCCCCGCCTCCCCATGGCCCGCCACACCGTAACGCCCGACCAGCCCTCCGGCCGCCCGCCAGACGGGCAGCCGAACGGTCAGCCGAACGGACACAGTCCCGGCGGCCCCCCGGTCTCGCCTGATCCGCCTGATCAGCCTGATCAGCGCGATCCGCGTGAACCGCACGATCCGCACAACTCCCCTGACTTTCCGCGCGTCATCCGGGTGAACCCGGCAGATTCGCGTGAACGCAAGCGCCGCCAGCGCGAAATTTACGGGGCGGCGGGCGTGCTGCTAGCCATGCTGGTGGCCACCTGGATCGAACTGAACCTGTTCGGCGTGGATTCCTACATCTTCCTGGTTTTGCTGAACATCAACTTCATCCTGCTGTTGGTGGTGCTGTTCATCGTGCTGCGCAACGGGGTGAAGCTGATCCTCGAACGCCGCCGCCGGGTGTTCGGGTCGCACCTGCGCACCCGCCTGGTGCTGGCCTTCATGGCGCTGTCGCTGGTGCCCACGGTGATCATGTTCCTTGCCTCCAACCGGGTGGTGGGCACTTCGGTGGACTACTGGTTCAACAACCAGGTGGAAATCTCGCTGGACAGCGCCCTGGACGTGGGGCGCAGCTTCTATACCGCCTCCGCCGACCGGTTGCGCGCGCGCAGCGAATCCATCGTGGCGGAAATAACCGACCGCCATCTGACCTGGGGCGGCCCGGCCATGGATGCCCTGCTGGAGCGCAAGCGCAAGGAATACGGCCTGTCGCTGGCCGGGGTCGTCACCCCCAGCCAGGTGGAACAGAACTGGCACGCCCCGCCAGACCTCAGCCCCACCTGGAAGGAGGCCCGGCGCAGGATCGCCTGGGACCAGGCAGCGGCACAGCGTTACGTGTCGCTGCTGTGGAAGGGTGAGAGCGCCGACTATGTCTTTGGCGTGCTGGCCGTGGACGCGGGGCGCACCGGCTATCTGGTGGTGGGGGAATCCATCGGCGAAGGGGTGATGCTGAAGCTTGAGCGCATCGCCCAGGGCTTCGACGACTACAAGAAGCTGAAAACGCTGAAACGCCCGCTAAAGGTTTCGTTCCTGTTCATCCTTGCGGTGCTCAGCGTGCTGATCATCCTGGGGGCCATCTGGTTCGGCTTCCGGCTGTCCAAGGAACTCACAGCGCCCATCCTGGCCCTGGCCGAAGGGACGGAGCGCATCGCCCGGGGCGACCTGTCCTTCCGGCTGGAAGACGCGTCCACCGACGAACTGGGGCTGCTGGTGCGCTCGTTCAACCGCATGGCCGAAGACCTGTCCGTCAGCCGCACCCGGCTCACCGACGTCAACGAAATGCTGGCCCTGCAGAACGTGGAGATTGGCGAGCGCAGCCGGTACATCGCCACCGTGCTCGACAACATCGCGGCGGGGGTGGTCTCTTTCGGACCGGACGACCGGGTGGCCACCATCAACGCCGCCGCCTGCGCCATGTTCGGGGTGGAGCCGGGTTCCATCGTGGGCCGCGACCCGCGCGAATTCCTTTCCGCCGAAGACGCGGCCATGAACCGCGAAATGCTGGACGAGGTGCGCGCCCGGCCCGGTCGCCGCTGGCAGCGCCAGGTGGAATACGGCAAGGGTGACCGCGCCCTGAAGCTGCTGCTCACCTCTGTCAGTCTCACCACGCCCGAGGGCGAGTACCGGGGCGCGGTGGCCGTGTTCGAGGACATCACCGAGCTTGAGCGCATGCAGCGCATGGCCGCCTGGCGCGAGGTGGCGCGGCGCATCGCCCACGAGATCAAGAACCCGCTCACCCCCATCAAGCTTTCGGCCCAGCGGCTGGAACGAAAGTTCGCCGGTGCCGTGGGCGACCCCGTGTTCGGCCAGTGCACCGACCTCATCGTGCGCCAGGTGGAACACCTGCAACAGATGGTGGAAGAATTCTCCGCCTTCGCCAAACTGCCGGAGGTAACCCCCCGGCCCGGCAACCTCACCCCGCTGCTGGAGGAACTGACCGCCCTGTTCCGCAACAGCCACAGCAACATCGTGTGGACGCTGGACATTCCCGCGCCGCTGCCGGTGCTGCCCATGGACCAGGAAGCGCTGCACCGGGCCTTCCTGAACATCCTGACCAACGCGGCGGAAGTGCTGCAAGGCCGCACAGACGGCGCGGTTACCATCACCGCCGTGCACAACACGGCCCTGAACCTGGTGCGGGTGGACGTGGCCGACAACGGCCCCGGCCTGACGCCGGAAGAACGATCGCGCCTGTTCGAACCCTACTTTTCGCGCAAGAAGGGCGGCACGGGCCTTGGGCTGACTATCGTGAAGTCCGTGGTGTCGGACCACCGCGGCTACGTGCGCGCCCATGCCGTCCCGCGCACGCCCGATGCACTGGTCATGCCCGATGCACCGGTCGCGCCCGATGCACCGGTCGCACTGGTCGCGCCGGTCACGCCGGTCACGCCGGACGGGCCAAACGGACCAGACAGGCCGCACGGGCCAGACGGGCCGCACACGCTGCGCCCCTCACGCACTCCCGGCCCCACCGCCTCCACGGGCACCGTTGTCACCGTCGAGCTTCCTGTGGCATAAGAGAACGTATACCAGTGCACCGCGCGCCGCGCACGGTGCGCGGTCGCGGCCCCTTTCCTCGCCCACTGCGGCACACGCCACGGAGTTTCCGCATGCACGTCGCCATCCTTGGCGGTACGGGTTTCATCGGTTCTGCCCTCGCTCGCGCCTTGCTGGCCCGGGGCGATATGGTCACCGTTTTGTCGCGCGCGCCGCGCCCCGCCCCCGCGCCGGGTGTCGTCCCTGCGCAGGGCGTCGTCCAAGCCGCATGGAACGGGCGCGACCCGGAATCCCTGGCCCGCCTGCTGGAGGGCACGCAGGCGGTGGTCAATCTGCTGGGCGAAAACATCGCCGGCGGCCGCTGGACGCCGCAGCGCAAGACGCGCATCGTGGACAGCCGCGTAGCCGCCGGGCAGGCCGTGGCTGCGGCGCTGGGCGCCATGAACGGCGCGGAGCTTCCGGCGGTGCCTCCGACGGTGCCTCCGACGGTGCTGGTACAGGCGTCGGCTGTGGGCTATTATGGTGCCTGGTCCGACATGGCCGCCGCCCCCCTCTGTGCTGAAGGCGACCCGCCGGGCACCGGATTTCTGGCGGAAACCTGCGCCCGCTGGGAGGCGTCGTCCGCTCCGGCGCAAGCCATGGGCGTGCGCCGCTGCATCATTCGCAGCGGCGTGGTGCTGGGGGCCGGGGGCGCGCTGGCGCGCATGCTGCCCGCGTTCCGGGCCTGGCTGGGCGGTCCGCTGGGCAGCGGCAGGCAGCCGTTCCCGTGGATACACCTGGCGGACGAGGTGGGGGCCATCCTGCACCTGCTGGATACCCCGTCATGCTCCGGCCCGTACAACCTTGCCGCGCCGCAGGCCGTGGACAACGCCGGATTCACGGCGGAACTGAACCGCGCCGTGGGGCGCCCGGCCTGGCTGCCCGCGCCGCCCGTGCCCGCCTTTGCCCTGCGTCTGGCCCTGGGTGAACTGGCGGAAGAGGCCCTGCTGGCCGGGCAGGTGACTCCGCCGGGCCGTCTGGCCGATTCCGGCTACACGTTCCGCTTCCCCGCCTTGCGCGCGGCGCTGGCGGACCTGCTGGCCGCCTGACGCATACCGCGCCCGAAATTCTCCCGGCGCCCAACACGACATCCCACAGCTCCGGAGCGGGCATGGCATACTGCAAGATACTGCTGGTCGAGGACGAGGCCGTTTCGGCGCTGGACATGCGCCGCAGGCTGCGCTCGCTCGGCTATGGCGAACCGATGCTGGCCACCAGCGGAGAACAGGCCGTGGCCGCGGCCCGCAACGAAAAGCCCGACCTCGTGCTGATGGACATCGTGCTCGGCGAGGGCATGGACGGCATCGATGCCGCCGGACGCATCCTGGGCATCCACCCCGTGCCCGTCATCTACATGACCGCGCACGAGGATCCGGAAACCCTGCAACGCGCCAAGATCACCGAGCCGTTCGGCTACCTGCTGAAGCCCTTCGAGGACCGCGACCTGCGCACGTCCATCGAGATGGCACTGTACAAGCACCAGGTGGATCACGAAACCCGGCGCAAGGAACGCTGGTTCGCCACCACCCTGCGCTCCATCGCCGACGCGGTGCTCACCGTGGACCGCCATGGCCGCATCACCTACATCAACGCCAGTGCCGAGGCCATGACCGGCGCCGACCACCACACCTGCATCGACCGCCATTTCGCGGAGCACGTGGACATCCGGCCCGGCGTTCACGGCCACAGCCTGCAAGATCCCAACGATCTGCTGGCCCCGCCCCAGCCCGGGGGCATGGGCACTTCCCTGTCCGGCGCCGTTCCGTCCGTTTCCATGGGCGCAACCGCCCCTGCCGCTCACGCGGGGCCCACGGCCATGACCGAAGCCTTCGTGCACGGTCCCGACGGTCGCGCGCATCCCATCGAAATGAGCGCCTCGTCCCTGGCCGACCCGGACGGTCGCAGGGTGGGCACGGTGCTGGTGTTCCGCGACATCACAGAGCGCCGCCAGTCCGAAGCGGCCCTGCGCCGCAGCGTGGAGGATTTGCGCCGCACCCTGCGCCAGACCGTTTCCGCCCTGGCCACCGCCTCTGAAAAGCGCGACCCGTACACGGCGGGCCATCAGGCTCGCGTGGCGGAACTGGCCCACGCCATGGCCGTGCGGCTGGGACTTTCCGGCGAACGGCTGGAAGGGCTGCGCGTGGCGGGCATGCTGCATGACATCGGAAAAATTCACATCCCTGCGGAAATACTGGCCAAGCCTACCCGCCTGTCCGACCTGGAAATGGGCATCATGCGCACCCACAGCCAGGTGGGCTACGACATCCTGAAAGAAATCGAGTTTCCCTGGCCGGTGGCCCAGATCGTGCTGCAACACCACGAACGGCTGGACGGCACCGGCTACCCCAACGCCCTTTCCGGCGACGACGTCCTGCCCGAGGCGCGTATCCTGGCCGTGGCCGACGTGGTGGAGGCCATGTCCTCGCACCGGCCCTACCGCGCCTCGCTGGGGCTGGGCCCGGCCCTGGCGGAGATTGCCGCCGGGCGCGGCACGCGGTACGACCGCAACGTGGTGGACGTGTGCGTCAGCCTGTTCCACGACGGCTTCATCCTTTCCTGACCACCCCCTTCGCACCCGCAACCGGACATACCATGCACGCCCGCATCCTGATCATCGACGACGAAGACGGCATCCGCTTCTCCCTGCGCGGCATTCTCGAGGACGAAGGCTTCGAGGTGCTTGAGGCACCCAGCGGCGAGGACGGCCTGGCCCTGCTGGCGCGCGAGACGCCCGACCTGGTGTTCCTGGACATCTGGATGCCCGGCATGGACGGACTGGCCGTGCTGGACCAGCTGCACGCCCAGCGCCCCGACCTGCCGGTGATCATGATCTCCGGCCACGGCACCATCGAAACGGCGGTCAACGCCATCCGCAAGGGCGCGCACGACTTCATCGAAAAGCCCCTCTCGCTGGAAAAGGTGCTCATCGCCGCCCAGCGCGCCCTGGAATACGGCGACCTGCGCCGAGAGAACGAGGCCCTGCGCGACAGCCTGCCCACGGCCCACGCCGACGAGATGAACGGTCGCTCGCCGGTGATGGAGACCCTGCGCGGCCAGATCGCGCGGGTGGCCCCCACCGACGCATGGGTGCTGATCACCGGAGAAAACGGCACCGGCAAGGAACTGGCGGCGCGGGCCATCCACGCGGGCAGCCGCCGAGCCGACCGGCCTCTGGTGGCCGTGAACTGCGCGGCCATTCCGGAAGAGCTCATCGAAAGCGAACTGTTCGGGCATGAAAAGGGCGCCTTCACCGGGGCGGATTCGGCCAAGGCGGGCAAGTTCGAAATGGCCCACAAGGGCACGCTGTTCCTGGACGAAATCGGCGACATGAGCCTGAAGACCCAGGCCAAGATACTGCGCATATTGCAGGAACAGCAGTTCGAACGGGTGGGCGGCCACCGCACCATGCGCGTGGACGTGCGCGTGATCGCCGCCACCAACAAGAACCTGGAGGACGAGATCGCCGCCGGCACCTTCCGCGAGGACCTGTACTACCGGCTGCGGGTGTTCCCGCTGGTGCTGCCCCCCCTGCGCGAACGCGAGGGCGACGTGCCCCTGCTCATCGAGCTGTTCGCGCAGCGTCTGGCCCGCGACTACGGCGTGCGCCCGGCCACCTTCGCCCCCGACGCGCAGGAAGCGCTGGCGCGCTACCCGTGGCCCGGCAACGTGCGCGAACTGCGCAACTTCGTGGAACGCATGCTCATCCTGCATGCGGGTCTGGAGGTGACGCGGTCCATGCTGCCGCCGGAATTCCTGCCCCGGTCCGGCGCAGGCATGAACGGCAGTGCGGGGGCGGCAACGGCGGCGGGCGGCAGGGCCGCGTCCGGCACCGGAGCAACCACCGGCCAGGGGGGCGACCCGCTTCCGGACCACCTGCCCGACATGGCCGCGCTGCTGGCCCCCGGCATGGACCTGAAGGCCGCCCGCGCCGCCTTCGAGGCGCAATACCTGGCCGCGCGGCTTGCGGAGTGCGGCGGCAACGTCACCCGGCTGGCCGAGGCCGTGGGCATCGAGCGCAGCCATCTGTACCGCAAGCTGAAGGGGTACAACATCCAGACGACCGACTGACCGGCTGCCAGCCGACAGGCCACCGACTGGCCGCCGACTGGCCGCCGACTGGCCGGGCGCCCGGCACGGGCACGGGCGCCGATCGCAAATGGCGCCCCAGTGGGCCGACGGGAGGCAACATGCATACGCTGGTACTTCTGCGTCACGGGCAAAGCGCGTGGAATCTGGAAAACCGCTTCACCGGCTGGACCGACGTGGACCTTTCGCCCGAGGGCGAACAGGAGGCGCGCGACGCCGCCCGCCTGCTGGCGGACGAGGGACTGACCTTCGACGTCTGCCATACCTCGGTGCTTACCCGGGCCATCCGCACCCTGTACATCGTGCAGCACGAAATGGGGCTGTCCTGGCTGCCGGTGCACAAGCACTGGCGGCTCAACGAACGCCACTACGGCGGCCTGCAAGGGCTGGACAAGGCGGAGACCGCCGCCCGCTTCGGCGAAGAACAGGTGTTCGAATGGCGGCGCAGCTACGACACCCCGCCCCCGCCCCTGCCCGCCGACGATCCGCGCAGCCCCGCCGGGGATGCCCGCTACGCGGGCCTTGCGCCCGACGTGCTGCCCGCCAGCGAAAGCCTGAAGGAAACCGTGGCCCGCGTGCTGCCCTACTGGCACGACGTCATCGCGCCGCAGGTGCTGGCCGGACAGCGGGTGCTGGTGGCGGCCCACGGCAACAGCCTGCGCGCCCTGGTCATGCATCTGGACGGCATGACCCCGGAAGCCGTCACCAGGCTGAACATCCCCACCGGGCTGCCGCTGGTCTACACCCTGGACGGCACGCTGCGCCCGTTGGGACACCGTTACCTTGGCGATCCTGCCGTGGCCGAGGCCAAGGCAAAGGCCGTGGCGGCGCAGGGCGCGGCCCGGAAATAGCTGGCGGCGCCGCTGCCCAGGCAGCGCAGGAGGGACACCCGCAGGCTCCGTGGCCACGCGCAGGAGAGCGAACACGCACGGCTCGCCACGCCCTGCGGACCGTGATACGATTACGGGCGGGGCAGTCTGCGCAAAATGCTCCGAGCAACGCAGTTGCCGCTTGTCCAGGCATGCCCGCCCTGACGTACCAAGGCGGATCAGGCGCTGCCTGTCCAGGCGAGTCAGCGTTGCCTGCCCAGGAGGGTCAGCCGTGACCTTACCCAGGCGGGCCAGGCGCTGCTGCATTGACAAGCCCGGAACGCATACCTAACGTTGCAGCCCGTGCCCGGCACGGGCAACACACTCACAGGCCTGCGACCTCTGCGGGGGGGAAGCGTGCCGCAAGGAGCAAGCATGGCGAGCAACATCAACCTCAAGCTCAAGCAGAAGCAGTACGAAAGTACCGTTGTCGAATTCATCAACGAAAAGAAAGGGTACTTTCTTGTCGTGAGCGACGACCAGAATTTCATTTCGCTGCTGCGCAACACGGTTTCCAAGCATCTCGCCATCGCCACGGACGCTCTTTCGGTGGTCACCAACACCGATTACATCATCAAGTCCATCCGCGACGTCTCCATGCGCAAGAAGAACGTGCTGGTGTTCATGGAGCGCATGCTGGAAGGGCGCGACACCGGCATTCTGGTCCGGCAGGTCAAGAACGCCTACTCGGACGTGAAGATCATCATCCTCACCGGCGAGACGGAACGGCAGCGCCTGGTGCTGCTGCACGAAATCGGCGCGGACAACTTCATCAGCAAGCCCATTTCGGTGAACACGCTGATCGAAAAGATCGCCTTCACCATCAAGCCGCAGGGCAAGCTGGGCCAGCTCATCGACACGGCGCGGGCCATGGTGCAGCAGGGCTCGCACGAAAGCGCCCTGAAGGTCTGCCGCAAGATACTGGAACTGAAGCCGAACAGCGCCGCAGGACTGCTGGTTATGGGCGATGCCTACCAGGCTCTGGGCAAGATGGACCGTGCCCGCGAATGCTTCGAAGAGGCCAGCCGCAACGCCGACCTGTATCTGGAGCCCCTGAAGAAGCTGGCCGACCTGAACAAGCAGATCGGCGACAACGAGGCCCAGTTGGGCTACCTGGAAAAGCTGGACCGCCTCTCGCCCCTCAACGTGGAGCGCAAGGTGGACATGGGCGAAATCCACGTGGAGATGGGCAACCAGGAAAAGGCCGAAGAGCTCTTCGAACTGGCCGTCACCCAGGCCACGCGCGAGGCCATGGCCTACATCGGCGACATTTCCGAACGCATCGCCACCATCTACAGCGAACGCGACCCCGAACGGGCCGAACGCTTCCTGCGCAAGGCGCTGGACGCCAAGGGCGACATGCTGGACCGTGGCGACCTGGGCACCTTCAACCGCCTGGGCATCGCCCTGCGCAAGCAGGGCAAGTGGCGCGATGCCACCATCGAATACCAGAAGGCCCTGCGCATCGCGCCGGACGATGAAAACCTGTACTACAACATGTCCATGGCCTTCGCCGAAGGCAAGGAATTCCGCGATGCGCGGTCCAACATGCTGAAGGCCATGGCCATCAACCCCGACCTGCCCCGGCGCGACAAGACCATTGCCTTCAACATGGGCCTTGTGTTCATGCGGGCGGGCGGGCGCGACTACGCCGAACGCTGCCTGCAGGTGGCGCTGGAACTGGACCCGGATTTCGACCTCGCGCGCCAGGCTCTGGAACGATTGGGGCAATCATCCTGATGCATTGCCGATCATTCCCCAGATCGACCCATGGATCGATCTGCCGATTTCGGGGGGCCTGCGCGGGCCCCCCTTTTTTGCGTGTTGCAATCCGGACTGTTTTTCCATATGCTGATATCCTGATGTAATGAAACGGCGCTCGCGCCACCAACGGAGGATAGCAAGATGGCGAGTTTCAAGGTGAACAAGACGATCGCGGAAATCAACGAACGCATTCGCCAGGGCAAGGCCGTGGTGCTGAATGCCGAGGAGATGACCGAGGCCGTCCGTCGAATGGGCAAGGAAAAGGCCGCCCGCGAAATCGACGTCGTCACCACCGGAACCTTCTCGCCGATGTGCTCCTCCGGGCTGCTCTTCAACATCGGCCAGCAGGATCCGCCCACCCTCAAGACCGCCAAGGTCTGGATGAACGACGTGCCCGCCTACGCGGGGCTTGCCGCCGTGGATTCCTACCTGGGCGCCACCGAACCCACCGAGGACGACCCCCTGAACAAGGTCTATCCCGGTCGGTTCAAGTACGGCGGCGGGCACGTCATCGAAGACCTGGTGCGCGGCAAGGCCGTGCACCTGCGGGCAGAGGCCTACGGCACCGACTGCTACCCGCGCAAATCGCTGGACAAGAAGATCACCCTGTCCGAGCTGCCCTATGCGCACCTGCTGAACCCGCGCAACTGCTACCAGAACTACAACGCGGCCGTGAACCTGACGAGCCGCATCATCTACACGTACATGGGCCCGCTGAAGCCCAACCTGCGCAACGTCAATTTCGCCACGGCGGGCCGCATCTCGCCGCTGTTCAACGACCCGCTGTTCCGCACCATCGGGCTTGGCACCCGGATATTCCTGGGCGGCGGCACGGGGTACGTCCTTGGGGCGGGCACGCAGCACGTGGCGGCGCCCAAGCGCACCGAACGCGGCCTGCCGCTTTCCCCGGCGGGCACCCTGATGCTGAAGGGCGACCTGAAGGGCATGAACGCGCGCTACCTGCGCGGCCTGTCCTTCCTGGGCTACGGCTGCTCGCTGGCGGTGGGCGTGGGCATTCCCATCCCCATCCTGAACGAGGAAATCGCCTGGTTCACCGGCGTGGACGACAGCGACATCCAGATGCCGGTCAAGGACTACGGACACGACTACCCCAACTGCCTGCCGCGGGTCATCCAGCACGTGACCTACGAAGACCTGAAGAGCGGCGAAGTGGAAATCATGGGCAAGAAGGTGGAAACCGTGCCCATGACCAGCTACCCGCTGTCGCTGGAAGTGGCCAACACGCTGAAGTCGTGGATCGAAAAGGGCGAATTCCTGCTTACCGAGCCGGTGGAACTGCTGCCCTCGGCATAAGGATTTCCCGCCTGACCACGCACACGGACTGAAAACCCCGCCGGGCGCGCAGACAACGCGCACCCGGCGGGGTTCGTTTTGGGTATGGCGGGGTGTGCTTCGGATCTTTCGCACGTTGCCCAATCCCATTTCCAAAGGCACCCCTTGCCGACCAGCATGGAGGACACTACCTTCCTGCTGCTGCTTTTCTGCTACCCAAAGAGCAAAAAACCAGCCCAGTGCATGCACCGCTGATTTTTCCCCATCTGGGGCTGCCTTTTTACCTTATACTCCGCGCCGGCTTCCGGCGCGGATGGCTGGTGCGGGCATGTTGCAAGAAATTACGTTTTTTGTGGCCGGGCAAGGCGGATTGACATTTTTGAGCGCAACGTACTCCTGTACGTGAGCATCAAAAATACCAAGCCAACGCCGCCCGGACGCAAAAGGCGAATTTTGACGGCAACATGCCCGCGTACCTCCAGGCCCCCATGCCACACCATATGAGTTCCACAGACCCCACTGCCCAGCCCAGTGCCCTGCCCCCTGCCCTGCCCCCTGCCCTGCTTGATTTGCTGACCACCATGCCGGAACTGGCGGTGGCCCTTTCCGGCGGGCTGGACAGCCGCTTCCTGACCCACGCCGCCCTGCTGGCAGGCTGCCGCGTCACCGCCCTGCACATCACCGGCCCGCACATGCCCCCCCGCGAAACGGCAGAAGCCCGCCGCTGGGCCACCGCGCGCGGGGCCACCTTCACCACCGTGCCGCTGGACCCGCTGACCATCCCGGCCATCGCGGCGGGCGACCGCGACCGCTGCTACCACTGCAAGCACGCCGCCTTCACAGCCCTGCTGGCCACGGCAGCCCCCCTGCCCCTGTGCGACGGCACCAATGCCGACGACCTGACCGCCTACCGCCCCGGCCTGCGCGCCCTGCGCGAACTGGGCATCCGTTCGCCGCTGGCCGAGGCGGGCCTTGCCAAGGCCGACATCCGCGCCCTGGCGGCGCGCACCGGCATGGACAGGCCGAACCAGGCGGCCCGCCCCTGCCTGCTCACCCGGCTGGCCTACGGCATGCGGCCCGACGCCGCCACCTTGGCCCGCCTTGCCGCCGCGGAAGAGGAACTGGAAGACCTCGGCCTGTGGGACTTTCGCCTGCGGCTTGCGCCGGGTGCCCCGCCCTGCCTGCAACTGGGCCCGGCGCACGCAATGCCGCAAGCCGCCACGGCAGGAACCACGGCGGCAGGCACCACGCCCGCGAACTTCGCACTCCCCCCGCCGGATGCCCTGCACCGGATACTGGCCCGACACGGCTTCGTCGATGCCGCCATCGAGGCGGACGGCCCGGTAAGCGGCTATTTCGACCGCTGACCCCGGCGCGCTGCCGGCCTGCCCGATTCGACTGATTCGACCTGTTCGACCGGTTCGGCCGGTTCGACCGGTTCGACCGGTTCGCCTTGTCCGTCCGGTGAAGCTGCCCGGCTCACTCAGTTGGCCCGCCTCGTCCGGCTGGCCCGGCGGAATCGACTGATCCGGCTTCCACCCCGCCTTCCCCTGTCACGCAGCACTGGACAAAACCTGTGGTTCGCGATAGGTGGTCCCTCTTATCTCACGCGATTTCACGGAGGAGTCCCCCATGGCCCACAAGAAGATCGAACGCAAGAAAGAACTGGACCGTCGCCGTCAGCGCCGCGAAAAGCGCCTGAAGCAGCGCGTGCGCGAAGCGAAGGCCGCCGCCAAGTCCTAAGGCATCCAGGTTTTTCGTTCCGCCGCAAGAACGCCCCGCGCTTCGCGCAACGTGCCCCCGGTGGCACGTCGCCCGAGGCGCGTGTGCTTCCTGCGGGACGGATCGCTCCGCACGCCCGTACCCTTTTGTCGCACTGCATGCGGCATGCGTCGGGAACACGGGGCGATTCATGCAGCATCCGGAACATATACCTCGCCATGCATGCAGCACCCGGCAGGGGGCATGGCGGTGACCACGCCTCGCCCGTCGCACGGCACCACACCGCCGTGCATGCCGCCCCGTGCTCCAACGCATGGCCTTCCCGTTTGACAACGCGTACGACGCTGTTTAGGCTCGTGCATCACGCGTAGGTTCTGCAAGGAGGGTAGCATGCCCATCTACGAATATCGTTGCAGCGACTGCGAGCAGATCTTCGAGGAATGGCTGAAAACCTTCGACGAAGCCCCCCGCTCCTGTCCGGTGTGCGGTGGTCACGCCGACCGCATCGTGTCCAACACCAGTTTCGTGCTCAAGGGCGGCGGCTGGTACGTCACCGACTACGGTAACCGCTCGTCCACCGATTCGCATGCGAGCGCCAACGCCGAGGCCTCTGCCAACGGCGACGCCGGGGCCAATGGGTCCGGCGGGGCCAATGGATCGGGTGGATCGGGCGACACGGGTGGATCGGGCGGCTCCGCCGACTCCGGAACTGCCGCCGCGTCGTCCGGCACAGCCACTTCGGGCGCCAGCCCGGCCAAGTGTGCCTCGGCCGCCCCTTCGGGCGGCTGCGCCGCCGCGTCGGCCACAGGCTCGTAACATCAGGGGCAGCCAGCAGGGCTGCCCCTTTTCACGCGCGGTTCCGGCTTCGCCCCCGGCCCGGCTCGCGCCCGCCTCGCACATGACCCGGCGAGCCCCGCACCCCAGCGCATCCGATCTGCATCCGATCCGCACAAGCCAGCGCCCACCGCGCGGCGCACCGGCCAGAAAATCCAGGCGCACCGGCCCCGCCGGTCTGCCACGCCGCTCCGGCGGCATACGCAACCGCACCAGCACAGCAAGGAAGCCACGATGATCGACCGTTACTCCCGCCCAGAGATGGCCCGCATCTGGACCCTCGAAAACCGCTTCCGCGCCTGGCTCGACGTTGAACTGGCCGTGTGCGAGGCCTGGCACCGCCTGGGGGTCATCGGCGCGGACGACATGCGCGTCATCCGCGAAAAGGCCGACTTCGACGTGGACCGCATCCTGGAAATCGAGCAGGAAACCCGCCACGACGTCATCGCCTTCCTCACCGCCGTGGAAGAAAAGGTGGGCCCCTCGGCCCGGTTCATCCACCTGGGCTGCACCTCTTCGGACATTGTGGACACGGCCAACGGCCTGCTGCTGGCCCAGGCCGGGGAACTGATCCTGAAAGGCTTCGAGCGGCTGCTGTCCACCCTGGAAACCCTGGCCTTCGCCAACAAGGGCCGCCTGTGCATGGGCCGCACCCACGGCATCCACGCCGAACCCACCAGCTTCGGCCTGAAGATGGCGGGCTTCCACGCCGAATTCCAGCGCCACGTGGCCCGCTTCCGCGACGGGCTTGAAAGCGTGCGCGTGGGCAAGATTTCCGGCGCCGTGGGCACCTACGCCATGCTCGACCCCCGCGTGGAAGCCATTGCCTGCGAAATCCTGGGGCTGGCCGTGGACCCCATTTCCACCCAGGTCATCCAGCGCGACCGGCACGCCCATTTCTTCACCTCGCTGGCGCTGGCCGCTGGCGGCGTGGAACGGCTGTGCGTGGAACTGCGCCACCTGCAACGCACCGAGGTGCTGGAGGCGGAAGAAGGCTTCGCCAAGGGCCAGAAGGGTTCGTCGGCCATGCCGCACAAGAAGAACCCCATCTCGGCGGAAAACATGACCGGCCTTTCGCGCCTGATCCGCACCAACTCGCTGGCCGCCATGGAAAACATGGCCCTGTGGCACGAACGCGACATCAGCCATTCCTCCGTGGAACGGGTCATCATGCCCGACTCCACCATCCTCATGGACTACGTGCTGCACCGCCTGTCGGGCCTGCTGTCCAACCTGCGGGTGATCCCCGAGAACATGGACCGCAACCTGGCCGGTTCGTACGGGCTGTACTATTCGCAGCGCGTGCTGCTGGCCCTGGTGGAATCGGGCATGGCCCGCCAGGAGGCTTACGTGATGGTGCAGCGCTGCGCCATGCAGAGCTGGGAAACCAGAAAGCCCTTCCCGGACATGGTGCGGGCCGACGCGGACATCTCCGCGCGCCTTGCCCCTTCCGTCCTTGATGAACTGTTTGATCCCGGCTACTATCTGCGCCACGAAAACATGATCTTCGATCGGGTGTTCGGTCGCAGCTGAGGCACGCCGCGCACGCCACGTTTCTCCCAGGACGCCAGACGTCACCGGCATGCCGGACGGTCCAGCCGCCCGGTGCGCCGCGCGCGGGGAACCGGACAGCGCAATGGGCACCGGACCACGAAACCACGCACACCCGACATCGCAAGGATACCCATGAACGACCTTCGCACCCGCCTGGCCCGCCTGCTTGTGGAAAAATCATACCGCGAGGGTGACTTTACCCTTACCTCGGGCCGGAAGAGCGACTACTACTTCGACTGCAAGCAGACCGCCCTGCACGCCGAGGGTTCGTGGCTCATCGGTTCGCTGTTCAACGAACTGCTGCGCGACGTGCCGGTGGTGGGCGTGGGCGGCATGACCCTGGGCGCCGACCCGCTGATTTCCGCCACCACGGTCATCTCGCACGAGCGGGGCCGCCCCCTGGCGGGCTTCATCGTGCGCAAGCAGCCCAAGGGGCACGGCACCGACCAGTACGTGGAAGGCCTGGCCAATTTTGCCCCCGGAGACCCGGTTGCCATGCTGGAAGACGTTGTCACCACTGGCGGTTCCCTGTTAAAGGCTTGCGAACGGGTAGAGGCTGCGGGCCTGCGCATCGTGGCCGTGTGCACCGTGCTGGACCGCGAGGAAGGCGGCAGGCAGGCCATCAAGGATGCCGGGTACGACCTGATCTCGATCTTTACCCGCAAGGAACTGGTGGACGCCGCGCGCTCCTAGGCGGCACCCCCACTCGCCCAGCCCCAATAGTCCGAGCAGGCCGGACAGTCCTCACAGACAGGACAGGTCGGCCAGCCCCGGACACCCCGGCCAGACCGGCGCAAGCCGACTGCGTCGGTCGACACAGCACAAGGCCCCGGCGGCCAGCCCCCACCGGCACCGCGCCACTTGCGGCGCACGCCGGTCACCATGACGGGGAACAGGTTCCATATCCGCCGTTTCGACGGATCACCGTACCCCAGCGGGGTACACAGCCCGCGCACCGAGATGCATCGAAGCACCATCCGCGCCCTCCACCGCCTGCTGCCTGCCGCTGCCCTGCTGCTTTCCCTTTTCTGTCCCCTGTCCGCCGCCGCCGACGGGTGGCACGCGCGCATCCCCGACGATGCGGGCACGCCGCGCCGACTGGTGGCCGTGGACAAGGAAGACCAGAAGCTGCACATCTACGAGCGCCACAGTCCGCTCAAGCTCGCCGCCAGCTACGTCTGCACCACCGGTCAGGCCACGGGCGACAAGCAGACCGCAGGCGACCTGAAAACCCCCGAAGGCATCTACTTCGTGGTCAACAAGCTGTCCGCCGGGCTGGACATGGAGATGTACGGCGGCATCGCCTACACCCTGAACTACCCCAACCCCGTGGACAAGCTGCGCCGCAAGACCGGCTCCGGCATCTGGATCCACAGCAAGGGGCACGACATCGTCCCGCGCGAGACCAAGGGCTGCATCGCCCTGAACCGGGCCGACATCGACAAGACGGGCAAGCTGTTCGTGCCCGGCACGCCCGTTGCCGTGGCAGGCGACGTAAGCACCGACGCGTCTCCCCCCAAGGAAGACAAGGCCACCGCCCGCAAGCTCGAAGACAAGGTCAAGGGCTGGGCCAAGGCCTGGGGTTCGCGCTCGCCCGCCATGTTCGACTATTACGATGCCGATGCCTACACCGCCGCGCAGGACGAATCGTTCACCGCGTTCCGCAGCCAGAAGGAACGGCTGTTCAAGCAACTGCCGTGGATACAGACCTCCGTTTCCGACGTGCAGGTGATGCAGGGCCCCGGCTACTGGGTGACCTGGTTCAACCAGTACTACCGCGCCCCCAACATGACCACCGAAGGCATCCGCCGCCTGTACTGGCAGCCCGACAAGAAGGGCGAGTACCGCATCGTGGGCATGGAATGGGTGCCCGCCGACGTGGGCATGGAAGCCAACTACCTTGAGACGGTTTCGCCGCAGGTTACCGCCTTTGTGGAAAAATGGCGCAAGGCGTGGGAACGCGGCGACGTGAAGAACTACATCGCCTGCTACGCGGGCGACGCGGAACAGGCGCCGCGCAAGGGCGCCGCGTCCATCCGCCAGCAGAAGCAGGAACTGTGGCGCAAGGCCAAGCCCGCCAAGGTCCAGCTGAAGGGCCTGCGCATAGAGGCCGTGGCTGGCGGCGTACGCGCCGACATGACCCAGGACTACCGTGACGTCACCGGCTACTCCGACCGAGGCGTGAAGACCCTGCTGCTGCGCCAGGACGGCCAGAGCTGGGAAATCGTCAAGGAAGAATGGAGCCCCGCCGCCCGATGATGACCGACGAGAAATACAGCCTGCTGCTCATGCGCGACGACTGCCGCGTGCGTCGCCTGCGCGTGAGCCCCCTGGCCCTGCGGCTGCTCACCATTTCGCTGGTGCTGCTGCCGCTGCTGGCCGCCTTCGGGGTATGGGCAGGCATCTCGTTCTGGCAGGCCAACCGGGCTCTGGTAAGCCAGAACCAGTCCCTGGACCGCGAGCTGAAGGAAGCGCGGGTGGAACTGGAGCGGCTTTCCAACCTGGAAGCACTGCTGCGCAACAGCGACCCCGAGGAACTGCGCGCCCTGCTGGGCAGCGCGGCCCTGGCCTCGCCCCCGGCTCCGGCGCCTGCCGCTCCGGGCGACGCCAACGGGGCGGGCGACGGCGTGGTGGCGGTGACCGGCCAGGCGAATGGCCAAGCCGTTGGACAGACGCCCGGACAGGCCTCGGGCCAGACGCCTGCCGATGCCTCGACCGCCAGCGGCGCTGACGCCCGCGTGCCCGACGCGGCCAGCCAGGCCGTGGCCGCCGCCGTGGCCGACTCCCCCGGCGAAGCGCGCGAGCCCCTCAGCACCGGCGAGGCCCGCGTGGACAACGTGACCGTGCGGCACGCATCGGGCAAGCGGCTGCGCATCAACTTCGACCTGACCAATCCCGACCCCAAGAAGCAGCTGACCGGCCAGGCCGTGCTGTCCGTGCAGGCCGCCAACGGGCGCATCCTGCCCCTGAAGGCGGAACCGGACTCCATCCGCTTCCAGATATCCCGCTTCAAGAAGATGGTGACCTCCGTGCCGCTGCCCGAAGGGCTGGCCCCCACCGACGTGCAGACGCTGGTGGTGGAACTGGAGGCCGAAGGCCGGATCATCTACCGCGAACAATTCCCCGTGCCCGCGCCCGAGAAATAGCCCGCCGCTAAACAGCCTGCCGGGGCGGCTCCTGCCGCACCCGCATGCCCTGTGCCCCATGGCGCATTTACTGCCCCCAGATGCCTGTCGGCCGCCCACGGCGGCCGTTTGCATTTCCGGGCCGTGCCCCCGATTGCCTTCCCCACGCGCAGCCACGCACCGTTCCAACGCCCTGACAGTAGCTGCCTGGCCCGCCTGGGCCCGACTGGGCCGGACCGGACCATCGAACTGCCCGGGGTGCCCGGACGGCGTGTACGGCGTGGGCGTTCTGTGCCCGGCAGAAGCTGGCAGTCCCTGCCCATGCGTGCAACCGCACATTGCGGGGGCACGCCGCCGCCTACCCGTCGCCGGACGCAAGACCGCCCGGCACGCGCTGGGCATGCCGGGCGGTCGGCTCTTCATCCCATGGGCGCCCGATGGCGACATGGGGGTGACGACAACGCGCGCTGCTGGTCCGCGGGATTACTCCCGCAGGGGGGCATCCCCGCCATCCGGACCCACCAGGGGCTGCCGGGTGTCGGGTTCGGCATCGCGATCACGGGTTCCCGGCCCGCCATGCCCGTTGCCGTTGCGTCCATCGGCGGGACGCACCGCGTCCAGCACCTCACGCACCGAATCCAGGGCCTGACCGCGTTCCTGGGCTAGGCGCTGCCACTTCTTCTTTTCCTTCTTCAGCGCCTCCACGGTCTGCAACAGGTCGCGCACGGTGTGCGCCGGGTAGCCCGGCGTGGCGTGCGCGCCCCGGCGCAGTTCCTCGTCGTTGCGCTGGCGGATGGCTTCGAGCTGGGTGGCGTTCAGGATCACGGGGTCACGGGTGGAACCGTGGGCGGTTCCGGGTTCGGGTCCATGGTTCGGGGCAGGGTTCGGATCAGGACATGACCGGATAGTATCGGGCAGGACGCCGCGCGGCTCCCGCACTAAGGGAACACCGCGCGGCGCCGGTCATTTCATGCTAGTCGGCTACGGCAGGCTCCGGCAGCTTCAGGTCCACCTCTGTCGCGGGCGCACCGCAATCGCAGAACGAACCCATGCCGTATTCCACGCGTTCCCTGTATTCCTGCTGCTTGCCAAGGTTCCAGCGGCTGACCGGGCGGTAGTAGCCCACCACGCGGGTGTACACTTCCGCCTCTTCGCCGCATTCCGGGCAGTTCATGTGCTCGCCGCGCAGGTAACCGTGGCTCTGGCACACCGAGAAGGTGGGCGTGACCGAGATGTACGGAATGCGCGTCTTCTGCATGGCCTTCAGCAGGTAGTTCTTTACCGAGGCCTCGTCGGGCGCGGCCTCGCCAAGGAAGGAGTGGAACACCGTGCCGCCGTTGTACAGGGTCTGCAACTCGTTCTGGTGCTCCAGCGCGGCGAACACGTCTTCGGTGAAGCCCACGGGCAGCAGGGTGGAGTTGGTGTAGTACGGCGTGTCGCCGCCCGAAGTCGCAATGTCTTCGTACAGGGCGCGGTCGATGCGCGCAAGGCGGTAGCAGGTGCCTTCGCCGGGCGTGGCTTCAAGGTTGTACATGTGCCCGGTTTCTTCCTGAAAACGCACGGTCAGTTCGCGCAGGTGGTGCAGCACGCGCTTCATCAGGCGCAGCCCGGCTTCCGTCTCGATGCCCTTGCCCAAAAGGTTCAGGCAGGCCTCGTGCCCGCCGATGAGCCCGATGGTGGAGAAGTGGCCCGCGTAGCCGTTCTTGAGGTAGCGGCGCGAGAACGGGAACATGCCCGCGTCCAGCATCTGGGTGCACAGCTTGCGCTTGTATTCCAAGGCGTCGCGGGCCATTTCCGCGTACTCGGTGATCATGTCGAGGAAGTCTTCCTCGCCCTGGGCCAGGTACGCGAACTTGGGCAGGTTCAGGGTGACCACGCCGATGGAGCCGGTAAGGTCGCCCGAGCCGAACAGGCCGCCGGTGCGCTTGCGGATTTCGCGCAGGTCCATCTGCAGGCGGCAGCACATGGATCGCACGTCTTCGGGGTTGAGGTCCGAATTGATGAAGTTCTGGAAATAGGGCGCGCCGTACTTGGCCGTCATGCGCAGCAGCAGCTTGCCGGTGTCTGTATCCCACGGAAAGTCGGGGGTGACGTTGTAGGTGGGGATGGGGAAGGAGAAGATGCGCCCGTCGGCGTCGCCTTCCAGCATCACCTCTATGAACGCCCGGTTGAACATGTCCATCTCTGCGGCGTAGTCGCCGTAGGTGGAATCCTGAAACTCGCCGCCGATGATTACCGGTTCATTGGCGATGTGCCTGGGCGGGGCCATGTCCAGGGTAAAGTTGGTGAACGGGCTCTGCCCGCCCCAGCGCGAGGTGGTGTTCAGGTTGTACACCAGCTTCTGCACGCCCTGCTTGACCTCGTCGTAGGTCAGCTTGTCGTGGCGGATGAACGGGGCAAGATAGGTGTCGATGTTGTTGAACGCCTGCGCGCCCGCCCATTCGTTTTGCAGCGTACCCAGAAAGTTGACGATCTGCCCGCAGGCCGCGTCGAAGTGGCGCGCCGGGGACGCGCAGCAGCGGCCCTTCAGGTTGAAGCCTTCCAGCAGAAGGTCGCGCAGGCTCCAGCCCGCGCAGTACCCGGCCAGGCCGAAGGACAGGTCGTGGATGTGGAAATAGCCGTGGGTGTGGGCCAGGCGGATTTCCTCGGGATACTTTTCCAGCACGTAGCGCGCCTGGACAGACCCCGCCATGTGCAGGATGAGCCCCTGGAACGAATGCCCCATGTTGGAGTTTTCGTTGACGCGCCAGTCGGACCTGTCGAGATAGCTTTCGATCATCCGGGCCACGTCGAGGTAGGCCTCGTTCTGGCTGCGCATTTCGCGGCGCTTTTCACGGTAGATGATGTACCGTTCGGCCACGGCGTACAGGCGGGCTTCCATCAGCACGCGCTGGACAAGGTCCTGCACCTGCTCCTGCTCGGGCATGTCCACGCCGTCGAGCTTGGCTTCCACCCGCTGCGCCAGACGCTTGCCCAGCAGGGGATCCTTGATGCCGCTGGCTTTCAGGGCCTTGTTGATGGCGTGACCCACCCGGTCCACGGACCAGGTTTCCACGCGGCCGTCGCGCTTGCGAATATGTTGGGGCATGGGCAATGGCTCCCGGACGGCGGGCCGACGGAATTCCGCACGCCAAAGGCGCACGGCGGCGGGCCGCCCGTGGTAGGGCGCGTCGCGGGGGGACGTCGGTAACGTCCCCCGGCGCGCTGCGTGTTCCGTGAATCTTCTTGAGTCCGATGCGGGCATCCGCGTGCCCGTGGCGGCAAGAAGCGCTCCGGCCAGGTTTTCTGGCTTTCCCCCGTCCGGCCCGCCTTCCCGGCGCGGGCGGAACCCGGTGCCAGTGGCGCTGCGGCGGCGGGGCGAAGCGCAAGCTTCGTTCCCGGGCCGGGGCGGACGTTGCGCGCGGTTGCGCGCGGGGATCACAGCGGCGGGACCGCTCCGGTGTCGCACCGGATTCCCTTTGCCGGAGATCCTTGGAAATCTTCGTGGCTGTTTTTCGTGGGAACGGCGTGGCCGTACGGCACACGTCGTCAATGCCCCCAGCATGTAGCAAAACGGGGTGCCGGGTTCAACCGGCAAGGTCACCTCCGTTCGCCCCCAATGGCCCCGACGTGCCCCCCAGCCCTTGCGGCCCTAGGCGGAAAAAAAGCGGCCCGTCCTGCCTGCCACCCTGCCCGCCCCGGCCCGCTCCCCCCCGCCCGCACGAAAGTGCGCCCCCGCACGAAACGGCAACCAGTGAGCCGGCATCCCTAAAGCTTGCGAAAAAATGGCCGATACGCTCCATGAGGCGTGGTGTGTTCATCCGCCGGGGAGCGCGCGTGACCGACAAGTCGCTGAACACCATGCTGGTGGAATATTCGCTGCAACTGTTGCAGCAGGACATGCTGACCAATTCGCTGTTCATGGGCGGGTCCGTCGGCAAGTCGCTGCGCGACATGCTGCTGACCGAAAGCCAGTCGCGCAAGGTCACGGACCCCACCGCCGCCGCGCTTACCGGCAGACTGCGGGCCGATGCGTCCATGCTGCGCCAGGCTTCGAACAACGTGTCCGAGGCCAAGTCCATCATGGATCTGGCCAACACGGGGGTCACCTCGCTGAAGACCGCGCTCACCCGCATGAAGGACCTGGCCAACGGCGTGGCCACCGGCACCATGACCTATGCATCGGTGCAGGCGGAGTACAATTCGCTGGCCTCGCAGATCACCCAGACCGTGGCCTCCACCTCGTACAACGGCATAGCCCTGCTGGACGGTTCCGTATGGGCCTCCGACGACCGGGTCACCGTGTCCGGCAGTTCCGGCAGCCTGGAAATCCAGTCCGGGACCAGCAGCTTCGATCTGGCCCTCACCGACTTCTCCTCCTACAAGAACGCCTTCACCAGCACCCAGATCAATACCGTGGCCAAGGCCGCCGCCATGGTCACCACCCTCTCCGGCTACATCACCACCGTTGGCGCCGCGGCCACCAACTACGCGGCGCGCTCCACCCTGCTGGACAGCCAGGCGTCCTCGCTGGCCTCGCAGGCGGACATCATGGACACCGCCGCCCAGACCCGCGCCAAGGCCAACGAGAACCGATCGCTGGAAGAACTGGTGCTGGACCTGCTGCTGCGCGAAACCGGCACCATCACCGACGAAGAGGCCTGAGCCGCTCCGACCGTCACGCCAGCCGCATCAGCCGCACCAGTCAGCCCGATCTCGCCCCGTTTCGACCAGGTCCGGTCAATTTCGATCGATTCCGACCTGTTCCGACCTGTTCCGACCGGCACGATCTTCACACCCGGCACGCCTGACGCCACCTCCCCCACGCCTTCCGGCATGCGCTGCCCCACCCCCGCTAGCATGCCGCTCTTGCCCGCAATACGGCGACCAATGCCGCCGCGCGCAACAGCCCGCCACGATCCATGAATTTCCATGGCGCGACGGGCACGCCAGCCCCATTCCATTGCCGCCCCGCTACGACATGTTACGAAGTGTAACTTGTGCCCCGCCGCCGTTGACTTCGCGCGGGTTCGGCGCGATATGCGCCTCGACGTGCCGGTGTGCCCGGCGCGGATGCCCCCGACATGCCCCTGGCCGTTGCCGCAGGCACGCGGGGCGCCAGTTCACCGACCCCGGCCCCGCGCACGCGGGCCAACCCACGGTTTCCATGAAGGAGAACCGACATGTTGCAAAAAACGACCTCCCTGCTTGCCTCGCTTGCCCTTGCCGCCGCCGTTGCCCTGCCCGCGCTGCCCGCGCTGGCTGACGACGCCGCGCCCGCCAACCTCCGCCCCGACCTGCGCAAGGAACGCAGGGACGACCGGAAGGAGCATCAACCGGAGCATCGGCAGGATCGTCGGCAGGACGGCATGGAACGCAGGGATCATCGTGACGACCGGCGCGACGACCGGCGTGACGACCGCCGCGAGCGCCACGACCAGAACATGGAACGCCGCGATGGCCGACGCGACCAGCACATGGACCGCAAGGACGATCGCAGGGATGACCGCAGGGAACGCCGCGATGACCGGCGCGACTGGCGCGAGGACCGCAAGGACGATCGCGGCAACGGTCGTCCCGTTCCTCCCGCTCCCGCCCAATAGCGCCCGGCTTCATCCGGTTGCGCCGCCTACTCCCCATGCCTGACGGCATGCGGCGAAACGCGGCGGCGCATGGTGGCGACGGACAGGGGCCGCCGACCTTCACCGGTCGGCGGCCCCGCATCATTGCAGCTCCACCGCGTCCGTTCACCGCAGGCGGCGGGCAGCGCGCCCCGACCACGCGAATGCGGCCCGTGCCGGGCATCTTGCCACCCGTCGCGCACCATGCGAAAAGGCAGCGGCCACGCGGGCGCACGGCCCCGCATGCTCCCGTCGCGCCTCGTTCGCCCCACGCGCATTGCCACCATCCGTCGCGGCCTGCGCCCCGCCGCGCCCCCCAAACCGGAGCCTTCCCATGCCCGTCCCCTTTGCCCTGCCCGTCCCGGTCGTCACCGTCGGCCTGCTGCTGCTTTCCAACGTGTTCATGACCTTCGCCTGGTACGGCCACCTGAAGTTCAAGGCCAGCCCGCTCATGGTGGCCATCATGGTGAGCTGGGGCATCGCCTTCTTCGAATACTGCCTTCAGGTGCCCGCCAACCGGGCAGGCTACGGCCATTTCAACGCAACGGAACTGAAGACCATCCAGGAGATCATTTCGCTCTCCGTGTTTCTGGTCTTCTCGGTGCTCTACCTGGGAGAGCCGCTGAAATGGAACTATCTGGTGGGGTTCTGCCTGATCGTGGTGGCCACGTTCTTCATCTTCAAGGAATGGTGAGCAGGGTGTCGGCGTCGTCGCCCGTTGCGCAGGCCCCGGCAAGGTCAAACGCCCGCTCCACCCGGTTGCGACCGCCCGCCTTGGCCCGGTAGAGCGCCCTGTCCGCCTCGCGCAGCAGCGTGTCGGCCCCGTCGCACGGGGGGCTTGCGGACACGCCCAGGCTCAGGGTGACGGTCAACGGTCCGGCGGTGGTCAGCAGGGGCGCCGCCTCCACGCCCGCCCGCAGCCGTTCCGCCACGGCCATGGCTTCTTCCGGGGCGGTGTCCGGCAGCAGCACGGCGAATTCCTCGCCGCCGATGCGCCCCACGGTGTCCACGTCGCGCACCTCTGCCCGGCAGATGGCGGCCAGCGCGCGCAGCACCTCGTCACCCACGGCATGGCCCCAGGTGTCGTTGACCCGCTTGAAGCGGTCCACGTCGATGGAGATCAGCGCCAGGGGGGTGCCGTAGCGGCGGTGGCGCTGCACCTCGTGCTCCAGCGCCTCCAGAAACCGCCTGCGGTTGGCCAGCCCGGTCAGCCCGTCGGTGGTGGCCAGCTGGCGCAGCCGTTCCTGCGCCTCGCGGTGCTCCGTGGTATCGGTGATGATGCCGCAGTAGACGATGCCCGACTCCTCCGGCAGTTCCGCCACGCCGGATTGCCCGCCATGCACGGGCCTGGCCTCGCCCCGCCACCAGCGCACCTCGCCGCCGGGCAGCACCAGCCGCCCTTCGAACATCCAGTCCCCGCGCCGCTCCATGGCATCGCGCAGCGAAAGTTCCCACACCGTGCGGTCCGCAGGATGCACCGGCAGGGCCCGCCAGTCCTGCAACAGCCACTCGGGCGGCACGCCCAGTATCTCCCGGCTGCGCGGGCTGACGTAGGTGAACTGCCGGTCGCCGGGCACCTCGCGCCATTGCAGCACCACCCCCGGCACCGTGGCCGCCATGGCCCGCAGGCGCGCCTCGCTGGTGCGCAATTCTTCCACCATGCGCCGCAGCGCCGTGACGTCGCGCCCCACGCCGTAGATCAGCCCCTGCTCGGGCACGAAGGCGGAATTCCAGGATATCCAGCGCCACGTGCCGTCGCGGCACTGGTAGCGGTTCTCCACGTTGGTGATCACGCCGCGCTCGCGCAGCGTGTCCATGCCCTGCATGGTGGCGTCGCGGTCGTCGGGGTGCACCAGCGCACCCCACGGACGGTCCAGCAATTCTTCCCTGGACCAGCCCAGCACCTCCTGCCAGGCGGGGTTCAGTTCACGGAAGTAGCCGTCCATGCCGCCCACGCACATCAGGTCCGGCGACAGGTTGAACAGCCGCCGCCGGTCTTCTTCCGCGCGCCGCCGGACGGACACGTCGCGCACGATGCCCGCCACCCGCAGGGGCAGGCCGTCGCCGCCGCGCTCCACCACCCGGCCCGTTTCCTGAATCCAGCGCCACGCTCCGTCCGCCCCCTGCACCCGGTATTCCGCCTCGTAACGGGGCGTGACCCCGGAAAGATGCCGCCGACGCGCCCGTTCCAGCCCCGGCAGGTCGTCCGGATGCACCATGTTGCGCCACGATTCCATCATGGGCGCGCATTCCACCCGTCCATGCCCCAGCACATCGCCCCAGCGGGTGTCGCAGGCCACCTCGTCGGTGAGCGCATGCCAGCTGAAACTGCCGATGCCCGCCCCGTCCATGACCATTTCCAGGTGCTGTTCACTGCGGCGCAGGGCTTCCTCGGCCCGGACGCGGTCGGTGATGTCGTGGATGATGGTGTACAGCAGGGTGCGTTCGAACAGCCGCACCGGCACGGAATGCACTTCGACGTCGCGCACCTCGCCAGACGCCAGGCGGTGGCGCGAGGTGAAACATGTCAGCCGCCCCTCGCGCAGTTCGGCCAGCCGCCGCGCCTGCTCCTCGGGCTCCAGGTTGGCGATGTCGTTGATGGACATGCCGCACAACGCCCCGTCCGGGTAGCCGTAGAAGGTGGATGCCGCCGGATTGCCCTCGATGATGCAGCCCGTTTCCGCGTCCACCAGCAGCATCACCGCCGAATGGTACCGGAACAGCTGCTCGTACAGCGATACGCCGAAGGATGGGGAGGCCGGAGGGTCGCAGGCGGGGGCAGCGAACGGGCCGGGGGAAAGGGGCACGTCAGAATATCCGGGGGAATCAGGAAGATCGGAAACACAGGGCGACTCGGACGAACAGGGCGACTCGGGCGAACAGGGCGAACAGGGCGAACAGGCAAGCGGGGCATGACGCCTGCGCGGGGCATTCCGCCCCTTGCCGCCCCGGTCCGCCCCGGCATCCGCCGTCGACGACGGGCCGGACGCCTGCCTCCCCTGCCCCCTGATGCCACGCGCCATGTGCCGCCCTCCCTGTGGTCTGGACTTCCTATGACCTCTCCGGGCGGTATGCGCAACCCATTAGAATGGCGCCAGCCGTGCCCTGGCGGCGGTAACGGCCCGGCATCCGCGGGCCCTTCGTCCGGAAACTGTCCGGAAACCTTCCGGCAACAGGTCGATTTTCCGGAACATCGCCTGACGGCACTGCCATGAAAGGCCATCCGGGCAAAAAACGCGCGGGAAGGACCAGCCCTCCCGCGCGCCGTGGTGCCGCATTACGCTGCGCGCCGCCCAGGCGGTTGCGCCTATTCCACCATCACGAACCTGCCGCCCTTTACCTGCAACATGACCATGGAATCCTCGCCCAGGCCGTTGTGGTCCTGCGGGCCAAGGTTGAACACGCCGCTCACGCCCACCAGGCCCGTGGTGGCCTCCAGCGCGTCGCGCACCCTGGCGGGTTCCGTGCCCACCTTGCGCATGGCCTCCACCAGCAGCAGCAGGGCGTCCCATGCATAGCCGGAATGGGTGTTGAGGGGGTACTGCGCGTCGTACTTGTACTCGTCGCGGTACAGGCGCACGAACTCGGCGATGACCTTCTTCTGCGGGTCGCCGTCGGGCAGGGCTTCCCAGGTCATCAGCTTGGTGGCGGGCATAAGGTCGCCCTCGGACGCCTCGCCAGCCAGCTTGATGTAGGCCGGGTCGGGCAGGCCGTGGCATTGCAGCAGGGGCATGGTCAGGCCAAGGGCGTGGTGGTTCTTGGACACGAGCGCCCCGGCCGGGCCGATGGTCCAGCAGATCACCGCCTGCGGACCCTTGCCCGCCAACGCGGTAAGCTGGGTCTTCATGTCCACGTCGGTGGGCTTGAACTGCTCGGTGCCCACGATCTCTATGCCGTATTCCGGGGCCAGCGAGCGCAGCCAGCGTTCGCCGTCCTGCCCGAAGTTGTCTCCGGAAAGCAGCAGGGCCACCTTGGCAAGTTCATGCTTCTTCAGGTACCCCAGCACCTTGCGCACCGCAGTGGACGACCGCTGGGGCGATTTGAAGACCGACCGGGCCGTGCCGAAATCCATGTTGCCCAGCTTGCCTTCCATGATCACCGGGTCGCCGCCCACGGTCATCACCGTGGGAATGCCGGTGGATTCGATCTGGCGCTTCACGGCCATGCCTTCGTCGGTGCGGGTGGGGCCGATGACGGCGACCACCTTTTCTTCACTGACGAAACGCTTGAAGGTCAGCACCGCCTTGGTGGGGTCGCCCTCCGTGTCGCCCAGCACCAGTTCGATGGGCCTGCCGTTGATGCCGCCTTCCTTGTTCACCTTGTCCACGAACATCTGGGCCACCAGCTTGGTGGGGGTGCCCACGGGCGCGGTGGGACCGGACAGGGCGAAGAACGCGCCGATCTTCACCGGATCGGCGGCCTGCGCGGTGGCGGCGGGCAGGCCCGCGCCCACCAGCAGCGCCGGAACTGCCAGTGCGGCCACGCCCAATCGACATGCCGCGCGTACCAGGGATGCGAAGTTCATGCGGGTCTCCTCTCCCACGCGGCGCAGGGGGGCGGCGCATGGGGCGTGGTTGCGCGCCGTGCCGGTGCCGCGCGTCACTGCGGCACCGGAGCGGTGCGAAAGGTTCATGGTTTCTTCGGCGCGGCCTTGCCGGACGGACGGCCAGCCAGCGCGGCAGCGGAGGTGCCGGCGGCATCGGGCTGACCCTCGGCCCCAGCGTCCCTTGCACCATCGGGCTCACCTTCGGGCTGACGCAGGGTGTCCAGCACCGCATCGCCGCCGTGCAGCACGTGGACACGCATGGCCTCGGCGGCGCCCTCGGCATCGCCCGCCACCACGGCGGCCACGATGCGGGCATGGTCCTCGTCCGACCATTCCCCGGCCTCGCGCAGGGGCACCAGTGCGCGGATGATGCGTTCCACCACCCCTTCGATCTCGTCCAGCAGGCGGGCCAGCAGCATGGAGCCGCCCGCAGCCCGCAGCAGCAGGTGGAATTCGGTGTTCAGTTCGGCCAGCCGGACCACGTCGCCCTTGGCCGCCGCCTCGCGAAAGGCCGTCAGGTTGGCGCGCAGGGCCTCCACCTGTCCCGGCGCGGCCCGGCGCGCGGCCAGCGCGGCCACGCGGGCCTCCAGCAGGGCGCGCACCTGCACCGCCTCTTCCACTTCCTCGGCGTCAAAGGGGCGCAGCACGTAGCCACCGGCAGAACGCTTCTGCAACAGCCCTTCCTGCTCCAGCCGGTGCAGGGCCTCGCGCAGGGGGGTGCGGCTGATGCCCAGTTCCGCCGCCAGGCGGTCCTCCACCAGCCGCTGGCCGGGCTCCAGTTCGCCGTCGATGATCATGCGCTTGAGCATGCGCGTCACTTCCTGCCCCAGCGACTGCTTGACCAGTCTCGCCATCAGTTGTCCTCCTGCGTGGCGCTGCCGCGCCGCGTGTCGTCCCGCATGTCCCTCGCCACCCCGGATGCCGCCCCGGACGTTGCCCCGGACGTTGCCCCGGACGTTGCCCCGGTCGCGACCCCGGGCTCTCCCCCGTGATCTCCCCCGTGATCTCCACTGACAGGGCCGAGGAACGCCTCGCGCAGCAGTTCGTCGGAAAGTATGTCGGCGGAGCTGCCGGAAAACCGGATATGCCCGCTGGTGATGATGTACCCCCGGTTGCAGATGGCCAGCGCGCCCAACGCGTTCTGCTCCACCAGCAGCACCGAACAGCCCATGGAGGGCAGGTCGCGCACCACCCGGAAGATGGCCGCCGTAACCTTGGGCGCAAGGCCCAGGCTGGGCTCGTCCAGCAACAGCAGGCGGGGACGGGCCATCAGGGCGCGGCCCATGGCCAGCATCTGCTGCTCGCCCCCGGAAAGGTTGCCCGCTGGCTGGCCGATGCGCTCGCCCAGCACGGGAAACAGGTCCAGCATGCGGGCCAGGTCGTCGGCCACGGCGGCGCGCCCGGCGCGACCGCCCTTCTTCAGGCGCAGGTAGGCGCCCATTTCAAGATTTTCGCGTACCGAAAGCTGGGTGAACACCCGGCGCCCCTCGGGCACCTGCACCACCCCGGCGGCCACGATGCCCGCCGGGCGCGGCGGCAGCGGCGCGCCATCCAGCAGGATGGACCCGGAAACCGGACGCGCAAGACCGCTGACAAGCGACAGCAGCGTGGTCTTGCCCGCGCCGTTCATTCCCAGCAGGCATACCGCCTCGCCCGCGCCCACCGAAAGGGACACGTCGAACAGCACCTTCGCGCCGCCGTAGGAAAAGGAAACGTCGCGCAGCTCAAGCATGCAGGCCGAACTCCTCGCCCCCGCCAAGGTAGGCGTTGACCACTTCGGGGTTGCGTTTCACCTCGCCGGGGGCGCCCTCGGCGATCTTGGCGCCGGAGCACAGCACCACCACGGCATCGCTCACGCGCATGACCAGCGACATGTCATGCTCGATGAGCAGCACGGCCACCCCCCGCGCGCGCAGGGCCAGGATCAGCCCGCCCATCTCGTGGGTTTCCGCCGGGTTCAGGCCCGCCACCGGCTCGTCCAGCAGGATCATGCGCGGGTCGCCCACCAGGGCGCGGGCCAGCACCAGCCGCTTCTGGTCGCCGTAGGGCAAGAGCCCTGCGGCCCCGTCGGCCCGGTCGGCAAGGCCCGTGAAATCCAGCGCCCGCATGGCCGCGTCGCGCATGGCCCGTTCGGTGCGGCGCACGCCGGGCAGGCGCAGCATGCTGGAGAGCATGCCGGTGCGCACGTGGCCGTGCAGCCCCACCATGACGTTTTCCAGCAGGCTCATGGAGCCGAAAACCCGCAGGTGCTGGAAGGTGCGGGCAAGGCCCAGGCGCGGCAGGCGATGGGCCGCCATGCCGGTGATGTCTTGCCCGTCGAAGGTCACGTTGCCGGAATCGGGCCGCACCATGCCGGTGACGCAGTTGACCAGGGTGGTCTTGCCCGCGCCGTTGGGACCGATGAGCGCGGTGATGGCCCCGGCCTGCGCCGTGAAGCTGGCCGCGTCCAGCGCGCGGATGCCGCCGAAGGCCACGGAAAGGTCGCGTACCGCCAGCAGGGTCATGGCCGGGCCTCCCCGCCGTGCGGCGTGCTGTCCGACGCACCTCCACCGGACCCGCGCCGCATCCTGCCCGCCATATCCCGCAGCCACGGCGAAACCCCGCGCGGCATGAAGATGAGCATGACCAGCAGTATCGCGCCGAATATCAGGTCGTGGTGCTCCTCGAACACGCCCAGCATCTGGGGCAGCACGGTCAGCAGCAGCGCCCCGGCCAGCCCGCCCCACAGCGAGCCCATGCCGCCGATGAGGCACATGGTCACGAACTCCACCGACTTGAAGATGTCGAAGGTCTTGGGCGCCACGATGCCCAGGTAGTGCGCGTGCAGCGACCCGGCCAGCGAGGCGAACACGGCGGACAGCACGAACACCTGCACCTTGTAGCTGGCCGTGGGCACGCCGCAGGCCTCCGCCCCCGGCTCGGAATCGTGGATGGCCCGCAGGGCGCGCCCCACCGGGGAATGCACGAGGTTGCGCGCGGGGATGAGCAGCAGCAGCGCCACGCCCCAGGCCAGCCAGTAGAACGACCGGTCGGTGTCGAACGAGATGCCCGCCACGGCCAGCGGCGGCACGCCCACGAAGCCGCTGGAACCGCCGGTGACCTCGCTCCACTGCACCAGGATCACGTCCACGATGAGGTTGAAGCCCAGCGTGGCCATGACCAGGTAGTTGCCCTTCAGCCGCAGGGTGGGCACGCCCACCACGGCGGCGGCCACGGCCACCCCGCAGGCGGAAACGCCCATGGCCAGCCACGGGTCCACCCCGTGGGTGGCGGAAAGGATGGCGCTGCCGTAAGCCCCCATGCCGAAGAATGCGGCGTGGCCGTAGCTGATCTGCCCGGCGTAGCCCATCAGCAGGTTCAGCCCGGTGACCACGATGAGGTTCACGGCCACCACGTTGAGCACGGTGAACTGGTAGCCGGAGCGCAGGGCCAGCGGCAGCAGGGCCACGGCCACGGCCAGCCAGCCGCGCATGAAGCGGCGGGCGGGCGCGGTGAACAGCGGATGGCGGCCCGTCACGGGTGCGGACGCGGAGGCGGGAGCGGACGACCCGGCAGAGGATGGATCGCTCATGCGCGCCTCCCGGTGGTGCCGAACAGCCCCTGCGGACGCACGAACAAGACAAGGATGAGCAGGCCGAACACCAGCACGTCGCGGTAGGCGCTGGTCACGTAGCCCGCGCCGTAGCTTTCGAACAGGCCCAGCAGCACCCCGCCCGCCACGGCCCCGGCAAAGCTGCCGTAGCCACCAAGCACTGCGGCGGCAAAGCCCTTCAGCCCCAGCATAAGGCCGATGTCGTACGAAAGTGACGTGATGGGCGTGATGAGCATGCCGCCAAGGGCGCCCAGCGCCCCGGCAAAGGCGAAGGACAGCGTGGTCAGCCGTTCCACCTCCACCCCCATCAGCCGGGCGGTGCGCGGGTCCGCCGCCGCCGCGCGCATGGCCTTGCCGGTCACCGTGGCGCGGAAGAACCAGGCCAGCGCCGCGATGCCGCACAGGGTCATGCCCATCACCCACAGGTTCTGCGGGGTCAGCACCGCGCCCAGCAGGCGAAAGGGCACCTCGGGCGACAGGGGCGGCAGGGCCAGGGGCAGCTTGCCCCAGCCTTCCTTCATCAGGCCGCGCATCAGCGTGGAGGCGGCCATGGTGATGAAGATCAGGATTATCATCTGGCGGCTGCGGGCCGGGCGCAGGCACACCCGCTCCACCAGCGCGCCCGCCATGGCCACCACGAGGATGGTGGCGGGAAAGGCCGCCACAATGGGCAGCCCCTGGCTGACCAGCAGGCTGTACAGCACCAGCCCGCCAAGGCTCAGAAAGTCGCCCTGGGTGAAGTTGACGATGCCCGTGGCATTGAAGATGAGGCTGTAGCCCAAGGCCAGCAGCGCGTAGACCGACCCGGTGGTCAGTCCGCTGAGGGTATACTGCGCAAGGGCGTTGATGGCGTCTGGCGGCATGGGAAAGTGCGTCCGGTTGCGGGAGGCGGCGTGGGCCGAAGTGAAAAGCGCCGCGCACACGGGCGCGGCTGTCGTTGCATACCGTATACAAAGTACGAAGCCGGGTCAATCCTGCGGTTGCCGGGCACGGATCCGCCGCGTGCCCGAACCTGCCCGCTGTCCCCCAGGGCGCGCCCCTGCATGCTATCCGGGCACATTGACATGGCTATCCGATGCGGACACACAGAAACGGGGAGCCAGCCGCGCGCGGCACGCCGTTGCCGCAAGGGCAACCCCACCGCCGCGTCCCGCACGCCGTCGCGCCATGCCCCACCGAGGCGCATCGGCGGCGTACGGCCCGTGGGGCCCTTGCGCCCCATCGTCCTCCCAAAGGTTCCAGCCGCCAAGGAGCCGACCATGTCCCCAGCCAGCCCTCTCCACGGATCGTCCACGCCCCCCCAGGCCCCTTCCCGCCCGGTCCTGCGGCTTGCCCCCCGCGTGGTGCGCACCGCGTGCCGGGGATGCCACGGCGTCTGCCAGGTGCTGGTGCATCTGGATGACGCGGGCAACCCGGTGCGTGTCACCGGCGATCCGGACAGCCCCACCAGCCGGGGCTACATCTGCCCCAAGGGCGCGGCGGGGCCGCAGTTCGTCGCCCACCCGGACCGGGTGCGCCGCCCCCTGTTGCGCACCGGTCCGCGCGGCGCGGGGCAATGGAAGGAAATCGGCTGGGAGGCGGCGCTTACCCTCATGGCCTCCACCTTCGACCGGGTGCGGAACGAATCCGGGCCGGAATACATCGCGCTGTGCCAGGGCACGGGCCGCCCGTACACCGAATTCACCGGGCGCTTCATCCACGCGCTGGGTTCGCCCAACTTCGTCTCGCCGGGGCACAACTGCTTTCTGCCGCGCGTCATCGCCTCGTCCATCACCGTGGGCTGGATGCCCGTGGCCGACGTGTACGGCCACGGCGGCGCCATGCCGCGCTGCATGCTGGTGTTCGGCTGCAACGCCATGGAAGCCGGGGCCGCCGACGGCACGTGCGGGGCCATGATGCGCCGCGCCCTGCGCGGGGCGGAACAGGTCATCGTGGCCGACCCGCGCCGCACTTCCGCCGCGCGCGCGGCCACGCAGCACCTGCAACTGCGCCCCGGCACGGAATGCGCGCTGGCGCTGGCCCTGCTGCACGTGATCATCGGCGAGGGGCTGCACGACGCGGACTTCGTGGCCCGCCACTGCACCGGCTTTGCAGAGCTGGCCGGGCACGTGCGCGCCTTTTCGCCGGAATGGGCCGCGCCCGTCACCCGCGTGCCCGCGCAGGACATCCGCGCCGCCGCCCGCGCGCTGGCCACGGTAAAGCCCGCCAGCCTGCTGTGGGGCAACGGCATAGACACCAGCGTCAACGCCTTCCAGACCGGGCGCGCCCTGCTGCTGCTCATGGCCGTCACCGGCAACCTCGACGTGCCGGGCGGCATGGTGCACTGGGTGCCGCCGCCGGACATCCGCTGCAAGTCGCCGCTGGAAAACAAGAAGGTGCTGGGCATGCACCTGCTGTCGCCGGACCGGAAGGCCCGCATGATCGGCGCGGGGCGCTTTCCCTTCGGCCCCGGCTGCCACCAGCCCAGCTTCTGGCAGGCCTGCGTCGACGGCGAGCCGTACCGGCCTCGCGCTGTGTGGCTGGTGGGCACCAACCCCATGCTTACCGCCACCCGCGGCGACGTGGTGGAAGCCGCCCTGCGCGACCACGTGGAGTTCAGCGTGGTGTCCGACCTCTTCCTGACGCCCACGGCCCAGCTGGCCGATCTGGTGCTGCCCGCCGCCCACTGGCTGGAGCAGGACGACGTGGTCTACTTTCACAAGCTGTGGTGCGTGCTGGCCCGGCGCAGGCTGGCCCGCGGCCCGCATTCCGGCGAGGCCCGGGACGACCGCGCCGTGATCCTGGACCTGGCCCACCGCCTGGGCCTGGACGAGGCCTTTCCCTGGCCGGACTGGGACGCCTATCTGGCCTGGCTGCTGGAGCCTTCCGGCATGGACTTTCGCGCCTTCACGGAAAAGGGGCTGGTGCTCGGCCCCATGCGCTACCGCAAGCACGAGACGGACGGCTTTCCCACGCCCAGCGGCAAGGTGGAACTGCTCAGCTCCGTCATGGCCGGGGCAGGCCGCCCGCCCCTGCCTGTGTACGTGGAGCCGCCCCTGTCGCCGGTGTCCACGCCGGAGGTGGCCGCCGCATACCCGTTCATCCTCATGTCCGGGTGCAAGGTGCTGCCCTTCTTCCATTCCGAGGGGCGGCAGATCGACACGCTGCGCCGCCTGCGCCCGGAACCCCGCGTGGCCGTGCACCCCGATGCGCTGGCCCGCCTTGGCCTTGCCGACGGCGATGCGGTGCGGGTGGTATCGCCATACGGGCAGGCGCGCTTCGTGGCCGCCGCCGACGACGGCCTGCCGCCCGACGTGGTGCAGGCCGACCACGGCTGGTGGTTTCCCGAACGGCCCGGCCCGGACCACGGCTGGCGCGAAAGCTGCGCCAGCCTGCTCTACGGGCACGAGCACTTCGACCCGGACAGCGGCGCGGAGCCGTTGAAGTGCGGGCTTTGCCGCATCGAACGGGCGTAGGGGTTCCAAATTGTCCTTTCGCCCGTTGGCGGCGTCAAACTTCACCTGCCATGTCGGTCGAATACGATAAGAGTATACTCCCTCATGGCAGGCTCGTTTTCCTTGCCAACGAACGAAAATCCTAATTTGGAAACACCACCTGGACCGGAAAAAGACAAAGAGGAAAGGGTAACGAGTGTTCCCCGCCACGCCGGAATCCCCCCGAATTGACCGGGCACACCACTTCCCGTATCCTGCCGCATCTTTCTTCGCATCCCGGACGGACCGCCTGAACGGCCGCCGGAAAACCCCCAGCAGGAACGCACGATCATGAGCGATCACAACGCCAGCGAGCCCGACCGCAAGGCCGAGCCGGGTCTCGACTTCATCCGCGCGCTGATTACGGCGGACAACGCCAATGGCCGCTTCGACAGCCGGGTGCACACCCGCTTTCCCCCGGAACCCAACGGCTACCTGCATATCGGGCATGCCAAGTCCATCTGCCTCAACTTCGGGGTGGCGCGGGAATTCGGCGGCAAGTGCAACCTGCGCTTCGACGACACCAACCCGCTGAAGGAAAGCCAGGAATACGTGGATTCCATCCGCGAGGACGTGAAGTGGCTTGGCGGAGACTGGCAAGGCCGCGAATTCTACGCATCCGACTATTTCGAGCAGCTCTACCAGTACGCGGAACAGCTGATCCTGGCGGGCAAGGCCTACGTGGACAGCCTGTCGGCGGACGAAATCCGCGAGCATCGCGGCACGCTCACCGCCCCCGGCAAGGAAAGCCCCCACCGCAACCGCAGCGTGGAGGAAAACCTGGACCTGTTCCGGCGCATGCGCGCGGGCGAGTTCAAGGACGGCGAACACGTGCTGCGCGCCAAGATCGACATGGCCTCGCCCAACATGGTCATGCGCGACCCCACGCTGTACCGCATCCGTCATGCCCATCACCACCGCACCGGCGATGCGTGGTGCATCTACCCGATGTACGACTACACGCACTGCATCTCGGATTCCATCGAGGGCATCACCCACTCCATCTGCACGCTGGAGTTCGTGAACAACCGCGAACTCTACGACTGGACGCTGGATACCCTGGGCGTCTACCACCCGCAGCAGCTGGAATTCGCCCGGCTGAACCTGACCTACACCGTGCTGTCCAAGCGCAAGCTGATCCAGCTTGTGGAAGGCGGCTACGTGAACGGCTGGGACGACCCGCGCATGCCCACCATCAGCGGGCTGCGCCGCCGGGGCGTCACGCCCGAGGCATTGCAGGACTTCTGCGCGCGCATCGGGGTGGCCAAGGCCGATTCGGTGGTGGATTTCTCGCTGCTGGAATTCTGCATGCGCGAACACCTGAACGCCGTGGCCCCGCGCGTGATGGGCGTGCTGGACCCCATCAAGGTCGTCATCGAAAACTACCCCGACGACCAGGTGGAAACCTTCGACATGCCCTACCACCCGGAAGACACGTCGCACGGGTCGCGCACGGTGCCTTTCTCGAAGGTGCTGTACATCGAGCGCGACGACTTCCGCGAAGACCCGCCCAAGAAGTACCACCGCCTGGCCCCCGGAGCGGAAGTGCGGCTGCGCTACGCCTACTACATCACCTGCCGCGAAGTGGTGAAGGACGCGGACGGCAACATCACCGAGCTGCGCTGCACCTACGACCCGGCCACCAAGGGCGGCTGGTCGCAGGACGGGCGCAAGGTGAAGGGCACCATCCACTGGGTGTCTGCCGCGCATGCCCTGCACGCGGAAGTGCGCCTGTACGAACACCTGTTCTCGGTGGAAAACCCCAACGCGGCGGAAGAAGGCAAGACCTTCGTGGACTACCTGAACCCCGATTCGCTGAAGACCGTCACCGCCATGCTGGAACCGGCCCTGGCCGACGTGGCCCCCGGCACCCGCGTGCAGTTCGAGCGCATCGGCTACTTCTGCGCCGACAAGGACGGCACCCCCGGCAAGCCGGTGTTCAACCGCACCGTGGGCCTGCGCGACAGCTGGGCGAAGATAGAGAAGAAGGAAGGCGCGTAAGCCGCTGTTTCCAAATTGTCTTTTCGCCCGTTGGCTTCGTCAGACTCCGCCTGCCATGTCGGTCGAATACGATAAGAGTATGCTCCCTCATGACAGGCTTGTTTTCCTTGCCAACGAACGAAAATCCTAATTTGGAAATGGTGCCGCGCTGGGCACCGTGCCTGGCCAGAAGAATGCACAACACCCCGGCGGGAGCCATCCCGCCGGGGTGTTTCTGTTTTGGTGACCGTTGCAGCGACCAGCCTGTCCCCCCCCGAAAGAGAGAGGGAGACAGAAGCAGGTTCGCCTCAGTATCCCTTGTGCTTCTTCACCGATTTGACCATCTTGCCGAAGGCCTTGTCCTTTCTGCGCCGGTCGAGTTGCGACATTTCGCTGAACGCGGCCTCTTTGCGCAGTTTCAGGTAGTTCCGGTAATGCGTGGCGGACAGTTCTCCACGGTCCACGGCGGCCCGCACGGCGCAGCCCGCCTCGTGTTCGTGGCGGCAGTCGGCATAGCGGCACTCGCCCGCCAGCAGGGCGATATCCGCAAACCCTGCGTCCACGCCGTCCGCTGCGGCCACGGTGCCCACCTCGCGCATGCCCGGCGTGTCCACGACCAGCGCCCCGCCATCCAGCATGGTGAGTTGGCGGCGGGTGGTGGTGTGGGTGCCTTCGCCAGTGGCGCTGACAGCACGTGTGGCCCGGTCGGCACGTGTTGCCCGGTCAGCGCGTGTTGCCCGGTCAGCGCGCGTGGCAAGCGCCTGCCCATCCAGAACCCCGGCCCCTGCCTGTCCGTTCGTCAGTTGGTTGAGCAGGGTCGTCTTGCCCACGCCCGACGAACCGAGCAGGCAATAAGTCCTGCCCGGCGCAAGCGCCTGGCGCAACACATCCAGCCCGGCCCCGGTCACGCTGCTGAGCGCGATCACCCGCGCGGGCGTGACGGCGGCCACCACCGCCACCAGGTTGCCGAGGTCTTCCGGGGTGACGAGGTCCGTCTTGGTCAGCACCACCACGGGCTCCACGCCCCCGTCCGCCAGCATGACCAGATAGCGTTCCAGCCTGCCGGGGTTGAAGTCGTAGTGGCACGATTGCACGATGAACGCCGTGTCGATGTTGGCCGCGATCATCTGCACCCCGCAGCCGTCGCCCGCCGCCTTGCGCCGCAGCACGGTCCGGCGCGGGAACACCCGATGGATGATGCCCGCCGTTGCGTCGCTGTGCCACTGCGCCGTCACCCAGTCACCCACGCACGGCAGGTCGGCGGGGCTGTCCGTATGGTAGGCAAGCCTGCCCGACAGTTCCGCCGGCACCTCGCCCCCTTCGCCCTGAATGCGGTACGCCCCCCGGTCCACCGCGCAGACCCGGGCAACGTCGCAGCCTTCCATGGCCATTTCCGCCGCATGCGCGGCAAACCACGGGTCGAAACCCCATGATTGCAGCGTGATGCCATTCCTCATGCCATACTTCATGCCATGCTTCATGCCATGCTTCCTGAAGGACCGGGCACATGTCCCGGCCCCTTCGATTGTCGTTGTTGCCGCCATGTCTATTCCGCGAAGGCCGGGTGGGCGATGATGTCACCCTGCGGCAGCCGGTCGCCGAAACGCACGGCCAGCACGTACTGGTCGGGCACGCCGGGATAGTGCAGGCCCGGCACGCAGACGAAGCCGAGGCGGGTGTAGTAGCCGGGGTCGCCCACCAGCACCACGCCCAGGGCACCGGCGTCGCGCATGCGGCGCAGCGCCTCGCGGATCAGGGCGGAGCCGATGCCCCTGCCCTGCATGGGGGGCAGCACGCCCACCGGCCCCAGCAGGTACCAGCCAGCGCGGTCCGAACGTATCGGGTCCGCCCCCACCACGACGGGCGAAAGGGCCACGTGGCCCACCAGAGCGCCGTCCACCTCTGCCAGCAGGGACAGGGTCAGGTCGCCGCTGGCGCGCAGCAGTCCGGGTATCAGGTGCTCGGTGGGTTCGGCACCGGGGGCGTGCATGGGGTGGCCCTTGAAGGCCATGTATTCGATGTGGATGATCGCCCGGCGGTCCTGTTCGTTGCCGGGGCGTTCGTCTCTGATGTGCATTGCGTTACTCCTGATGTACGGCGCGCGACATGACGGCGAGGACCGGGCAGGCAGCCCGGCGGCGCACGACCGCCATGCGGCGCGCATGGCGAATGATCGGCCTGGAAACGTCAGAAGGATGGTTGCGGGACGAAAGCAAAGACCACCATCCGACGACATCGGACGGGATCAGCAGGGCGGGATGGGCGGAGCCGGGTGACGGCCCCGTGCGGGCAGCGCCCCTTCAGACGAGGGGCGGCATGCCGTCGCGCCTACCGGGTGCGGCTTTCACCTGCAACCGGTGCGACATTCTCTGGTGCGAATCGCTGCAAAAAAACCTCGGCGCGTGCGCCTGCAAGCAGAAAGACGTGTGCCGGACGGGCCTCGCCGCTGCCACTGGGGCAGCGGGCGGGGCAATACGCCGGGTGTCCGATGCGGACGGGCTGAGCATAGTACGAAATTTCGTGGCGGCAAAGCCCCCGCCGGGATGGGATGTACGCCTGCGGACGGTCAGCGGACGGTCAGCGGACGGCCTGCCAGGGCTCCCCCACGGCATCATGCGCTTCAATAAAAACCAGAATTACAGCATATTACCTGCAAAGAATAAAAAGTGCGCACCCCTCGCGCATTTCCCGTTGACAACCGGGGGCCTGACGGATAGATACACAACCTCGTTGTTGGGCTGTCGTTCAATTGGCAGGACGGCGGATTCTGGCTCCGCTAATCTAGGTTCGAGTCCTAGCAGCCCAGCCAACATGCGTTCCCATCGTCTAGCCGGCCTAGGACAACGGCCTTTCACGCCGTCGACGGGGGTTCAAATCCCCCTGGGAACGCCACCACGCCATCAAAGGGGTCACGGTTCACCGTGACCCCTTTCGCGTATATGCGACGCGCAGCCGCGCGAAAACGCGGGTTCGCCCGCAGCCCCACCACGCCCGCACCCAGCGCGACATGCCGGAACCCGCCTCTTCCACTCCCCCCGGCCGCCCGCGCACAAGCAGGAGGCCCCATGGACATCGCCGCCTTTTTCGCCGCCGAAGTAAAGCCCGCGCTGGGCTGCACCGAGCCGGGGGCCGTGGCCCTTGCCGCCGCCACCGCCGCGCGCCATCTGCCCGCCCCGCCGGAGCGTATCCACCTGCGCCTTTCGGCCAACATCTACAAGAACGGCCAGTCCGTGGGCATTCCCGGCGCGCAGGGCCTGCGCGGCAACATGCTAGCCTCTGCGCTGGGAGCCCTTGCGGGCGATGCCGACATGGGCCTGCAAGCGCTGGCCGCCGTCACCGCCGACGATGTGGCCGCAGCCCGAGCCCTGACCGAGCGCGGCGCCGTGACGCAGGAAATCGTGCAGGACGTGCCCACCGTGTACGCCGAGGCGGAACTGTACCGCCCCGGCCATCTGGTGGTGGCCGTGGTGGCCGGGCGGCACGACCGGGTGGCCGAGGTGCGCCACAACGGGCAGGTGGTCTACCGGGCGGAAGACGCCCTTGGCGGCGACAGCCTGCCCCCGTACATGGCCGACCTGCAACGGGCCGCCTTTGACGACCTGTGGAACTGGGCCGACGGAATCGACGCCAACCTTGCCCGCGACCTGCTGCGCGGCGCGGAGATGAATCTGGCCGTGGCCGAACAGGGGCTGGCCAATCCGTGGGGGCTGGCCGTGGGGCACACCCTGGGAATGGCGCTGCGTGGCGGCGATTGCCGGAACGCCAGCTCTTCCGACGCCCGCGCGCCCGGCTCCTGTGCTCCTGACGCCTGCGGGCCGGACATCAGCGCCCGCGTGAAGGCCACCACGGCTGCCGCCGCCGACGTGCGCATGGCCGGGGCCAACCAGCCGGTCATGAGCAGCGCCGGTTCCGGCAACCACGGGCTTACCGCCATCATTCCTCCCGCGCTGGCCGCGCGCGCTTGGGGCCGCAGCGACGCGGAACTGGCCCGCGCGCTGGCCCTGTCGCACCTGGTCACCGGCGCGGTAAAGGCCCGCACGGGCCGCCTTACCCCGCTGTGCGGCTGCGCCGTGGCCGCCGGGGCGGGTGCCGCCGCCGCGCTGGTGCGCCTTGCGGACGGCACGCCCGCGCAGGCCGAGCAGGCCGTGGCGCTGGTGTTCTCGTCGGTCATGGGCATGATCTGCGACGGGGCCAAGGGCGGCTGCGCGCTGAAGGTGGGCACCGCCGCGGCAGAAGCCTGGAGCGCCGCGCAACTGGCCCTGCACGGGCCGGGCATGACCGGGGCCGAGGGCATCGTTTCGCCCGATTTCCGCGCCTCGTTGCGTTCGCTGGGCGAAGTGTCCAGCCTGGGTTTCGCCGCCGTGGACGTCGCCATCATCCGCCTGCTGGAGCGCGGCGTGCAGTAGGCGTTGCGTTACCGGCTTTCCTTCCTGCCAAACGAGAGACGGGCCGCGTCGTGCTGACGCGGCCCGTTCCTTTTAGTCCGGACACAGTTCCGACACGGCGCTTCAGACAGGTGACGGCAACGGACGGCGCTACCTGTCGGACAGGGCCAGCCCCGCCCCGCTGCCGATGAAGGCGACCCCCACGGTGCGGTTGTACCAGCGCGCGGCGCGGGTGGTGGCCAGCAGCGCGGCAATGCGCGCCCCGGCCACTGCGTAGAGCATCATGCCCAGAAAGGCGATGACGGCCAGGTCCGCCACCAGCAGGGCGCTGCGGGCCAGGGTGTCGCCGGGCGCCAGAAATTGCGGGAACAGCGCGGTAAAGAACACGATGGCCTTGGGATTTCCCGCCGCCACGAAGAACGCCTGCCCGAACAGCTTGCGCGCGCCCGGCCCCCCGGGGACATAGGATGCGCCCGTGTCGCCCGTGTCGCCCGCGTCGGCCTTATCTGCCGCTCCTTCGGTTCCGGCAGCCCCCGCCGTCGCCGCCGCATTCAGGGGCACTGCCGGGGCGCGCAGCATGCACACCCCCACGTACACCAGATAGGCCGCGCCCGCGTAGCGCACCACCCGGAACAGGTCTTCCGACGCGGCCAGCACCACGCCCAGGCCGGCCACCGCCACCAGCGCCTGCAACACCGAAGCCACGGTATTGCCCAGTGCCGACGCCAGCGCGCGCCGCACGCCGTAGCGCACCCCGTGCGTCAGGGCCAGCAGCATGCTGGGGCCGGGGGTGATGGTGGCCACCAGCACCGTCAGCGTATACACGACAAGGAAATTCCACGAGATGGACATGACGGAACGCTCCTGCGGCGAAACAGCAAAACGGGGGTAAGGATGGCCGCCTGGCGGCAACGCGGCGGGCAGGGCCGCCCCATGCGTCTCCGCTGGCTTATCGTGTATCCTGTAGCGTGGCACGATGCGCACGGCAAGCATCTCTCGCGTCAGTGTCCCTGCCGGATGGATGCCCCGTCTTGCCCGCAACCGTCCCTGCCTTCCCTGCCTGCTTGGGTCTGCCACACCTGCTCCGGCCTTGTTCCCGTTCATTCCGGCGTGTCCCGGCCCGCCCCGGCCCGGCCTATCTGCCCTTATCACGGTTACAGACACCCCCTTCTCCCCCCACCGCACAACGACGAAGGGCGCCCCCGATGGGCGCCCCTCTGCCAGTTCAGGTTGTCGTGTCCCTGTGAAGGAGATCCAAGGCGAAACCATGTCTGCAATGCGCCGCGCGGGCGGTGATTCGGGCTGCGGGCCCCCGGAAAGGAACCAGCCTGCCGGAATATCCCGGACGGGCCTTCCCGGCCCGGCGGACGCGCCGTGGGAAATCGATCCGGCGCGCGCCGCATGCCGCCCGCGCGGCACGTCAAGTCGTCAGTAACCAGGTCGCCGGGTCCGCATGAAGCGAGCCAGCATGCTTTCTGCTCCGGCGGGGACCATCCGGCCCCCGCCTTTCCTTCCTTTGCCGCCGCCCTACTGGGCCGCGGAAACCAGCTTCTTCTGGCCGTCCCACACCTTGTCTGCCTTGGGCAGCGTGGGCAGGTACTTGAACCACTGGTGCGTCTTCATGTGCTCGGGATCCTGCTGCAACTTGCGGCTGTGGGTCAGGATGGGCGGCACGATCTTGCGGATGTCGCCCGCCAGATCCTTGGAGATGGCGAAGCCGGTGGCCTCGCTGGCCAGGTCCACCGCCTGCTGGCTGTACTGCTGCGAAGAGGCCAGCGTATCCAGCGCCTTGGCCGGGTTGTGGAAGCCCACGCTGTTTTCGGCAGACACGTAATCCCAGAAGAACTGGCCCTTGCGCACCATGTCGCGCGCCTGGATCATCAGTTCGTCATAGTTGGCGGGCTTGGCGCCCTGGAATTCCGAGGCCAGGCGGACGGCCTCGTGCGCCTTCACCGACAGGTCCTGGGCCTTCAGCAGCTGGTCGAAGGTCTTCTGCTGGCTGAACAGCACGCGCGAGCGCAGGTAGTCGGGGCTCTTGTCCGAATGGCACTGGCGGCAGGCGCGCATGTCCGGGTCCTTCAGGGGCGAGGTCCACCAGTGGCCCGAGATCTTCTTCTTGTCATCGGTGCGGGTGTAGCCCATGTGGCAATCGGCGCACGATACGCCCGCCGCGCCGTGCACGCCGTTCTGCCACATTTCGTATTCGGGGTGCTGGGCCTTGATCATGGGCGTCTTGGACACGGGGTGCACCCAGTCCACGAAGTTGCCCTCAAAGCCCTTCATCTGCGAATTGCCCGCCGTCTTGTAGTAGGTATACATCTGCTGCGGGTCGTAGCCGTCGGCCCAGGGGAACACGGGCTTCTTGGCGACGCCCTTTTCCTTGTCCTGGAAGTAGTATTCCACGTGGCACTGGCCGCAGACCAGCGACCGCTTGTCGTTGCGCGAAAGCTTGTCCCAGTCCTTGCCCTGCGCCTTCAGCTGGTCCTTCAGGGGTTCGCTGTACAGGCGCAATTCCATGGTCTGCGGATCGTGGCAGTTGGCGCAGCCGATGGTCTCGTCCTTCATGTCGATCTTGTCGCGGAACTCGTTGACGTCCTTGGCCCAGAAGTCGTCGCCGTACTGCTTCACCCAGCCCATCATCTTGGGGGTCTTGCAGTTCCAGCAGGTGGCGGGCAGGCCGCCCTTTTCCGCATAGGTGTTGATGCGGTCGATGTGCAGGAAGTCTTCCAGCGCCTTGGTGTGGCCGCGCGCGTTGCGGTACTCGTAGCTGAACGGATAGCCCAGCCACAGGTTCTTCAGGTACGGCTGGGCGTGCTTGTAGCCTTCGGGCAGCGGGTTGACGTTGTCGTTCTTGTTGAACGGCACCGAACCGTTGAATTCGGTCATCACGGTGCTTTCGTCGTTACGCTGGTAGCTTGCGTACTGCTGGGGAAATTCCGCCTTGAAGGCGCTGCTGCGGGTTTCTTCCGCCGCGATCTTGGTCTTGAACACCGGGGTCTTCAGTTCCGCAACGTCGGAACAGCCCGCAAGAGCGAAGGGGACAAGCGAGACGGCAAGCAGCAGGGCCCCCCTGCGGACCATGCCGCGCACCGTGCGCAGCGACAGCGTGTTGTTCATCAGGTTATCCATCGGCGACCTTCCTTGTGCTGATCGGCGTCATGCGCATGTGCTGGACATTGCGGTGGCAGTCCACGCAATAGGGCTTGGAATCCATGCTGGCCACCTGCTTGTTGGTCATGGTGTGGCATGCCTTGCAGTTGGCGTTGACCACGTCCTTGGTGGACTGGCCCGAATGGATCACGTCGTCCGGCCTGCCCAACGTGTTCATGTACACGTCCTTGGCCCCCGCCACCGCCTTGAAGGGCAGCTTTGCAGCCAGGTTTTGCGGAGCGTGGCACTCGTTGCAGGCCAGGTTGGCGTGGGTGGACGCCTTGTGCGTCAACGCCGCCTCCTGCATGATGTGACAGCTCGCGCAGAACGGACGCCGGTCCGTGACCTTCATGCCGAAGCCCGCCCCCGCCGCCAGCACGACCCCAAGGGCCGCCCCGACGACGATGAGCCGCAGCCCCGTACGTCCGTTGCGAGGTGCTTCCTCTGACATTTCCGCCTCCTTGCTGTGGAGGGCGCCCGCCCCGCCCGCGTGCGGCCGGGAGTTCGCGCCTCCGGGTGCATCCGTGCCCGCGCCCGTTCAGCCCGACGGGTGCGCACGGCACTTGGTGACGTACAGTCTTCAAGACCCGTGCCGTTGCGTGAAATTCTGCACACCCCTTCGTTCAAAAATAATTTCAATGTGTTGCTCATGGCAGCACAAAGGACGCACGGCGAGGCAGGCCTTGTCTTTGTCATATTTACATGACAAACAGACAGAAAAACCTGACAGAGCCAGCCTTTTCTGATTTTCCTGACTCCACACAGGGGGACACCCCATGACGCAACACCAGACCCAGCCCCCGGCGCGCCCGACCGATGAAACGCCCGGCGTCACCCCGGGACGCGCGGCAAGAAGCCTGCGCTCCCGGCTGCGCCGCAAGCGCCCGGCCCTGCACTGGAACATCCAGACCTTCATCGTGCCTGCCGTGCTGGTGGCCGTATGGGGGGTGCTGCTGCTGGCCCTGTACCAGTGGAACGCCCGCACCGAGGCGGCCCACGTGCGCGAACTGGCGCTGTTGCAAGCCCGGGCGTTCTTTTCGCAGATCGTCTCCACAAGGGCCTGGAACGCGGCCCACGGTGGAGTGTTCGTGCGGACCAGCGAACTGGGGCGGCCCAACCCCTGGCTGCCGCCCGACCAGCGCACCCTGCTGGCGGCGGACGGCACCCTGCTCACCCGCATGAACCCGGCCTACATGACCCGCCAGATCTCGGAATTTCTCACCACCAGCCAGGGGGTCAGCTTTCGCATCACCGGCCTGCACCCCCTGCGGCAGGAAAACGAAGCCGATGCGTGGGAAAACGAATCGTTGCAGGCCTTCAGCAAGGGCGCGCGAGAAACCTTCACCCTGACCCTGCCCCCGGACGGCGAGCAGCCCCGCGCGGCGGAAAGAACCGCCAGCAGCGGCGACACCCGGCACGGCCCCAGCTTCCGCTACATGGCCCCGCTGATGGCCGACCAGTCGTGCCTGGGCTGCCATCGCACCGCCGACGACACCGTGGGCGGCCTGCGCGGAGGCATCAGCGTATCCATAGCGGCGACGCCCCTGCTGGCGCTGGAGCGCCAGCGCCTGGACCAGACGGCGCTGGCCTACGCCATCATCGGAGTGGTGGGGTTGCTGGGCATTGGCGGGGCGTCGTTGCAGGTCAGCCGCAAAAAGGCCCTGGCCGAGGCGGCCAACCGCATGAAAAGCGCCTTCCTGGCAAACATGAGCCACGACATGCGCACCCCGCTCACCGGCATCATCGGCATGGCGGAACTGCTGTCCGGCTTCCAGCCGGGCGGGGTGGGCGCCCCCTCCGGTGCCGCATCCGTCGCGCATGCCCCTGCCGAAGCATCCACAGATATTGATGCACAGCAGGCGGAACACGGTGCCCGCTACAACGAATATCTGGGGCAATTGCGCTGCGCCGCCGCGAACCTTCTGGAAATCGTCAACGACATCACGGACTTTTCCTGCCTGGAATCGGGGAGGATGCGCCTTGCGCCGCGCACTTTCCGGCTGCGCCCCTCGCTGGATGCTTGCCTGGGGGTGTTCCGCTTCGCGGGCGAGCGCAAGGGGCTCTCCCTGTCCCTGCACGTGGCGGAAAACGTGCCCGAGGCGCTGGTGGGCGACGACTTCCGGCTGCGCCAGGCCCTTGGCAACCTCATCGGCAACGCGGTGAAGTTCACCCGCCAGGGGGGCATCGCCGTGGTGGTGAATCTGGTGCCGGAACAGGTGCCGCACATGACCCCGGCGGCAGCGACAGACAGCCTCCACCGGCCGGGGGCCGGAACCGCCCCGCGCGAGGTGCTGCTGCGCTTTGCCGTGGTGGATACCGGCGTGGGCATTCCGGCGGAGCAGCAGGAATCGATCTTCGAAAGCTTCGTGCAGGGCGAGGCGGCCAGTTCGCTGTGCCTTGGCGGCACGGGCCTTGGCCTTGCCATCTCGCGCGAGATTGCCCGCATGCTGGACGGCGACATTGGCGTATCCAGCACGCCGGGCACGGGCAGCGAATTCTGGTTCACCGCCCGGTTCACCCTGGCGGGCCCGCCCCCCGACGGGGACACGAAAGGAGACGCTGACGCGCATGGCGACGACGCCAGCGCGCCGGGCACGGGACTGGCCGCATGGGTGGGCACCTTCGGTGGCCGCAGCGCCTGCCCGGCCCCGCCCATGACCGGGGAAACCGGTCGCGCCGCGGAAACCGGACCGGCCGGGGGCACATCCGCCCCGTTGCGGCTGCTGGTGGCCGACGACAACCCGGTGAACCGGCTGTTCATGCAGGACGTGCTGCGCGGGGCCGGGCACCAGGTGGCCGTGGCAACGGACGGCGTGCAGGCCCTGCGCCTGCTGGAGGAACTGCGGCCCGACCTGGCCCTGCTGGACGTGCGCATGCCCGGCTGCGACGGCACCGAGGTGGTACGCCGCCTGCGCGCCGGGCTTGTGCCGGGGGTTGCGCCCGACATGCCGGTGCTGGCCGTCACCGCCTCGGCGGTGGGCCGCGAAAGCGCCGCCCTGCTTGGCGCGGGCATGACCGGCTGCGTGTGCAAGCCGCTGACCGCCGCCATGCTGCTTTCCGCCGTGGCCGATGCCGCCACCGGGGGCACCCCGCTGGAATGCCCCGGCACGGGCGGCTACGCCGACGACATGCACCACTGGAGCGACGGGGAGGGGCCGACCACTTCCCGCACGGGGATGCCGCCCGCCGAATCCCGCGGCCAGACGCTGCCCGGCGGCCCCGCCGCGCACGACCGTTCCGCCGCCCCCGACGCTGCTGATGGTCCCGGCGCACCTCACGCAACTGGCGCGCCCCAACTACCCGGCATACCCGGCGCCCCAAATGCCACAGACGCCCCGGACATCGCAGACGTCACAGCTGCCGCAGCGGCCCCCGGCGCCTCCGACGTGATGGACGAGGCCGCCGCGCTGGACGCGCTGGGCGGCAACCGCCCCCTGTTCGTGAAACTGTGCCGGGCCTTTCTGGACGAGGTGGATGCCCGGCGCGACGCGTTGACCGCCGCCGTGCGTGAGGGACGACGCCAGGACGCCCTGCGCGAGGCGCATGCCCTGCGCAACTCGGCGGGCATGCTGCGCCTTTCGGCCCTGCATGGCCTGTGCGACGAACTGGAGCAGGCGGCGGGCCGCCCCGCCACTGCGCCCGGCGCCCAACTGCCCGATATACTGAACCGGTTGCTACCGCTGCTTGAGGCTGGTGTGGCCCGCGTGCGCATCGTCACCACCGATCCCGACGCGACCGGCTCGACTGGCGCAACCGGCGCGGCTGGCTCAACTGGTGCAACCGACACCGCAACGCCGGGAACCTCCCCGGTGAAGGAGACGCATCGCTGATGGCCTGCATACTCGTGGTGGACGACGAGGCCATGGTCCGCACCATGCTGGCCGAGGTGGCCGTGGGCATGGGGCACCAGGCCCTCACCGCCGCCACCCTGAACGAGGGGCTGCGCCTTGCCGCCACCGGTGCGCCCGACGTGGTCTACCTGGACGTGCTGCTGCCCGACGGCAACGGCCTGGCCCACGTCACCACCTTCGGCCGCCTGCCATGCGCCCCGGAGGTCATCGTGGTGACCGGCTTCGGCGATGCGGACGGCGCCGAAACCGCCCTGCGCCACGGGGTGTGGGAATACCTGCAAAAGCCCCTGCGCGTGCAGGACATCACCCTTTCGCTGTCCCGCGTGCTGGCCTATCGCGGTGGCAGGGCACGGCGCGGGCTTGGCGGCGGGGGCAACGGTGCGATGGGCGGCACATCGCAGCCAGGCCAGGCCGACAATGGACCGGAAGCGCCCACCGTTGCCGCGCCTTCTTTCGCCTTGCCCCCCGCCCCGCTGTGGCGCGAGGGCATCGTGGGCAACAGCCCGGCCCTCGATGCCGCGCTGGAACTGATGGGCGAGGCGGCGGCCAGTTCGGTCAACGTGCTGGTGCTGGGTGAAACCGGCACCGGCAAGGAACTGTTCGCCCGCGCCGTGCACCGCAACAGCGCACGGGCTGCGGGGCCGTTCGTCACCCTGGACTGTGCGTCGCTGACCGAAAACCTGGTTGAAAGCCAGCTCTTCGGCCACGTGCGCGGGGCCTTCACCGGCGCGGACCGCAGCCGTGACGGACTGTTGCGCCTGGCCCACGGGGGCACGCTGTTTCTGGACGAAATCGGCGACCTGCCCCTGTCCATCCAGGGGGCCTTCCTGCGGGCGCTGGAACTGCGGCGTTTTCGCCCGGTGGGCGCCAGCAGGGAGGTGGAGAGCGACTTCCGACTGGTGGCGGCCACCAACAAGGACCTGCACGAAATGGTGCGGCTGGACATGTTCCGCAGCGACCTGCTGTACCGGCTGCGCGGCCTGACCATCACCCTGCCCCCGCTGCGCGAGCGCACGGAAGACCTGCCGGAACTGTGCGCCTGGGCCGTGGACCGGTTCTGCCAGCGGCACGACCTCCCCCCCAAGTTTCCCGCCGAGGATTTTCTGGAAACCGTGGCCAGCTACCCGTGGCCGGGCAACGTGCGTGAACTGGTGCACGCCGTGGAGCGCGCCTGCGCCGCCGCACGCGACGAAACCACCCTGTACGCGCGGCAGTTGCCCACGGAAATCCGGGTACGGGTGGCCCGCGACAGAATGGACGGACACACGGCAGGATTGGCCGGGCTGGCGGGAACGGCGGGTCCGGCAGGCCCGGCGGTCCCGGCGGGGTTGGCGGGGTCGGCGGGGTCGGTTGGCTTGGCGTCCATCCCTGCCACGACCAGGCAGACCGGACAGACCGGGCAGGCCGGGCATGCTGGTCAAGCAGGACAGGCAGGCCAAGGAGCCCATGGTGGTCATGGGGCCCCTGGGGCCCATGGAGATTGGCCAGGCATGGCCGGGCCGGTGTCCCCGCCTCCCTCCCCGGCCACGACAGCGCGGGGGGGGGCGGCCTTCATGGCGGGCAGAGCCTCCGATGCCGTGCCCGCATGGCCGCCACACGCCAACGGGGCGGACTCCCTAGCGAAATGGGCAGGCGCGCACGCAGCCACCCCGCAGTGGCTTTCCGGAGTACGGGGCTTGGCCGGAGTGCGGGATATGGCCGGAGCGCGGGACATGGGCGCTCAGGGGGCTGCGGTCGAAGCGGGAGCCGTGCGGGGACAGACGGGCATCGACCTGCCGGGTTCCGCGCCGGACGGCGTCCCCCCCACCCTGCGCACCCACAAGGCCGACGCGGAGCGCGCCTACCTGGCCCGCATGCTGGCCCACTGTCGCGGCGACATTCGCGAGGCGGCTCGACTGGCCGATGTTTCGCGCGGGCACTTTTACGAACTGCTCAAGAAGCACGGCCTCGGAAAACCTGACTGACCTCCAAAGGCCCCCACGCAGCCGATCGCTTGGTGGACGGCCAACCGGGCCGACAGACCACGTGCGACCGCCCCCTCCGCCGGACACGCCCGCCGCGCCGAGCCCGCCATCCGGGAACGGTGCGGCTTTTCACGTTTTTTTTCAGCCCCCCACACTCATCTCGGCAACGACAAGCCCCCTTTCCGGCGCGGAGCGGGCAACCGGAAAGGGGGCAATACGGAGCCTGCCACGAGTGGGGGGAACCCGTGACGATCATACGTTACGACAAATTTCGTCATGCATCCATTATTTTACATTTTTTTCATAACATAATTCCTGCTACGGAAGCATCGCAAAATCGCCGCAGACACTCTCGAACAGCACTACGGGCAGGGAACTTGAAATGAATATTCCGCTCATGAACACATTTCAGCATGCCGAAAATCACTCCACCTATCCGTACGGCAGGAGCACCCACGCTCCATAGCCTTACCCATACCGACCTTCGGCGCATCCGCGCCACCGGCTTGTTCCCCATGTCGTTCGGGCCCACTTCCTCCCGACTAAACGACAAACTTTCTTCCAAAAACCTTCACGCCTTGCAACTAACCCTATTGCGCACGGCGCCCAAAACAATGTAATGTTGCATGTAGTATCACCGCTAAAGCAGAAAGTACGGGTTTGCCCGTGCCGTGTCTCAGGAATCAATACACGCTCTCCGATCCGCGTGTACGGGGGGGGGCCAACGAGGAGGACTGTCATGAAGGAAAGGAAATCACAAAAACGGCGCTGGCTCGCGTTCTGCGCGCTGGCCGCCGTACTGGGGCTTGCGATCGGGGTTCCGGCGCAGGCGCAGGAAGTGACGCTGAAGGACTCGGTCGTCAACACCCTTGAAACGCATCCTCGCCTCAAGGCCTTCCAGGAAAACCGCCAGGCCGCCGAACACGACGTTGACCGCGCGCGTGCCGGCTGGTTTCCGCGCCTTGACGTGCGCGGCGGCGTGGGCGTGGAACAGTACAACGACACCGTAACCCGTGGCAGCGGCAACGAAAACGACTGGTACGACCGCAGCGAAGGCTCGGTAACCCTCAGCCAGACCATCTGGGACGGCCTTGCCACCGCCAGCCGCGTGGACATCAACAAGAACAAGCTGGGCTCGGTGGACAACCGCCTCATCGACAATGCCGAAGCCCTTGGCCTGGATGCCGTGCTCGCGCACATCGAAGTGCTGCGCCAGCGCGAAATCGTCCGCCTGTCCGCCATCAACGTGCAACAGCACGAATCCATCCTGGGTTCGCAGCAGGAACGTTCGCGCATGGGCGCGGCCAGCGTTTCCGACGTGACCCAGACCCAGGGCCGTTTGGCCCGCGCCCAGTCGACCCTGACTGAATCGCGTTCTGCCTTGCAGGTGGCCGAAGCCGCCTACCTGCGCCTGACCGGCAAGATCGTGCCCGAGGCCCTGGGCCCGGCGGAAGCGCCCACGGCCACCCCGCCCAGCGCCGACGCCGCCCTGGCCGACAGCCAGTCCAGCAACCCCAAGGTGCAGGCGCTGATTTCCGACGTGCGCACCTCGGAAGCGGAAATCGACCTGGCCAAGTCCGGCTACCACCCCGTGATCTACGCGGAAGTGGGCCCCACCTACCGCGACCAGGTGGAAAGCAGCCGTACTTATGAATGGGGTACCGCCGCCATGCTGCGCATGAGCTGGAACCTGTTCAACGGCGGCGCCGACGTGGCCGCCGTGAAGGGCGCATCCGCCCGTTCGCGCCAGAGCCGCCAGGAACTGCAGAACCAGATCGACGAACTGGGCCGCGAAACCCGCGCCACCTGGACCCAGATGCTGTCCGCCCGCGAACAGCAGCGCTACTTCCTGTCTGCCATCGACTACAACGTGCAGACCCGCGACGCGTACATGCAGCAGTTTCTGGTGGGCCAGCGCAGCCTGCTGGACGTGCTGGACGCCGAAAACGAACTGTACAGCTCGTCCATTCAGGAAGTTACCTCGCGCATGAATGATGCTGGCGCCCAGTACCGCCTGCTGGCCCTTGGCGGCAAGCTGCTGGAAAGCCTGGGCATCGACCGCGACGCCCTGCGCAAGAACACCGAGCAATAGCCGCTCCCGCAGAGAACGGCATACCCGAAGGGGCCGGTCCGAAGGACCGGCCCCTTTTTGCATGGGCAAAGACGGGAGCAGGAAACGGGACCGCCACGGGCGGGGGCTGGCTTCACGCAGGCCGTTAGCGTGCCGGGCCGCTCCCCCTGCCGGACGGCGAACCGAGCAACACCGCCGTGGGCCTGACTGCGCTTAGACATTGCCACCACCACGCCGTATTACCCGCAGAGCTTCATGGCACTGGCCATGAAGGACACCACGCGCTGACCGGACAGAAAGACCCAGAAGAAATTCGGGCGCACGGCGTGCGGGCTGAAGCGCGGGAGGTGACCGGCTGCCTCGCGGATGTCGAGCATTGGGTTTCCCGGACCATGGACGACCTGAACGTCTGGGTACGGAATGAACCGGCATGCAGACATGTGGGGCACGTCATGCGCGCGGCATGGGAAGCTGGGTTGCATGCGTTGGCGCTGCGCCCCGGCCAGAATGCAGCCGCCCCGCCTGCCTGAACACGACGGCAGCCTTTTCTGGTACGGTGACGGAAGGTGCTAAAATACCAGATATCATCTCAACATGCGCCTGCTGCAAAAGTGAAAAGCAGAGCCAACACCGCGCCAACTGGGCGGCTACTGAAAGTGCGCAAAATTCTGGACACTACCTTTCAGTCGCTGCGCTCCCTCAACTGGCTAAAGCCATAACGCAAGACGCCCCGGCCAAGGCCGGGGCGTCCGTGTGTTCATGGTTTGCCGCCGGGGGCGGCGCGCCGGTTAGCTGTTTTCGGTGATGATCTTGTGGTTCAGGATGTGCTGTTCGATATCGTGCAGAGTTGTATCGGCGTTTATCACGTTTTCAAGGACGACTGTTTGCACGTCGCTGGCTCCATGATGCAGCTTCAGCACTGCATTGGTACCAACTTGCGCGATATCAAGCTGAATACCTGCCGTTCCAGCATCATTGTCCAGAAGGATATCCGCAAACCGCAGCACGTCGCCTTCGCCAGGGTTGAAGTCCTTCACCGTGTCAACAGCGTCCTTGGTGAAGTCTTCCGCGTTCCACATGAAGGTATCCGCACCATGAACGGTGTGATCGGCGTCGTCACCGTACAGGGTATCGCTGCCTTGGCCACCCACGAGGATGTCGTTGCCAGCATCGCCGTACAGGGTGTCGTTGCCCGCGCCGCCGTGCAGGGTGTCATGACCGGCATTGCCGTGGATGATATCGTTGCCGTAGTTGCCAAAGATGACGTCGTTGCCGCCACCGCCGGTCAAGGTGTCGTTGCCGGTGCCACCGAGGTGGAAGTGGCCACTGGAGCTGCTGTGCACATCCCACGCTTCGGGACTGGCCGACAGGTGCGTGCCCGTATCGCCGATGTGCACATTCAGGGTGGCGTAATCGCTGTCGGTTCCACCGGTCAGCTTGTACACGAAGGCGTCTTCGTGGCCGTTGGTGCCGGAATTGGCATGGTATGCATACTGACCAAAGGCGTTGATGGTTATGGTGCCGTAATCGCCGACAACGGTGTGGAACTGACCGTCGTTGGCGATGGCGAACCCGTTCACCTCCGTTATCAGGGCCGTCTGCCCGCCAATCTGGTCAACGTAGTCCGTACCGGCATGGTCGGTAACCACATTGCCCATGAGGGCCGCGCCCGCCGCAGCGTGGGAGAACACCACGTCATCCACGAATACCCGTGTGTAACCGCCGTTATCGATGCCGGTGCCATCCACAACCTTCAATCTCACGGTGTAGGTTCCGGCGATAGTAAAGAGATAAGCGAACTTGCCGGATGCACCTGTTCCGTCGACCGGGCAAGTAAACGGGGTATACGTCTTCGTTCCGCCCGGTCCTTCGATGACCACCTCGAACCTGTCGTCATCATGCTCGTTCAACGGGTAGCTGCCTTGCTGGAAAGGCACTGCCCGCCAATCAAAGCCCAACGTATCACCCGCAACCACGTCGAAGGTTCTGCTGCTTGTTACTGCGGCACCTCCGCCGTACTCCAACTGGAGCATGAGTTCCCTGTCACCACCGCCGACATTCTGCCGGGACACATCCCCGTAGTCGTCGTCATTGGTGCTCCAGCCATGATTTCCGGTATCAAACGTTTCCGTGGTCACGGTGCTGGTGCCCGGCAGGGCGGCAGCGTGGTTGTCGTGCGCCCACAGTTCGGCGGCGCGCAGGTTCAGGGTCAGGGTGGAGGAAGCGATCGAGCCGTCGCCGTCCTTGATCTGGTAATCCAGCTCCACGGAACCCACGGGGTTGCTGCCCGGCACGTAGGTGTAGGTGCCGTCGTCGAAGTCCACCGTCACCTTGCCCTTGTTGCCGCCAAGGTCAACCGTGTACTTGCCGTCAACATCGGCTGGGCTCGCAAGGTGTCCTTCGAAGCTGTACAGCTTCAGGCTGCCGCCAGTACCGGCGCCACCATCGGCCCCGGCGTTGTCGTTGGCGAACAGCGTACCGGTGACGGGCACGGTGGCAAGCAGTTCCGCCTTCAATTCCACCAGGTTGCTGATTTCCTTGGCCGGGTCGGTCACGGGCTGACCGTCGCGGTCCCAGGCAACCCGCTCAAGTTGGGTAATGTTACCGGTGGTAGCCATGCCGTAGGCGTACACGGTGTCAACGGGGGTGAGGTTCTTGAGGAAGGCATCCCACGCGGCAGCCTTTGTGCTGCCCAATGCGTATCCATCGTTGGGCGCGCCGTCGGACAGGAAGTACACCACCGAACGGTCCGCCGGGGGCACCCCGTTCATCAGGGCACCGGTGGCCGCGTCAAGGGCCGTGGTGTATCGCGTCCCGCCACCAACACTGCTGTTGGCGTCGGTGTTAACCCAACCCATAGCGTCGGTCTTGGCACTGCTGCCGGTGAACCAGTCGCTGGTGCGAGTGTCATCGTCGAAGTCCACGATGCGCACGTTGACCGCACCAAGATCCTTGTACGCCGCAAGCAGGGTGTCAATGCAGGCCTTGGCCAACTCGAACTTGGTTTCATAGCCACCCGGCCCATCGGGATCGCCACCGCCAAGACCACGATCCGGTCCCATGCTGCCCGACGAATCGAGCACGATGAGTACGGTGGTGGTCATGCCGCCGGAGTAGTCCTTCACATCCGCAACCGCCGTGGGATGGTCGTCAACGATGCTGACCACCAGGTCATGCGTAGCGGTCCCGGTGCTGTCCGTTGCCTTGATCTGCAGGGTTTCCTTGAAGTCCTCGTTGACGCCGTTGTGATCGGCATCAGGATTGGTGGCCGTCTGCGTCAGCGTATAGGTGTACTTCACCGTGTAGGCATCGCCTACATGATTCACGTCAGTGATGGTCAGCTTTCCGTGATCTGTCGAGATGTCCTGGTGAGCCCCATCGGGGAGCGCCAGATTGACGGTTCCAGTGCCGATCTTAAGCCCGGTCAAGCCGCTGGAACTCGTGATGGTGAACTGCCCATCCGATATCAGCCCGTTGTCCGGCCAACCGGAACCACCGGCAAGGTCCGCCTCGTAGACATGTCCTTCCGGAACCTCACCGATGCTCAGGATACGCGGTTCATCCGCACCATTCACGGTCACCGTCAGGTGCGCCTGCGAAGTGTCACCGTCGCCATCGGCCAGGGTGTAGGTGAAGGTTTCGGTGGGGTGATCCGAGGATGACAGGGCCTGCACCACCGTCGCATTATTATGCAGCGTGTAGGTGTAGGTACCGTCGGCGTTGACATGCAGCGTGCCGTACTTTCCGTCCACGTCCCAGCCGCCACCCGCAGCGGCATGCCCCGCATTTGCGCCGAAGGATATGGCTGTGATGTGGCCGTTGCCGTCCGCACCCACCGTGTCAGCCTGGGGCTGAGCATCCACAATCAGATTACCCTTGGCTTCGATCGGCCCAGTGCCACTGTCTTCCGTCACACTGTTGGCGTTATCGTATGCCTTGGGCACGTCGTCCACAAACTTGATGTCTCCGCCAAGATCAAGCCTCGCGCTCTTTTCCACAGTATCACCGTCGCCATCCATCACCGTGGCTGTGGCGACAAGATTAACAAGGTTCGAGGCAAGAGCCTTGACATCATCTGTATCATACCGCCTGCTTGGTGCATCATGATCAATTTCGGAGTACTGCGTCAGGGTTACCACACCCGTTGAAGAGTCCACCGAGATGTCGAACACCTTGCCACCGGCGATGTCAGATTCGGTACTGGTAGAACCGACAATCTTCCCTCCCACTTCGTACAGGTAGATCGATTTGCCGTCATGATCGAGTTTGGAGTCAACCAACCCGTCAGAAGACTTGAGGTCAAGACTGTACTTGATGCCATAGCTACCTGCTCCATCGGCCCCAAAACTCTTTTCCACATCGAACGCACCCGCAAAGCTGGCAAAACTCGTGGACACGCCATCCCCGATGGTATCCTTGTCATACGTGGTCAACGGTTTGTTCCAGCAATGCTCCAGACTCACGCTCAGTGTCGGGATATCATCTTCAAACCGGATGTTTCCGCTGATATCTACAGAATTGTGAGCCTCAACGCGATCTCCGTCACCATCTTTCACGGTAACGCTGACGTTCAGCCGGACAATACCATCATCAAGCGATGCGATATCCTTGCCCGCGCCTTCGTGGTCAATCTCGGAGTACTGCGTAAGCTTCACCTGTCCGGTATCCTTCACGGAAACAGAAAACACCGTGTTCCCGTCCGTGATGCCACCTGCAGAAAGTGCCGTTGAACCCACTATGGACCCATCCGCCACCTTGAAGAGGTAGATGTGTTGACCATCATGGCTAAGCCCGGAATCAACAAGCCCTCCCTCTCCGGCCAGCTTGGTAATGTCCAGCGTATAGTCCGTAGTCTTCGCGTTGTGGTCGGCGGCACCATCGGCACCCCAGTCTATTTCCACCTTAAAGGCTGCGGAGAAGCTCTGTTCTGAAGAGTCTTCACCTTCATGATGCCCCCGCTTGCCATCATAGCCCATTGTTTCAGCGTCTTGAGTGATAAGCGGATGCAGCGTTGCATTCGTAAGTGACACTGACACCGCAGGCATATCATCCTCAAACCTGATATTCCCCCCGAGATCAATGGTCTTGCTTGCGCTAGCGCTGTCGCCATCGCCATCCGTCACCGTTGCGGTACCGACCAGACCAATAAGCTGGTTACCCAAAGACTTATAGTCAACGCCCTGTTCCGCATGATCAATCGCCGTATACTGCGTCAGCGTAACATGTCCATCGACATCAACTGAAACCGAAAAAACCTTGCCGTCAAGAACGCTGTGCTCGCTACCCGACGACGATGTTGACCCGTAAACGACGCCATCGATCTCATACAGATATATCTTGTGATCATCATGTGTAAGTCCAGACTCCACTCTGCCATACTGCCCAGGATTACCCATGATGGTGAGCGCATATGACATCGACACAGACCCCGGCCCATCCGCACCATACCTTGGCACTGCGATGAATTCGTGCGAAAAGTCCATCTCAACAGAATCACTAACGCTCACTGGCTTGCAGTTCTCTCGCGTATCAATTGTTTCAGAATCCTGCGTGGTGAGTATCTTCCTTGAATCATCCCACGCGTACAGCACCACCTTTGGCACATCGTCCACGATGGTGATGGTCAGGGAGGCAAAGGCATGATCGCCGGTGGCGTCGGTAACCGTGATGGGAATAACGTCGCCGGTTTCGGTGCCGTCGGGGTAGTTGTGGTCCACGTTGTCGATCAGGACATACTTGTACGAAACGGTATACTTGTCCGTGGTCTCATCATGAAAGACGTCCGTAATCTTCAGCTTGGCGTGGGGATCGTCGCCAAGGCCGACAACCTTGCCGTTGTCGCCGATCAACAGCCAGCCCTCGGCCTTGAGGTCAGCGAGGTTATCGAACGACTTGCCGCCCACCGTCACTGACTGGAAGCCTTCGTGCTGCATGTCGATGACAAAAGACCCCGTAACCATCGTGTTGGCGTCGTGGTCAAAAAGCTCCGAACCGATTGCACCCAGCTTGAACAGCCCGGACTCGTGCACCACGTGTGCTTCGGTCGGCATGTCAATGTCGGGGGCACGCTCGGCTTCAATAATCTTCACGGTGAAAGAAGAACTGGCCGTGTCGCCGTCACCATCGGTAATGGTGTAGTTGAAGGTCAGCTTGCCATGCGCGCTGTCTGGCAGATCCAGCGGAACCTTCTGGGTAAAGGTCCAGTAGCCGGTAACCGGGTGAACCTGCAGAATAAACGCAATGTTCGAGGAAGATTCTGACGAGCGCGCGGCATCGTCAGAAGATTCGCTCATAATGTAGCCGACCAAGCGACCGGTGCCATCAGATTCCACCACAACTTGCTGGCCATCCAATGTCCAGATACCACTAGGTTCGGAAGAAGGCCCTTCTTCCGCAACCAGTGCCGCCGGCGTTGCCTCGGGAGTTCCGGAAGAGTCCGTAAGCCCTGCCCATGACAGGTCGAACGCCCCCATACCGTCGGCGCCGTACGTGAAATCGAGATCGCCATGGCCCACGCCGATCTCCGATACCATGTGGAACCCGACGTTCTTGATGTAGAAATCGCTGTTGTCGCCCGTCGTGGTATGGCTGTAATCAAGACCAATGACGACAACCCGGTCGAAGAAGGGCAGCTTGGCGAAACTGAAACTGTCACCCCAATCATCAGCTTCCAGGCGCTTCGACGCGACAAGCTCATCGCCAAGGAAGAACAGGACCTTGCCCAACTCTCCATCGGGCCTGGCTTCATTCCCGTAGAACGCCCCGGCTTCCAGCTTGAAGGCGTCGGCTACGCCGTCCAACTTGAAGACGACACCTTCCTGCTCATGGAACATCTTGTCGTCACGGTAGCCCAGTTCGTTCTCACGATCGGGCGAATCGCCGGGCACGGCATTGCCGTCATAGGTCACGCCAAGGCCGTTCTTGCTGAAATACGGGGTACCGCCATTCACGCGCAGATCAGCGATAACGCCATTATCCAACCATTCCCCGGCATTGTGAGATGTCAGATCGAACTTCGTCCAGAACTCATGCTGCGATCCACCACCGCGCTCGTTGTCGTTACCGTGGTCATGGTCATATGGAGACTCATGCAGCGGCATGACCTTGCCGTTCGCATGCAGCCACGAGTAATCGTCACGTCCCTCTTCGGAATCCACCTTGCCTATCAGCGGCGCATCGTCCGCTATAGTCACCACGATAGTGCCACTGGCGGAATCACCATCCGAATCAGTAATAGTGACAGGAATACTTTCGTTGCGGTCTTCCCCGTTGGGGGCAAAGTGATCGCTGCTGCCCGTCAGGGTATACCTGAAGGTAATGTTGGTGCCGTCAAAGCCGGTCAACACCATGTCGGCGTAGGCGTCCTGTGCGCCCAGATTCACCACCAGCGGACTGCCGCCCGCCTGCAGCGCGGCAAGCTGCGCGGCAGTGAACGTGCTGCTGCCTACGGTCAGGCTGCCAATGCCGTCGGGTGCGGTAATGGCGAAAGAACCCGTAACTATGGTACGCCCCGAATCCGTATCCTGATACGTTGCGCTACCGTCGTTTCGGTATCCTTCGAAATCAAGGTCGGATTCGAAAACAGTAAATGCCCCGGTGGTCAGAACCAGGGTGGGCACGGTGTCGATGAGCGGGGTAGCCGCATCCTCGATGCCCGGCAGGGCCTGCACGCCGAAGGTGGTGGTGCCCAGCGGGTCCAGGCGGTCCACGCCGCCGATCAGGTTGCCTGCGTCGTCGGTGTAGTCGCCCACGCCGCCGCTGCCCGCGGCAGCACCCGCGCCGGGACCGGCGGCGGGCAGCAGGTCTTCGCGCAGGGCCGCAAGAAAGGCGTCGCCCGGCAGCGACTGGCCGTCTTCAAGGTTGAAGGCGGGCAGTTGATGGGATTCGAACAGACCGAAAAAGTTGGAAAGGACGATGCGGCCGCCGTTCTCGAACAGGAACACGAGATCCTGGCCGGACTGCTCCAGTTGTGCCGCCTCGGACGGAAAGGCCATATCCAGCGCCGCGCCAGCAATGTTGTCGATGACAATCTGCTGGTTTGCCTGCGGTTGGTTCAGCTGGATGTGGCGGGCCGCCGTTGCGGCACCAGTGGTGGTGTTCTGCGTAACCATGGCTATCTCCCCATGTTGGCGAAGGCGCGCTGCGACTCCGACCTTGCGTTGTGCGGGAATGCCGTTCGGAATCCGATTCCGGGCGCGCCCCGCCTGCGTTCAGCCTGTTATCCGGTGTTGCCGCATATCGTCCGGCTTTTCCGGAATGCCCATTTCCATCCGTAAATTTGTTCCGGGGCTCGTTGGCAATCCTGATTTACCCATGAATATCGAACAGTTTCAGAGCCCCTTGCTGCACGCACCCGGCAATCCGGCTGTGTCCGGACAAGCCGGATTCGGGTGTGTGACTAACGACATCTTTGCAACAGGAATGCCAAGCCTGTTAGCCCAGTATTACAAGCGTATTACGCAACTATCCGTGACGAGTCGGGGCATCCGGGCCGTCCGGATGCCCCGGGGTGTGGCGGACTACCTCAGCCATGCGCCTCCGGACGCCATCTCGACGCCCCCGGACACCCTCCCGACGTCCTCGGACGCCCTCACGGAGCCCCCCGGATGCCCCCCGGATGCCCCCCGATGCCCCCTGACGTCCCCACGGAGTCCTCACGGCCCATCTGCGCGGCCAGCCCCACATGTACCACCCTCCCCTCCCATACACACGCCTGCGCCCACGCCGTCATCACCAGGGCTTCTCCGCGTCCGCCATGCGCAGTTCCGGCCACCAGTCCGCCAGCAGGCCAGCCCGCCGCCGTGGCTTGACAGCTTCGCCGCACGGGGCCTATCCATGGACCTTCAGGTGTCCATCGGACTTGATAGGGAATCCCGTGCAAATCGGGAGCGGACCCGCCGCCGTAAGCCCGCGAGAACGCCTGCTCCCCAGCGCGCCACTGGATCATGATCCGGGAAGGCCGGAGCAGGTCGGGCAAGCCGGAAGACCTGCCTGACGCGTCATCGGCCATGCCCGGAAGGCAACGGGGCTTTTGCCCTTCCGGGACCGGCGGCCACGATCCGCGCGCCCGCGCCTGCCCGACCGCACACGCCGTGTCCCTGCGTCCACCGTGATCCGCAGGACCCGCCGAATGCCCGGCCCGCGCCACTGCGCATCCCTCCGTGCGCCCGCCGCCTTGCCAATTGCCCGCCTGCCTCCCTCGGAGGTTCCCATGCTTCTCGTGCCTTCCGGCCTGCCCGCCCTGCGGCGGGATGCCCTGTCGCGCGTCCTTTCGCGCGTTCCGTCATCCGCCTTCTTCCGCTCCCTTTCCCGCACCCTGCCACTGCCACTGCCACTGCCAGCGGCCCGGCTGCTCCCCCTGCTGCTGGCCCTGTGCCTGGCCCTGCCCTTTGCCGCCCAGGCCGGTCACGGCAGCGAGGCCGCCCGCAAGGACGGCATCCTGCTGGTGGCCTTCGGCACCACGGTGGAAGAAGCCCGCCCCGCGCTGGACAACATCGAGCGGCTGGTGCGCGCCGCCCATCCCGGCGCGGACATCCGCTGGGCCTGGTCGGCCCGCAAGGCCCGCGCCTCGCTGATCAGGGAAGGCAAGCCCGCCGCCTCGCCCCAGCAGGCCCTGGCCGACATGGCCGAGGAAGGCTTCACCCATGTGGCCGTGCAGTCGTTCCACACCATCACCGGAGAGGAATTCCACGGCCTGCTGACCACGGCAAAAGCCATGGAGGGCCTGCCCAAGGGACTGACCCGCATCACCGTGGGCCTGCCCCTGCTGGGCTCCACCGACGACGCCGAATCCCTGGCCGTTGCCCTGAAATCGCTGCTGCCCAATGAGCGCAAGCCCGGTGATGCCGTCATCTTCCTGGGGCATGGCAACCCGCACCACCCCGCCTCGCTCAGCTACCCGGCCATGCAGTACTACCTGACCAAGGCCGACCCGCTGTTCTTCGTCAGCGTGGTGGAGGGTTCGCCCTCGTTCGACGAGGTGATTGCCGCCCTGGCCGCCCGCAAGGTGCGTACCGCATGGCTGGTGCCGCTGATGGCCGTGGCGGGCGACCACGCCCGCAACGACATGGCGGGCGACGATCAGGAATCGCTGGCCTCGCAACTGCGCGAACGGGGCATCACCCCGCGCCCGGTGCTGCGCGGTACCGCGTCTTCCGATGCCATCGTGTCCATCTGGCTGCGTCACCTGGACGTGGCCCTGAAACAACTGGACCAGTAATGCACAACGCCACCGCGCCCCGGTCAGTGCCGCCACAGGCATGGGCCGGGGCCGCGCGGCCCCGCCGCGCCCTTCGCATCATCCTGCTGGCCGCCCTGTGCTGGGCGGCCACGGTGGTGCTGGCCTGCCTGTTCGGGCCGTTCCACATCGCCGTGGGCGACGTGTTGCGCGCGCTGGCCGAACTGGCGCTGCCGGGCGGGCTTGCGGATGGGGCGGGCGCCACGCCCGACGCCACCCACATGCTGGTGGTCACCCGCATCCGCCTGGCCCGCGTCTGCCTGGCCCTGCTGGCGGGCGGCGGGCTGGGCGTGGCGGGCACGGTGTTTCAGGGGGTGCTGCGCAACCCGCTGGCCGACCCGTTCACCCTGGGCGTCTCCGGCGGTGCGGCCTTTGGCGCATCGCTGGCGCTGACCCTGGGCATCGGCCCGCTGGCCGCGTGGCTGACCGTGCATCTGCCAGCGTTCGCGGCGCTTTCGCCCCAGGCATTGCTGCCGCTGGCCGCGCTGGCCGGGGCGCTGGCCTCGCTGGGCGCGGTGTTGCTGCTGGGCGGGGCGGCGGGCGGCGGCTTTCGCCGCGAAACCGTGGTATTGGCCGGGGTGGTGGTATCCACGGTGCTTTCGGCGCTGGTTTCGCTGGTCAAGGCGCTGGACGAGGAATCCGTGTCCAGCATCGTTTTCTGGATCATGGGCAGCCTGCAAGGGCGCGGCTGGGCGCACGCGGCGGTGCTGCTGCCGTGGCTGGCGCTGGGGCTGCTGCTGGTGCTGCCGCGCTTTCGCGAACTGGACATCCTGGCCCTGGGAGACGTGCAGGCCCGGCAACTGGGCATGGATACGGCTCGCGTGCGCCTGCAACTGCTGGTGGGCGCCAGCCTGATCACGGCGGGCTGCGTGGCGGTGAGCGGGGTCATCGGCTTCGTGGGGCTGGTGGTGCCGCATCTGGCGCGTATGCGCCTGGGCGCGGCGCACGGGCCGCTGCTGGCGGCGGGATGGTTCGGGGGCGGTGTGCTGCTGGCCTGGGCCGACGTGCTGGCCCGCACCCTGCTGCCCGGCGGGGCGGAACTGCCGGTGGGCGTGGTCACGGCGCTGCTGGGCGGGCCGTTCTTCTGCCTGCTGCTGGTACGCGGGGGTCGCGGCGCGGCAGTGCGCACTGGGGGCACGCCATGATCGAAATTTCCCGCGTGCATGCCGGGTATGGCGATACGGGCGACGTGCTGCGCGACGTCTCACTGTCCGTGCCCGCCGGAGAACTGGTGGGCCTGCTGGGGCCCAACGGCAGCGGCAAGACCACCCTGCTGCTGGTGCTGTCTGGCGTACTGGCGCCGCGTTCCGGCACGGTGACCCTGGACGGCGCACCCCTGCACCGCCTGCGCCCGCGCGAGCGCGCCCGGCGCATCGCCGCCGTGCCGCAGCGCCCCGAACACATCCCCGACCAGGACGCCCTGTCGCTGGTGCTCATGGGCCGCTACCCGCACACCACCCTGCTGCGCGGCTACGGCCCGGACGACCACGCCGCCGCGCTGGCCGCCCTGCGCGACACCGGCTGCGCCCACCTTGCGGCGCGCGGGGCGCGCACCCTGTCAGGGGGCGAACTGCAACGGGTGCTGCTGGCCCGCGCGCTGGCCCAGGGTGCGGACACCCTGCTGCTGGACGAGGCCACCGCCGGACTGGACGTGGCCCGCGCCCTGGACATTCTGGACCTGCTGCACGCCCGCCACCGGGCCGGGGCGCGTATCGTGGCCGCCGTGCACGACCTGAACCTGGCCGCCCTGTACTGCACCCGCCTGATATTCCTGAAGCATGGCCGCGTGGTGGAAGATGGTCCGGTGGAACGCGCCTTTACCGCCGCCGTGCTGTCCGAGGTATACGAGACCCCCGTGACGGTGCAGCCCCACCCGGTCACCGGCACCCCGCAGGCCTGTTACGTGCCCGGGGCATTCCGGATGGACATGCGCGCGGGGCTGCCCGCGAACCCGCCGGAGGCTGCACTGCCAGACCCCACGAAAAGCAAGCGCTCACCATATTGTCACGCTGCGCCGCTTCCGGAACCTGCATTGCCACTGTCCGGCTTTTCCGGACACGCGCATCCCCGCCCCGCAACGCCGCCCGCGCGCTGCGGTGAACCCGAAATTTCCGCGCAGACCACGCCCCTTCCCACGGGGACACAGGATGACTGACCGCATGCGCACCTTCGTCCGTCAGGCCGCCACCACCGTTGCGACAACTCCCCCCCATCGCCCGTGCCGGACGCTGGCCGTGGCCCTGCTGGCCGCGCTGGCCATTGCCTTCGCCTTGCCCGCCGCTGCCCGTGCCGGGCAGGCCACCGGACAATCCGGCGTACAACAAAGCCAACAGCCCGAAAGACGGGCGGACGGTGGTGCGACCGGGCGGGCGGACGGGCAACCGGCCAGACAACCGGACAGGCAGGCAGACGGACCGGTGTCCATCACCGACGACACGGGGCGTGAAGTGCGCCTGCCCCACCCCGCCCGGCGCATCGTGGCCCTGTACGGGGCGTTCAACGAACTGCTGGCGGCCATGGACATGACGGACCGCGTGGCGGCGCGCACCGCCGCAGACGAGGAACCCGCCGCCATTCGCGCCCTGCCGGTCATCGGCACGCACATGCGCCCCAGCCCGGAGATGGTGGCCGCCGTGGCCCCGGACCTGGTGTTGCAGATGGAGGGCCGTCGCGAAGCGGGCGAGGCCGTGGAAGGCCTGCGCGCGCTGGGCATTCCCGTGGCGGTGTTCCGGGTGGGCTCGTTCGGGGAATTGTTCGGCGTGCTGCGCCGCATGGGCACCCTGACCGGCGAGCCGCAACGCTCCGCCGCGCTGGAAGCGGCCCTGCGCGCCCGGCTGGACGCCGTGGCCGCGCGGGTGGCCCACCGCCCCCGGCCCGCCGTGTTCTTCGAAGTGCGCCACACAAACCTGCTGGCCGCCGGGGCCGATTCCATCGTCACCGACATCATCGCCCACGCGGGTGGCCGCAACTGCGTCACCGCCGAAGGGCGGGTGGCCCGCCTGAGCGAAGAGGAGTTGCTGCGGCTCGACCCCGCCGTCTACCTGCTGCAACGCGGCCCCATGAACCCGGAGCCGGAGCCGCCCGCCACGCGTCCCCATTACGCAACCCTGTCCGCCATACGGAACGGCCGCGTGCGTGAAGTGGACGAGGCGCGGTATTCCCGCCCCGGCCCCCGCGCCGTGGATGCCGTGGAGGAGCTTGCCCGCTACCTGCACCCCGATGTATGGGGCACCACTCCGGTCACACCCGCGACCGACCACAAGCAGGCTGCCCCCTGAATCCGCGGCTTGCCCGGATCAATGGCTTGCCCGGCCCAACGGCTTGCCCGGCCCAACGGCTTGCCCGGCACAACGGCTTGCCCGGCCCAACGGCTTGCCCGGATCAATGGCTTGCCCGGCCCATGACCTGTTCTGTCCGTACCGACAGCGTCCTATCCCAAGAGGTTTTTCATGCCCGCCTTCAATGATACGCCCCGGCCCTCCTGCGGCACCCTGTTCGGCATCGGCGTCGGCCCCGGCGAGCCGGACCTGCTGACCCTGCGCGCCGTCAACGCCCTGTCGCGGGTGCACGTGGTGTTTGCCGCCTCGTCCACGCGCAACGACTATTCGGTGGCGCTGGACATAGCCCGGCCCCACCTGCCCGCCGACGTGCGCATCGAGACGCTGGGCTTTCCCATGACCCGCGACAAGGCCGCCCTGGCCGCCGCGTGGGAATCCAACGCCCGCGCCGTGGCCGACACCCTGCGCAAGGGCCGGGACGCCGCCTTCCTGACCCTGGGCGACCCGCTCATCTATTCCACCTTCGGCTACCTGCTGCGCACCCTGCGCCGGGTGGCCCCGGACCTGCCCGACGACGCGGTGCAGGTGGTGCCGGGCGTCACCTCGTACCAGGCGGCGGCCGCCCGCACCCGCACCATCCTGTGCGAGGCGGACGAAACCCTGCTGCTGGTGCCCGGCGTGAACGGCACGGACAAGCTGGCCGCCGACGTGGCGGGCGCGGACAATGCCGTGATCCTGAAGGCATACCGCAAGTTTCCGGAAATCCGCCGGGTGCTTGCCGAGCAGGGGGCGGCGGAACAGGCGGTGTTCGTCTCCCGCCTGGGGCTGCCGGGCGAGATCATCGCCCCCACCCTGGCCGATGCCCCGGATGCGCCGCACTACCTGACCCTGCTGCTGGTGCCCAAGGCCCGCACCGGCGACGATGCTGGCGACGATACCGGCGAGGCGTAGCCCCTCTCCCGGCTCTCTTCCCCATCCCGCAAGGCCGAAGGGCCGCCCGTTTCCTGCGGGCGGCCCTTGTCTGTATGAAACGGGGCAAAATCGTCCAACTTCGATTTCCCCTGCCCCTCCGCATTTCCGCCGTCCTGCCATCCGGGTTCCTCGCGCACCCTGCGCGCCCTGTCTCCCCTTTCCCAACCGGCTTCCACCGCTGTCCCGCCGTGGCCCTGCACGGCGGGGGGCTGTGCGGTGAAGACGGAACGCGAAACAAGATGTTGCGGCGCTGGCAAGGAGTGGATTGGGGGGCGAAGGGAGTGTACTCGCGTACATGACCGAGCCCCCCAATCCACTGACGCCGCCAGCGCCACAGAAGCTGTTTCCGCTCCGTATGCATCGCCATCACCCCTCTCCTGCCCTCCGCTGCCCTTTCCCATGCCTTCCCGGCTTGCCCCACCCGCGCCTGTCCTTTCCGTTCCCCGCTCCACCACAAGCACCAACGGGCCGCCCGGCATCGCCGGACGGCCCGTCCCTGTGCATCCATATACATGAGGGCGCGTCCCGCCCTATCCCCGCTTCAACTGCTCCACCAACTGCCGCAACTCCTGCCCCATGCGGGCCAGCTCGCCCACGGCCTGGGACGATTGCTCCATGACTTCCGCCGTCTCCGCCGCGATGCGGTTCACTTCTTCGGTACCCCGGTTGATCTCCTCGCTGGCCGCGGACTGCTCTTCCGCCGCCGTGGCGATGGCACGCACCCGGTCGGCGGTTTCCTGCACCACGTCCACGATCACCCGCAGCGAATCACCGGCCATGGTGGCCAGTTCGGTGCTGCGGCCCACGGACATGGACGCCTCTTCCATGCCCCGCACGTTCTCGCGCGACGCCCCCTGGATGGCCCGTACGGCGTCGCCCACCTCGCGCGTGGCGTTCATGGTCTTTTCCGCCAGCTTGCGCACCTCGTCGGCCACCACGGCAAAGCCGCGTCCGGCATCGCCCGCCCGCGCCGCCTCGATGGCGGCGTTGAGCGCCAGCAGGTTGGTCTGGTCGGCAATGTCGCTGATCACGTTCAGGATATGCCCGATGGATTCGGCCCGGTCGCCCAGATCATGCAGGCTGCCCCGCAGCAGGGCGGCCTTGTCGTTGACGTCCTCGATGGCTTCCACCACCGAACGCACGATGCCCTCGCCATCTTCCGCCTGGCGGCGGGCCTTTTCCGCATTGTCCGCGGCGGACGAGGCGTTGCGGGCCACCTCCATGACCGTGGAGTTCATCTCTTCCATGGCCGTGGCGGTCTCTCCGGTGCGCTCGCGCTGCACGTCGGCGCCCCGGCTGGCCTGCTCGATCTGGGCGGCCAGTTCCTCGGACGCGGAACCCACACGGTCCACGATCACCTCCAGCCGCGCCGCAGCCTGCTGCATGCCCTCGCTCTTGGCGCGTTCGGCCTCGGCGCGGGCGGCCTCGGCCTCGGCCATGGCCTGCCGGGCCTGCGCCCCCTGCTCCTCTGCCTCGCGGGTCTTCTGTTCCGAGGTGGCGATCATGTCCTTCAACCGATCCACCATGGTGCGCAAGGCGTTGGCCAACGTGCCGATCTCGTCCGAACGGGCCACGTCCAACTGCCGCGAAAGATCGCCCTCGGCCACGGCGCTGGCGAATTCCACGCCCTTGCCCAGCGCGTTCACGATGTTGCGCACGATAAGAAAGATCACCGCCCCCACCAGCAGCAGGATGGCCGTGGTGGCGGCCACGCTCACGTTGCGGATGGCGGCCACCGGGTCTCTGATGTCGCTTTCGTCCACGGTGATGCACAGGATCCACTTGGTGGAAGGTTCCTCCACGAAGTACGCATACTTGGTGATACCTTGCCACGGATAGACAATGCTGCCCGTGCGCTGCTCCAGCACCTTCCTGCCCCAGTCCAGCTCACTGATGTCGGTCTTGAGGATCAGCGAGGCGTCGGGGTGGGCAATGACCTTGCCGTTGCCCGCCACCATGAAGGCATAGCCTGTCTTGCCGATCTTGATGGGATTGATGAATTCCCTTGCGTACTTGGCAAGGTCCACCGAAGCGTACAGCACGCCCGCCACCTTGCCGTCCACCTTCATGGGCACTGCCAGCACCACCACGGGCGTGTTGGTGGTCATGCTCATGAGCGGCTCGGACACGGTGGCCTCGCCCTGCATGCCGCGCTTGAAATATTCACGGCTGGCGCGGTTTTCCTTGCCGACGGACTCGTCCAGATTGCTGGCCACCACGATGCCGTCCGGCCCCAGCACGTTGATCACCTGATACACGTCGTAAGAGGCCACCACCTGGCGCAGGGCATCGTTGGCGCGCCGCACCACGGCGGCCCTGTCGCCGCCCGGCGGCACCCGCAGCACGTCCAGCAGCACGTTGCGCATGGCCTGCGTGGCCATATCCTCGCGCTGGTCCCGGACGCGCCTGTCCAATTCGCCCGCGGCGGCGCGGACCATCATTTCCGACTGGGCATTGATGGCCTGGTGCAGGGCGTCTTCCGACACGGAATACGACAGCCACGAGGACACCACCATGCCGATGAGCACCAGCCCCAGCGTTGGCACAAGGAAACGGTTGCGAAGATTCCAGCCCATGGAGCACCTCGCCTGTTGCAACCCTCCCCCGAGAGTAACGCATCAGATCCTGATGGCGCCAGCGTAGCACACTGTCCATATTGGCGATAGGTCCACGCCGCAAAAAATATCACAAAGAAAAAGGAACGGGGCCGGACACTTCCGGCCCCGGAAACATGGCAAGGGAAAGAACAGACGGGGCACCCCCGTGGCATCGGCAGGTTCAAGTCCGCTGCCGACAACGCCCCGACCGCACGCCGCGTCAGGAACGGGGGGTGGCCATGGCCTCCAGGCTCCACGAAGTGGCCCGAGCCAGCACGTCACCCATGGCCGTCTCGAAGGCCTCGGCCACTTGCGGCAGGGCGGACCCGGCGGCGGGGCAATCGCGCCCGATGGAGGTAAAGGCCACGATGCGCCCGGTCTTCAGGTCCACCAGGCGCAGGGCCAGCTCCACCTCGACCAGGGGCGCGGCACCTTCAGCCATGCGGGTATTGAAGCGGCGCAGGTCGGTCATCAGCCGGTAGTCGGGGTAGATGCCCGCCGATTCCTCCGCCGCGCCGTCCAGCCGCCCGGCCCGCTCGAAGGCTTCCACCAGCAGCCGCTGCACCAGGCGCGGAGCCGGGCTGGTCCACTTGGCCCCGGCATAGTAACGCACCTCGCGCCCGTTCTCTCCCCCCAGCACCAGCACGATGCGGTCGGTATCCAGCATGCGGCTGGTTTCCGGCAGGGAGATGGCCAGTTGCAGATGCACCGCGCCGCCCGCGTCGGGGCCGGGCATGGCCGGGGCCAGCAACAGGTGGGTGGGTGCGGGGCCTGGGTCCAGTACGCGGGCACAGCCGGGCAGTACGGCCAGCAGCAGGGCGAGCAGCAATATCCAGGGCCGGTGCTTCCGGCGGACGGCACGGAGGGCGCCCGCGGCCAACGCACACAAAGGGGAAGCGGACGGGCACGGAGTGGAAACGGACATCATCGGGCATCATACTCCGGTACGGGGTTGCCGAACAGGAAACGGCGGGGGTCGCTTTCCACCTTGTGGGCCAGCCGGTCCAGCGTGCCCACCAACTGGCGCGCCTCGGCCAGCAGGCGGCGCATGTCTTCCAGCCCCTCGCCCGAAAACTTGGCCACGCCCGGCTCGGCGCGGGCCACCATGCCGTCCATGCGCCGGGCCATGTCGCCCACGGCGCGGGTGGATTCGCGCAGGTCGGTGCGCAGGTAGTCGCGCATGTCGCCGGTGGCGCCTTCCAGCCCGGCGGATGCGTTGGCCAGGCGCCGGGTGGTCACGTCCAGGTTCCCGATGATGCGGTCCATGGCGTCTGCCCGGGCGGCCAGCCGCGCGGTAAGCACGTCCAGCGATTGCAGGGTCTGCGCCAGCGCCCGGCGGTTCTCGTCGTCGGCCATGCCCGCGATGCGCTGGATGAGGTCGCGGCTGTCGGAAACCACGGCGGGCAACCCGGCAAACAGGGCCTCCAGCCGCGAAAGCTGGGCGGGAATCACCGCCACCTCTTCACCGGAGTGCGGCTTGAGCAGCGGGCTGGTGGCCGTGCCGCCGGAAATCTGCACCACGGTCACGCCGGTGATGCCGCGCGCCTCCAGCGAGGCCATGGAATCTTCGCGCACGGGGGTGTTGGCCGCCATCTCGACGCGCACCTTGACCCGGCCAGGGTCGGTGGGGCTGATGGTGATGGCCTTCACCGACCCCACCTTCACCCCGTTGAACAGCACGTCGTTGGCCACGCTGAGGCCGGAAACGTGCCCCGTGAAATTGATGTCGTACTGCACGAGGTCCACGCCGCTGCCGCGCCCCGCCGTCCACAGGATGAAGGCCAGCGCCCCCACCACGGCCATGAGCGTGAACACCCCGACCAGCACGTAGCTTGCCCTGATCTCCATGTCATCTCCCTTGGGCCGGGGTCTGCCCGGCATGTGCGCCCCGGTCCGCGTCCCCGGGCACACCAGGCGCGTCCCGATCCGTGGCTCCGGACACCCCGGCGGCCACGCGTCCGCGCGGCCCCGTGAAATATTCGCGCAGCCACGGGTGGTCCACCCGCAGCAGTTCCTGAATGGTCCCCACCGCGTAGATGCGTTTTTCCGCCAGCACGGCCACCCGGTCGCATACCGCGTACAGTGAATCGAGATCGTGGGTAATCATGACCACGGTCAGCCCAAGCGCGTCGCGCAGGTCGGCGATCAGCGCGTCGAAGGCCGCCGCGCCGATGGGGTCCAGCCCCGCCGTGGGTTCGTCCAGAAAGACCACCGCCGGGTCCATGACCAGGGCGCGGGCAAGCCCCGCGCGCTTGCGCATGCCGCCGGAAAGTTCGGACGGGTATTTCAGCGCCGCCTCCGGCGCCAGGCCCACCATGCGCAGCTTCAGGGCGGCCACGTCATCCATGGTTTCGGGCGGCAGGTTGGTGAACTCGCGCAGGGGCACCTTGATGTTCTCGATGACCGGCAGCGACGAGAACAGCGCCCCGTCCTGGAACAGCACCCCCCACTGGCGGCGCACCGCGCGGCGCGCGGCCTCGTCGGAATGGGTGATGTCCACCCCCAGCACGCGCACGTCGCCCGCCTGGGGGCGGCGCAGCCCAAGGATGGTGCGCAGCAGCACCGACTTGCCGGAACCGGAACCCCCGATGAGCCCCAGCACCTCGCCGGGCCACACGTCCAGGTCCAGGTTCTCGTGCACCGTCACCGTGCCGAAGCGGTTGGTGATGCCACGCAGCGAGATGATGGGCGCGTCCGTCACCCTACACCCCCAGCGACATGAACAGGATGGCGAAGCCCGCGTTGGCCACGATGACCAGGAAGATCGACTCCACCACCGCCTGGGTGGTCAGCCGCCCCACCGACTCCGCGCTGCCGGTAACCCGAAAGCCCTGGAAGCACCCCACGATGCCGATGATCAGCGCGAAGAACGGCGCCTTGACCAGCCCGGTGACGAAGTTGGCCAGCCGGGTGATCTCCTGGAAGCGCACGGCGAACGCGCCGGGCGATATGCCCAGCGACAGCCACGAGGCAATGCCCCCGCCCAGCACGCCCATGAAGTCGGCGATGAAGGTGAGCACCGGCAGCATCAGCACCAGGGCCACCACGCGGGGAATCACCAGCACCTCCATGGGGTCCAGCCCCATGGAGCGCATGGCGTCCACCTCTTCGTTGGCCACCATGGCCCCTATCTGGGCGGTGAACGACGAGCCGGAGCGCCCCGCCACGATGAGCGCCGTCAGCAGCACGCCCAGTTCGCGCAGGGTGGAAACCTCTATCAGGTTCACCACGAACACCTGCGCCCCGAAGCGGGTGAACTGCTCCGACCCCATGTACGCGGTGACCAGCCCGATGAGGAAGGTCAGCAGGGCCACGATGGGCACGGCCTGAATGCCGGTCTGTTCCATGTGGTGCACGATGGACACCCAGCGCAGCCGCCACGGCCGGGCCACCGCCGCCGCCAGCGAAACCAGGAACATGCCCAGGAAGCCGATGATGGCGCGGGCCTGTTCCAGTTCCTCCACGATGGAGCCGCCGATGGCGTTCAGCGCGCCCACCACGGGAGATATGCGGCGTGCGCGCGGCACCGCGGAAATGTCGATGGCCCGCACCCGGTCCAGCAGCATGGACTGGCCATGGTCGGTCACGTGCCACACCACGCGCGCCCCAGCCGTCGCCATGCCGGCGGCGGCCCGGCACAGCAGTTGCGCACCGGCGGTATCCAGGCGGGTCACTTCGGCCAGGTCCAGATGCACCACCGGGGCATCGCCCTGCGCCGAACAGGCGTTGCCCACCTCGGCGCAGCGGCGCAGCAGCCGGGCGGTCATGCGGCCGATGGAGGCCACGTCCCACACGCCGGAAAAGGTGAGCACCAGTTCGCGCGCGCCCCCGCCCATCCCGTCGTCCATCCCGTCGATGGGGCCGGGCTCCACGCACGACGCGGCAGGCGTGCAGACCAGTCCCGGCTCGTGCTGCCCGGCGTGGGCGTCCGGGTCGGGACGCCGGTAGTCGCCCTTGAGGGTGGGTTCTCGGAACGGGGGAACGGTTTCACGCATGCGGGCAATCTACCATGCCCCATGGACCGCGCCAAGGGTGCCTGACGCAGCCAGTCCGAAAGGAAACGGGCGGGAAGAGGCCGGAAGGTGTCGAAAGGTGCGGAAGGTGTCGGTACTGGCCGGGGCCACGCGCCACATGCGTGCGGGCGCGGCAACAGGAACGTGGCCGGGGGCGTGAACGCGGCGCGCGAGGCAGGCGGGAGGGAGTGAACGGACGGAACGGAAGAATATGCGGCGGCGGGAAACACCCGGAACGCGCGACCAGCGCGGAGAGCCGCGCGGCCAAAGCCCGCGCGCGACATGTACTGCCCGACGTTGAAACCCGGGTGGCTACAACCGGACAGCAGCCCCGGACAACCGGAACCGGACAGCCGGAGCCGGGCGGCGGCAACCCGAAGGTGCCTTGCCGGTGGCTACCCTGCGGCGGCTATTCCACGTCGTCGTCGTACCATTCGTGCTCGTAGCCGTCGGTGAGCTTGTAGCTGCGCACCTGCAACAGCAGCTCGCCGTCCTTTTCGCGCACCATGCCCACCACTTCCACGTGGGCATTGATGTGCGCCGCAAGGTCGGCCCCGGCACCGCGCGGGACGATGTGGAATTCGGTATCCCCGGCGGACACGGCCACCTTGGCGGCCATGTCGTCGTGCCCTTTCAGGGTGAGCGGCACGATGTACCCCTGAACAGTCCTGATGCCTTCCATAGTATTCACAGATAACTCTCGCGCGAACGGGTAAGGGCCCGCCTTTCGGACCCACACAACACTGCGGAATATTACCCCTTTCCCAAAAACGCAAGTGTTTGGCGGGGCGGATGTGCAAAAAATTTCCTGCCCGAAAAAACACAATTCATTTCAAGCTATTGCAAGCGCGATTTTGCACGCGCCACGGCTGGCGCAACCCGCCCCGGCCCTAGCGACATGCCCCCGGCATCAGCCGAAACGGTGCGCGGCGATGGTGGCGCCCATGGCCCTACAGGCGAATACCCGTTCCCCCGCGTCCGCACCGGCGGCCCCGGCAACCACCATCAGCGGCAGCAGATGGTCCTCGCGGGGATGCGCATCGCGCGCGGCCGGTGCGTCCTGCCAGCGGACCAGGGCATGGTCGCGCCGCCTCGGGTCCGCATCCGTGATCGTGGCCGTGAGCCAGGCGTCGAACACGTCGGAATCCGGCAGGGGCTGGTTGTCGGCCCGGCGGAAGGCCCGCATGTTGTGATAGCTCATGCCGCTGCCAACCAGCAGCACGCCCTGGTCGCGCAGGGGGGCCAGGGCGCGGCCCAGCGCAATGTGCGCCGCCGGGTCCAGGTCGTGGCGCATGGATATCTGCAACGTGGGAATGGCGGCCCGCGGCCACGGCAGCAGCAACGGCACGAACACCCCGTGGTCGAAGTCGCGTTCCGGATCTTCGCCCAGGGGAATGCCCGCCCCGGCCAGCAGTTCACGCACGCGCGGGAACAGATGCGGCGCGGGCGGCGCGGGCCATTGCAATTCGTAGGTGTGCGGCGGAAAGCCGTAATAGTCGAACAGCAGCCCCGGATCGGGCGTGGTGGCCAGGGTGAAGTCGCGCTCTTCCCAATGGGCCGAGATGACCAGCAGGGCGGCGGGCGGCTCCGGCAGCGATTCTGGCAGCGCGCGCAGCCATTCGGCCAGCGGGTTCCAGGTGTCGGGCGGGGTCCAGTCCATGAAGAAGCAGGGACCGCCGCCGTGCGGAATGTAGAAAACGGGCTGTCTGGCCATGGCTTCACCTCGTTGCATCCGGCAGGAACTGCCTGCCGGAAAATGCGCCGGAAAATACCGCCCGGAAAATGCCAACGGACACGCCACGCCGCACCACAAGGGCGCAGCGCCGTGTCCGTCCGATGCCCCGCGCGTGACGCGCCAAGCAATGCCGAACCACCGATGCCGACTAGATCCTGCGCCCCAGATACGCGGTATCCACTCCGTACAGGTGCGAGGCCTGCGGCGCGGATTCCCCGTTGTCCTCGTCCACCACCGAATACCCGGTGACGTCAAGGGTGAAGTAGCCATCCTCGATCTGGCTGGCAACGCCTGTCACCACCACTTCCAGGCCGTCCAGTTCCAGGTCGGTGACGCCCCGCAGCAGAAAGATGCGGTCGTCCATGGTTTCCAGCAGCGGGCCGTCGTCGGTCACCACCACCACGCCGGTCACCACCACCTCGGGGGTTTCCGGCCCCATGGTCATGCCCGTGGCGCGCGCCGCCGTTCCCGCAAGCATCCAGTTTGCCAGCAGCACCAGCAGCAATGCCGCCGCCAGCAGCACCCCGCTCCGCGCGGGCACCGCCGCGCCGCACATCCCTTCCCGTATCCGCGCCTTCATGATCCTGCCCTCTTCCTTGCGCACTGTCCTTGCCCCAGCCCCTGCATGCCATCCTTGCGCCCCGGAACTTCGCGTCCGGCACGTCCTTCGGCGGCCCTAGCCCGCCGCGTCCAGCACCGTGAACTCACGCACCGTGAGCAGCAGCCGCCCGTCGCGCGCCGTCAGCCAGCCCGTGGCCGTCACCTTGCGGCGGCACAGCCCCAGCAATTCCCGATGTTCCGCCACGTTGCCCACCACCAGTTCGCGCTCGCGGTCATCGGCAATGAGCACCCCGGCGACCTCGAAATCCTTGCCCCAGGCATCCGGCAGCACGTACCCGGTGACGGACACCAGCGATTCGCCTTCCCGCCCTTGCGGGCCCTGCGCCGACTGCACCGACTGGGCCGACTGGGCCGACTGGGCCGACTGGGCCGACGGGGCCGACGGGGCCGACGGGGCCGGAATGCCTGCACCGCCCATGGCGTCGGCGGGCTTCCCGAAGCCATCGGAAAGCCCGCCGCGCGGGTCGGAAGCCGATTGTCGTGACGTGACGGGCACAGAATCCGTGGCGCTCACGCCCTTGTGCGGGTATTGCCGGAAATCCATGCCAAAAGCTCAGCACTTTCCGCGCCATATCGGCAAGATGGCGCTCTTTCTAGATTTTTTGTATAGGCATCGCTAAAACAAGAACTATAAATTCTTGTTTTAGCGAGTTGTGCGTTCACCACGCCACAAAATGCGCCCTAACCTGTCATTGCACATTGATATACACGCAAATAACATACTGTATGTAAAGGTAACATACAATAACAAGAACTATCAGTTCCTGAAAAATAAAAAAGGAACTTGAAGTTCTTTTTTCGCCCCTTCCCAAAAACCACAGCGCGCCATGGCGGACGTTGTTCCACCATCGGCGCGCCGCATGCAGGGCATGACCGGGCATTCCGTAATTTCCATGGGGGGGGGTGCTGCCGCAGCGGACGGGGCCTAGCCGCGCAGCTTGTAATCTTCCTTGCGCAGTCCGTGCCGGGTCATCAGCTTGTGCAGTTGCCGGGTGGTCACCCCGGCCAGCGCGGCGGTGCGCTGCACGCTGCCCCCGCACTGGGCCAGCGCCCGCTCCAGATAGGCCCGTTCGAACACGTCCACCGAACGGCGGCGCGCCTCGGCCAGGGGCAGGGTGGTGTCCACCGTGGCCAGCCGCCCTCCCCCGCCGGGACCGAAGAACTCCGCCGGAAAGCTGTCCGGCGTAAGCACGGTGCCGCTTTCCAGAATGCAGGCGCGCTCGATGAGGTTTTCCAGTTCGCGCACGTTGCCCGGCCAGTCGTAGCCCATGAAGGCGTCGATGACCTCCGGATGGATGGACCGGATGTCCTTGACCATCTGGGCGTTGTAGCGGCGCACGAACAGTTCGGCCAGCAGCAGAAGGTCTTCCTTGCGCTCGCGCAGGGGCGGCACGTCCACGGGAAACACGTTGAGCCTGTAGTACAGGTCGCGCCGAAAGCGCCCCTGCGCGCACAGCGCGGCCAGGTCCTCGTTGGTGGCGGCAATGACCCGCACGTCGGCCCGCAGCACCGCCTCGCCCCCCACCCGCTGGTAGGCCCGGTCTTGCAGCACGCCCAGCAGCTTGATCTGGGCCGACTGGCTGACGGTGCCTATTTCGTCCAGAAAGATGGTGCCGCCCTCGGCGATTTCGAACTTGCCCGGCTTCTTGCGCACGGCGCCGGTAAAGGCGCCCTTCTCGTGGCCGAACAGTTCGCTTTCGATCAGCGTGTCCGGTATGGCGCCGCAGTGCACGCTGATGAACCGCCGCGTGCGCCGGTTGCTGTGGTTGTGGATGAGCCGGGCGATGAGGCTCTTGCCGGTGCCCGTCTCGCCCGTGAGCAGCACGGTGCTGCGCGTGCCCGCCACCAGCCGCACCTTGTCGAACACCTCGCGCATGCGCGGGCTGTTGGTGTGGGCCAGGTCCACCGCATCGCCCGCCCAGTGGCGGTCGCGCAGGTAGTCCAGTTCCGAACGCACCAGCGCCGATTCGTGCAGCTTCTGGGCGACAAGGCGCACCTCCTCCTCCAGCAGGGGGTACGGCAGGTAGCCCCCGGCCCCGGCCTGCACCGCATCCACTGCGTGGCGCACGGCATCGGCTTCCGCCAGCACGATGATCTCGGCGGAGGGCACCCGGCGCTTCACCTCCCACACCGCCTCGTGCAGCACCCGGCGCGAGGGCTCGCGCCCTTCCAGCAGCAGGCCGAGGTCGATCATCACCATGTCCAGCGCACGCCCCGTTGCCTGGGCCAGCGCCTCGGCCCTGGTGCGGCAGGGAATGACCGAAACGTCGCCGGAAAAGCTGGTGCGCAGCACATGCAGGGCGTCTTCGTGGGGGGTGACGGCGAGCAGGTATTTCATGCGGTCCTCGTTGCCCATTCGCCTATGGGAAGCCGGGCCGGAGCGCAACCCCCGCGACGGGGCGCCGTGCTTCCGGCCTGACGTTCCATTTACCTTTCTTTACATTTTCATTGGGAATCCATAGGCTGCATCAATCAAAAAACCGGAGACGGCACGGCCGACGCTGGGGTTGCATCGTGCCTGTCCGCAGGACTTCGGAGGTTCGCATGTTCACGCGCCGCTTTCACGGACAACGTGTTGCCGCCGCCATGTTTGCCCGTCGGCACCTGCCGCCGGTCACCCTGCTGCTGTTGCTGCTGGCCGCAGCCCTTGTGCCCGGCATGGCACGGTCGGCGCACGCCGCCGACGCCGATTCCGTCATCGGGGCCGTGGATGACGCCATGCGCCAGGCCGACCGGGCGCGCGACGCCTATGACCGCGTACGCTCCTCTGGCGACCGCGACGCCATTTCGCGCTACGAGCGGGACTGGCGCGATGCCGAATACAAGCTGGAAGACGCCCGCATCGAAAACCTGTCGCGCGAATCGGGCATGTCGCCCTCGCGCATCCGGGACATGCGCGAATCGGGCATGGGCTGGGGGCAGGTGGCCAAGGAGGCGGGAGCGCACCCCGGTTCGTTGGGGGTGGGCCATTCCAAGGGCAAGAAGGGCGGCTGGAACCGCGACGACGACCGCAACCTGTCCCGCGACTACTATCGCGACCGGCACGACAGGCAAGACGGCGACCGCGACGGCAAGGGCCCCAAACATGACGACCGACAGGGCAAGGGCGGCAGGCATGGCGACCGCCAGTCCAAGGACGGCAGGTACGATGACCGCCAGTCCAAGGACGGCAGGTACGACGACCGCCAGTCCAGGGATGGCCGGTACGACGACAAGCACGCCAAGGGCGGAAAGCCCGGCAAGGGTGGAAAGGACAAGGGCGGAAAGGGCAGCGACGACTACCCGTATGACGACAAGGCAAAGGGCAAGGGCCAGAAGTAGCCTGCGCCGGTGGGAATGCTGCGCGCGGCAACCGTGCGGCACCTTTACAAGCACACGGGCACGCGGCTAGGCTGCGCCATTGTCCCCCATGCACCCGACGGACCGCCGCCGGGCCCCTTCCCACACCCCGCATCAGGAGCGCGCCAATGGCCCAACGCACCGCCATCATCCCCGCCGGGGCCCCCGCCCCGGTTGCCCCCTATTCCCCCGGCCTTGCCTGCGGGGGGCTGTTGTTCGTCTCCGGCCAGTTGCCTGTGGACCCGGCCACCGGCACCTTCGTGGAAGGCGACATGGGCGCGCGCGCCCGCCAGTGCCTGCGCAACGTGCAGGCCGTGGCCCAGGCCGCCGGCGCCGACCTTGACCGGGTGGTCAAGGTCACCGTGTTCCTTACCGACCTTGCCGACTTCGCGGCCATGAACGCCGCCTACGGCGAATTCTTCACCGCGCCCTTCCCGGCACGCTCCACCATCCAGGTGGCCGGGCTACCGCTGGGTTCGAACATCGAGATCGAGGCCATCATCGACCTGCCGTAACGGGCCACGACGGCCCCTGCCCGCGCGTTCACGATGCACGGCGCGCCCTGCCGCCCCATGGGGAAGGCCGGGCGCGCCGCCGCCTTTCACCGCCTTCCACGGTGGTCCTTCCACGGTCCCACCCGATCCATCCCCCGCCTCCCCACGGTGGCCCTTCACGGGCATCCCGTCGCCCCACGGGTACGCGCCCCCCTGCGGCGCAATCCACTTTTTCCGGACAATCGGGAAGGCTCCCCACCCACCCCCATTGACCTCCCATCATGATGGGGATATCTCCTGTTCATGAAAATGATTTTCAACATCGAAATGCCCAACCTGCTACCCGGTCAGCCCTGCCGTCCGGGCGGATCCCCGTCTTCCTGCGCGGGGGACGGGCCATGCTGAGCACCCTGCTGCACCAGTTTGCGGAATCCCTCGGCAACGCCATAGACGCCAAGGACACCCACACCCGCTCGCACTCGGAAGAAGTGGCCCTGGCCGCCTTTCTGCTGGCGCGGGCCATGGGGTTTTCCCCGGCGGACGCCGACCGCGTGCACGTGGCCGGACACCTGCACGACATCGGCAAGATCGGCGTGCCCGACGCCGTGCTGCTGAAGGCGGGCACCCTGACCCCCGAAGAATGGGAACACATGCGCGCCCATCCGGTCATCGGCGCGCGCATCGTCAGCCCGGTGGCGGACCTTGCCGACGAAGGCGTGGCCTCCATGATCCTGCACCATCACGAACGATGGGACGGCCGGGGCTACCCGCACGGCCTGAGCGGCGACGCCATACCCCTCGGCGCGCGGATCATCGCGCTGGCGGACAGCCTGTCGGCCATGCTCCAGCACCGCCCCTACCGCCCGGCCATGCGTTTCGAACAGGCCGAGGAAGAACTGTTGCGCTGCTCCGGCAGCCAGTTCGACCCCGCCGTGGTGCGGGCCTTCGTCACCGTGCGCGACGAGATGCACCGGGCCTTCAGCACGCCACAGCCGCCCCGGTCCGGGTTGGACGGCATTGCCTCCATCGCCGCGGCCCGCTGCTGCCGCCCTGGTGCCGGGACGCATGTTGCGGCGTCCGGCCCGGACGCCGCCCCGGGCACCTCGCTGCCGTCCGAAACATCCGCCGCCCCGGCGGCCACCCCCGCCACCCCCGCCACCCTGGACGCGACGGGCAGTGCCGAGCCCGTCCGCCACAACGACACCACCGCCCCACGGAGCGCCACATGGGAAGACACGTGGGAAAACGGACGCGCCACACCGCGCGGCCTGCTGATTCCGGTGCCCGCATGAACCACACGACGTCCTGCAATACCGGCGCTTCCGGCTCCGTTGGCTCCACCGGCGCCACCCGCGCCGCGAACAGTGTCTCCGCGTCGGGTCTGGGCCGGGTCAAGGCCCGCTGGCTGCGCCGCCCCATCGATGCCTTCTGGCGCGGCGTGGATGCGCTGACCCCCCGCACCCGGCTGGCCAACGCATTGTTCCTGGTGATAGCGGTGCCCGCCGGGGTGCTGCTGCACCACCTGGAATCGCAGGGCCGCGCCGTGCTGCCGGGCCTGCCCCGCGCGCTGCCCATGAGCATCTATGATGACGTGGTCCTGGCCGTGGCCCTGTATCTGGCCGGGGCGCTGGTGCTGTGCATCCCCGTGGCCGGGCTGATCTGCCGCTTCGTGCTGTTGCGCGACATCCGCGAGATCAACGCCTTCTGCCTGGCCCTGCGCGAAGGACGCCAGCCGCGTCCGCTGTCGCTGCCCAACGAGCAGGAGGACGAGCACGACCTGCTGCGCCTGAAGCGCAACCTGGAATGGATGGCCCATCTGGTGGCCAGCCGCGAACGGCACCTGATGGCCCGCCTGGAAGCCACGGACAGCCGCGCCCGGCACATGGAGGAACTGGCCGTGCGCGATGCGCTGACCGGCCTGTTCAACCGCCGCCATTTCGAACGGCGCCTGGCCGAACTGGCCGCCGATGCCCGGCTGCGCCCGCCCTTCCACCTGATGCTGGTGGACTGCGACCGCTTCAAGGCCGTCAACGACACTCACGGGCATGCGGCGGGCGACGAACTGCTGCGCCTGCTGGGCGACGTCATCGCCGAGGCGGTGCGCGCGGGCACCGACACGCCCTGCCGCATCGGGGGCGACGAGTTCGGCATCCTGTTCGCCTGCCCGGACGAGAATTCCGTGCGCGCCGTGGCCGAACGCATCCGCCACCGCTTCTCCCAGTGCCAGAACCACGGCTGCACCCTGAGCATCGGCATTGCCCGCTACCGCCAGCAGGGCGAAGGCCGTGCCGATGCCGCCTGCCAGTTGGCCCCGGTGACCGACGCGGGCAACGCCGCCTGCGCGGGCGAGGGCGCCCCCCTGGCCGTACAGGCCATGGTGGCCCGTGCCGACGGCGCCGTGTACGCGGTGAAGCGGCGGGGGGGCGACGGCATCGCGGTGCGGTAGGCCGACCGGCAAACCGTTCCGCGACGATATTTCCCCGCCCCGCATTCCCGCACGCCACCCGTATCCCCCAGACGGAAACACCCCCGCCGATGCGCGCATCGGCGGGGGTGTCTTGTCATCATCACGGTCAACGGCGTGACCGGGGGCGCGGCGTGGCGAGCGACGAAGTCGCACGCCGCATCAGATTGCCCGTAGCGGCATGCCCGCCTGCCCGGGCTACCCCTGCGGCAGCGTCGCCGCCCGCTCGTTGCCCAGCGCGCGGCCCATCTTGCGTTGCAGCCAGCGGCTCAGCTTGTCCAGGTACATGTAGTACACCGGGGTGATGTACAGGGTCAGCAACTGCGACACGATCAGGCCGCCCACCACGGCAAGGCCCAGCGGCCTGCGTTCCTCGGCGCCCGCGCCAAAGCCCACGGCGATGGGCAGCGCGCCCATGAGCGCGGCCATGGTGGTCATCATGATGGGCCGGAAACGCACCAGGCAGCCGTGGAAGATGGCGTCCGCCGGGGCGCGGCCCTCCACCCGTTCGGACTCGATGGCGAAGTCGATCATCATGATGGCGTTCTTCTTCACGATGCCGATCAGCATGATGATGCCCACGAAGGCGTACAGGTTCAGGTCGTACCCGAAGAACATCAGCGTGAGCAGCGCGCCCATGCCCGCCGAGGGCAGGCCCGAAAGGATGGTCAGCGGGTGGATGAAGCTTTCGTACAGGATGCCCAGCACGATGTAGATGACGAACACCGCCAGGGCCAGCAGCATGGCCATGCCTTGCAGCGAATTCTGGAAGGCCTGCGCCGTGCCCTGGAACGACCCCACCACGTCGGCGGGCAGCAGGGGCGATGCCACCTGCTCCACCTGGGCCACGCCCTCGCCCAGGGCCACGCCGGGCCGCAGGTTGAACGACACGGTCACCGAGGGCAGCTGGCCGGAATGGTTAACTGAAAGTGGCCCCACGCCTTCGCTCAGGCTGGCCAGGGTATCCAGCGGCACCAGCATGCCGGAATTGGCCCGCACGTACAGCAGCGGCAGCACGGAGGCATCGCGCTGGTATTCCGGCAGCAGTTCCAGCAGCACGGCGTAGTCGTTGGTGGGCGCGTAGATGGTGGAAACATTGCGCGAGCTGAAGCCCGACTGCAACGCCTCTTCCACCCGCTGGGCCGAAACGCCCAGCGCCGCCGCCTTGTCGCGGTGGATGGTCACGCGCACCTCGGGGTTCTTCAGCTGCAAGTCGCTGGTCACGTCCTGCAATCCGGGCAGGGTGCGCATCCGTTCTTCAAGCAGGGGGGCCACCCGGTACAGTTCGTCGGTGTCCGGCCCCTGGATGGTGTACTGGTACAGGCTCTTGGTGGTGCGCCCGCCGATGTTGATGGACGGCGGGTTGGACACGAAGGCCTGGATGCCCGGCAGGGTATTCAGCTTGGGGCGCAGCCGCTGGATGATCTGCTCCGGCGTTTCCTTGCGCTCGTGGCGGTCCTTCAGCATGATCACCAGCCGCCCGGCGTTGCCGCCAAGGTTGGGGCCGCCCGCGCCCACGATGGACGTGAACGAGGCGATGGCCGGGTCCGCCGCCAGCACTGCGTGCAGGGCGGTCTGGTTGCGCACCATGGCGTCGAACGAGATGGACTGGTCCGCCTCGGTGAAGCCGGAAAGCTGCCCCGTGTCGCCGCTGGGCAGAAAGCCCTTGGGCATGGTCATGAACAGCCACGCCGTCAGCCCCAGCACGCCCAGCGACACGAGAAAGGTCATGAAGTGATGGCGGGTGGTGAAGCGCAGGGTGCGCTCGTAGATGTGCAGCAGCCCGTCGAAGAACGCCTCCAGCGCGTTGTAGACGCGCCCGTGGCGCTCGGCGCCGTGCGGCTTCAGGAAGCGGCTGCACAGCATGGGGGTGAGCGTCAGCGAGACCACGCCCGAAAGGCCGATGGCCACCATGATGACCACCGAGAATTCGCGGAACAGCCGCCCCACCACCCCACCCATGAACAGCACGGGGATGAACACCGCCGCCAGCGAGATGGTCATGGAGATGATGGTGAAGCCGATCTCCTTGGACCCGTCCAGGGCCGCCTGCATGACCGGCTTGCCCATTTCCTTGTGGCGCACGATGTTCTCGAGCATGACGATGGCGTCGTCCACCACGAAGCCCACGGCCAGCGTCAGGGCCATCAGCGACAGGTTGTCCAGGCTGTGCCCGAACACGTACATCAGGGCAAAGGTGCCCACCACCGACATGGGCAGGGCCAGGCTGGGGATGACAGTGGCCGACAGGCTGCGCAGGAACAGGAAGATCACCAGCACCACCAGCACCACGGTGAGCACCAGGGTGAACTTCACGTCGTCCACCGATTCGCGGATGGTCTGCGAACGGTCGTACATCACGTTCAGTTGCACGGAGGCGGGCAGCTGCCGCTCGAACGAGGGCAGCAGTTCCTTCACCGCGTTGACCACGGCCACGGTATTGGAACCGGGCTGGCGCTGCACGGCCAGCACAAGCCCGCGCGTGTCGTTGAACCAGGTGAACTGCCTGTCCTGCTCCACGCTGTCGATGACCCGGCCAAGCTCGCCCAGGCGCACCGGGGCACCGTCGCGCCAGGCCACCACCATGGGCCGGTACGAAGCGGCGTCGAACAACTGGCCGCTGGCCTGGATGTTGCGCGAGGTATGGTCGCCTTGCAGGGTGCCGGTGGGCAGGTTGACGTTGGAATCGGAAATGGCCTTGGCCACCTCGTCCAGGCCAATGCCGCGCGTGGCCAGGGCGCGCGGGTCCACCTGGGCGCGCACCGCGTACTTCTGCGAACCGTACACCTGCACCTGGGCCACCCCGGCCACCATGGAGATGCGCTGGGCCAGCATGGTGTCCGCGTATTCGTTCACCTGCGACAGGGGCAGGGTGGGCGAGGTGAGCGCAATGTACAGGATGGGCTGGTCGGCGGGGTTGACCTTGCGGAAGTAGGGCGGCGTGGTCATGTCGTCGGGCAGGCGGCGCGCCGCCTGCGAGATGGCCGACTGCACGTCCAGCGCCGCCGCGTCGATGTCGCGGTCGAGGGCGAACTGGATGGTGATGCGGGTGCGCCCGAGGGTGCTCGACGAGGTCATGGAGTCGATGCCCGCGATGGTGGCGAACTGCCGTTCCAGCGGGGTGGCCACCGCGCTGGCCATGGTTTCCGGGTCGGCCCCGGAAAGCTCGGCCGTTACCTGGATGGTGGGAAAGTCCACGTTGGGCAGGTCGCTTACCGGCAGGTTGCGGTAGCCCACCACCCCGAACAGGAACATGGCCAGCATGACCAGGCAGGTGGTCACCGGCCTGCGGATGAAGAACGCCGCGATGTTCACTGGCGCGCCTCCGCCGGGGCCGCGCCCCTGGCGCCCGCTTCGCCGGGTTTCGCGGCAGGTTCGCCGGTTTTTTCCGCCTGCCCGCCGGAAGCCGCCCCGGCGGAGGCCTTTTCCTCCACCACGGCGCCGGGGGTCAGGCGCAGGTGGCCGTCGATGACCACCCGCTCGCCCGCGGCCACGCCCTCCTCGATCACCACCTGGCCGTCATGGGCAAGGCCGGTGCGCACCTTGCGCAACTGCACGGTGTTGTCCTGGGCCACCACGTAGGCGAACAGTCCCTGGCTGCCGGTCTGCACCGCCTGCGCGGGCACCACCACGGCGCCGGGCACCTCGCCCAGTTCCACGTACACGTCCACGAACTGGCCGGGCCACAGCACGCGCGCCTCGTTGGCAAAGGTGCCGCGCATGCGGATGGTGCCGGTGGCGGTGTTCACCGTGTTGTCCACGAAGCTCACCGTGCCGCGCGCCGACACCCCCCCCACGCCGTTGGCGGCACCGGGCACCCGCGCCTGCACCGGAACGCCCCCGGCGGCCATGCGGGCGCGGGCGGTGGCCAGGTGCATTTCCGGCAGGGCAAAGCCCACGTAGATGGGCTCTATCTGGTCGATGACCACCAGCACCGTATCCGCCCCGGCACGCACCATGTTGCCCTGATCCACCTTGACCTGCCCGGCGCGGCCCGACATGGGCGCGGTGATGGTGGTGTACGAAAGCTGCACCCTTGCCGTCTCCACCGAGGCCTCGTCGGCGCGCACGGTGGCGCGCAGCGAATCGGCGGAGGAGCGGTACTGCTCGTACTGGTCGCGGCTGACGTAGCCGTCCGCCACCAGCTTTTCGAAACGGCGCACGTCCTCGTCGGCCTTGGCCAGCAGCACGCGGTCGCGTTGCAGCCTGGCCTGGGCCTCGCTCAGCGCCGCCTCCAGCGCGCGTCGGTCCACCGAAAACAGCAGGTCGCCCTTGCGCACATCCTGCCCTTCCTTGAAATGCACCCCCACGACCTGGCCGTCCACGCGCGACTTCACGGACACCGTGGCGTACGGCTCCACGTTGCCCACGGTGCGCACCACCACAGGCAGGTCGCGCTTTTCGGCAAGGGCAGTGGCCACGGGCACGGGCCGCTTCTGGGGTTTGGCCTTGGCGGCCTCGTCGCCGCCGGAACACCCGGCCAGCATCGCCAGCAGGACGGCCAGGATGACCATGGTCGACAGGCCGGGCATGGTCGGCAGGCCGGGCAGGAAGGCCGCCACCCGCCGGACTGGCGTGACTGGCGCAACTGGCGCAACTGGCGCAACTGACGCAACGGAAGAAGGGCCGACGAAGGACGGGGCGGCGGGACAGGGCCGGAAATGGGGCCTGGATTGGGCGTCGATGTTCATGCGGTGTTCCGTTGACGGCTGGGAGTGGGGGGAATGGATGCGGTGTTCGGCGTGGCGCTGCCAGAGCTGCCGGGGCAGCCGGTAGCGTCCGGGTTCTCTAGGCTGGCTGGATTCTCTGAACTGGCCGGGCACTGGGGGCATTCGGGCGGGGCGGACCGTGCGGCGCGCAGTCGCTCGCGCAGGGCGGCGATGCCCGCCAGGGAAAAGGCGGCGATGTGTTCCTCCAGTTCGTCGAGACTGGCGGCATCATACGAAATTTCGGGATACAGCAGCGGAATGACGTTCCGCGCGAAGTGGTGATGCAGGCTCTGCCCCACCACGCTCAGGGCGCACAGGGCCACGGCGCGGCTGCGGTCCGGCTCGTCCAGCAGTTCCCGCACCGTTTCGGCCAGGTAGCCCGCGCGCGCACCGATGACCTTGCCCACGATGTCGCCGATGACGCCGGTGGGATCGGTCATCTCGCGGATGAGCAGCCGATTGTACCATTCCGGGCGGCGCGAACCGCGCGTGCGGTGCAACTGCGAACGGATGAAGGCGCGCAACCGTGTTTCCGGATCCGCCGCCGAGGATGCAGCGCCGGTGGCGTCGCCGGGGCCCGGCGCGGCCATGCCCGATGCAGACGGCGGCGAGGGCAGCGGCGGCTCCGGAAAGGGTTGCAGCAGCACCGCGCGGTACAGGCCCTGCTTGTCGCCGAAATGATACTTCACCAGGGCCACGTTGACGCCCGCGCGGCGGCATATCTCGCGCAGCGAGGCGCGGTGAAAGCCCAGTTCCGCAAAGGTCTCGCCCGCGGCAGCCATGATGCGCACCCGGCTGTCCGGCGTCTGGCTGTCCGGCGTCTGGCTGTCCGGCACCTGACTGGCTGGGGTCTGGCCATCCCGGTCCACGGCGGCAGGCGGGGTGGCGGGCACGGCACCGGCGGCCTTGGCTCCGGCGGACACGTTCCGGAGGAGGGGTTGTGGCGGAACCTGCTGCGGCGCGCTCTCGCGCGTGGCCGCATCCCGCGCGTTGGCGCGCGGTTCGCACCCCGATGCGGTCGCGGGAGCGTCCGGGGTTTTGCGGGCAGGCAAGGCGTCGTGCATGAGGCATCCGGACGGCGTGGTCATGGAACCACGGCAAAAGGAACACGGCCCGATCCGGCAAGGCGGACGCCGCAGGCCCTGCCCGGCCCCGCCAATGCGGGCCGGACATCTCCGGTCTTGTCCGGAGGGCGTTCGGCCTACTTAAACGAGTGTTTAAGAAAGTCAATAGCCCGGCAACATCTTGTAATAAAAACGTATCGCAGCCTTCATACGCCCCGCCGCCCCCATCCCGCAGCTTGTGCCCGTTCGCCACATGCTCCGCCGGGCGCGTTCACGCCCGCCGCGCGCGGCCAATGCCCCCCTCTGCGCCCTGCACACCGCCCGCACCAACGGATCTGCCACCGTGCCCGCGCCGGTCCCCCCGGGCAGGCCCGCAACCAATCCGCCCCCCGAAACGCGTGCCGACAGCACGCCGCCCTCCGGCACAGCCGCCGGAACGCCCCCCCTGCCCTTGCCACGCCACGCCCGGTTCCGCGGAATGAATGCGCCCGACGTCACGCCCCCTGCGGCGTGACGCCCATCCCGGAGCGTCCCCGCCTCCGGATTATTCCGCCATGCTCGCGCAAATAAAAGCAATACCCACATATGAGACGAGAGCTAATTCCTACCTGCCAATTGGACTGTGCGACCAACCACCTGTAGTATCTTACAATTCCCTTGACGTTTCCGGGTTGCCGGGACATAGAATCCGTGCGGGAATCCAAGGGCCCATGCCTGTAGGGCATGCAATCCGTGAGCGGCGACGTCCACCCGGAGGTGTCGCGGCTCTCCTTTGTCCTTTGTTACGAGGTGCGTATGCTGGACACCCTTGTCTTTGGAAGCGTCGTGTTTCCACTCTTAGCTGCCCTGGCGGTCTATTTCGTCAGGGGCGACGCCGCGCGCAACATCATCGTCCCGGTATCGGTGGCGATAACCGCCGCGGCGGCGTTGGGACTGGCGGGCCTCGGCTCGTTCTCCTACTCGCCCCAAGCCATTCTTGGCATCAGCCTCAACGGCCTGATCACTGTTCTTGATTTCGCCCTGCTCGGGTTCATCTTCCTCATCGCGCTGCGCATGGGCAACCTGCTCATCATGGGGCTGACGGTGCTGCAGGTGCTGGGCATGGTCTATCTGGACTTCTTCCTGATGGACCACGGCACGCAGGTAACCGGCTTCTACGCCGACAGCCTGTCTCTGACCATGGTGCTGATCATTTCCATCGTGGGGGGCCTGATCTGTTTTTACGGTCTTGGCTACATGAAGGAACACGAGGAGCACCTGCACCTCGCCAAGAGCCGCCAGCCGCGGTTCTTCTTTTTCATGCTGCTCTTCCTGGGCGCCATGAACGGCCTGGTGCTGGCCAACAACCTGTCGTGGATGTACTTCTTCTGGGAAGTGACCACCCTGTGCTCGTTCATGCTCATCGGGCATGACGGCACCGACGAGGCCAAGACCAACGCCACCCGCGCCCTGTGGATGAACATGGCGGGCGGCGTTGCCTTCGTGGCCGCGCTCATGTTCCTGCAGAAGAGCACGGGCACCCTTTCGGTGCAGGACATCCTGGCCAAGTCGGCTGCCCCCGGCATGAAGACCGCGGCGCTGCTGCTGCCCATGGCCTTCCTGTGCTTCGCGGGCTTCACCAAGGCCGCGCAGGTGCCCTTCCAGAGCTGGCTGTGCGGCGCCATGGTGGCGCCCACCCCGGTTTCCGCGCTGCTGCACTCGTCCACCATGGTCAAGGCGGGCGTGTACCTGGTCATCCGCATGGCTCCGGCCTACCAGGGCACCATGCTTTCCGCCGCCGTGGCCATCTTCGGCGCGTTCACCTTCATCGCCGCATCCGCCCTGGCAGTGGGCCAGAGCAACGGCAAGAAGGTGCTGGCCTACTCCACCATCGCCAACCTGGGCCTGATCATCGCCTGCGCGGGCATCAACACCTCGGCCGCCATCGCCGCCGCCGTGATGCTGATCATCTTCCACGCCATCTCCAAGGGCCTCCTGTTCCTGTGCGTGGGCGCCATCGAGCAGAAGATCGGCTCGCGCGACATCGAAGCCATGCGCGGCCTGTTCAAGGTGATGCCCCGCACCGCGGTGATCACCGTCATCGGCATCGTGACCATGATGCTGCCGCCCTTCGGCATGCTGCTGGCCAAGTGGATGGCCCTTGAATCCGCCGCCACCGCCACCGCCGCCATGCCCCCGCTGGTTATCATGCTGGCTCTCGGCAGCGCCCTGACGGTGCTGTTCTGGGCTCGCTGGGCCGGCGTGATGCTGGGTTCCACCGTGCCCGGCGAAAACCCGCCCGCCGAACACCAGCCCCTCTCGGTGCGCCTGCCGCTGCTGCTGCTGGCCGGTGGCGCCGTGGGCCTGTCGCTGCTTTCGCCCTTCGTCTACAGCATGCTGGTGGCCCCGGCCACGGCGCTGTACGCCAAGGCCACCGCCTACACCGTCTCCATGGGCGTATTCGAGAACAACGCCGGCGTGTTCGCGGTGTACCCGCTGTTCCTGCTGCTGGGCGTGGGCTTCATGTATGCCCTGCGCGCCGCCAAGAAGGTCGGCCCCGAAGCGGCCAGCCTGCCCTACATGGGCGGCTCGCAGCGGGTGGAGAACGGCAAGATCGGCTTCAACGGCCCCATGAACGGGTTCGTGGAAACCGCCGCCGGCAACTACTACATGGAATCCCTGTTCGGTGAATCCAAACTCTCGAAGTCCATCAACGTGATCGCCATCGTGCTGCTTGCGGTCATGCTCGGGGGGGTGCTGTAATGCTGACGTTCATCGCCGCTCTCATCGGGCTTGCCCTCACCCCGGTGGTCGGGGGCCTTCTGGCCGGGGTTGACCGCCGCGTCACCGCCCGCCTCCAGTCCCGCTTCGGGCCGCCCATCCTCCAGCCGTTCTACGACGTGCTGAAGCTGCTGGGCAAAGCGCCCATGGTGGTCAACTCGTGGCAGGTCATGTCGGCATACATCTACGTGCTGTCATCCGCCCTGGCCGTGCTGCTGTTCTTCATGCAGGGCGACCTGTTGCTGCTCTTCTTCGTCATGACCATCGGCGCCGTGTTCCAGGTGGTGGGCGCGCTGTCCGTGCCTTCCCCCTACGCCCAGGTGGGCGCCCAGCGCGAACTGCTGCAGATGCTGGCCTACGAGCCGCTGATCATCGTGGTGTTCGTGGGCATTTCCATGGCCACCGGCAGCTTCAAGATCGCCGACGTGTACGCCATGGAAAAGCCGCTGCTGCTCAGCATGCCCTTCCTGTTCATTGCGCTGGGCTACGCGCTGACCATCAAGCTGCGCAAGTCGCCCTTCGACATCTCGGCCTGCCATCACGCCCACCAGGAACTGGTGCGCGGCGTGCTGACCGAATACTCCGGCCCGCACCTTGCGCTGCTGGAAATCGGCCACTGGTTCGACGTGGTGCTCATCCTGGGCCTGTGCTCGCTGTTCTGGCACACCAGCATCGTGGGCATGGTCGCCCTGCTGGTGGTGACCTACGCGGCGGAAATCCTGATCGACAACATCTGCGCGCGCATGACCTGGCCGTGGATGCTCAAGAACGTGCTGGGCGTGGGTCTTGTGTTGTCGGTGTTCAACCTGCTCTGGCTCTACGTCAGCTAAGGGGAGGAGGCGATAATGGGTCTGCTTGAAAACTGGATCAATAAAGGCCGTCTGAAGTCCCCGTGGGTCGTCCATTTCGACTGCGGGTCGTGCAACGGCTGCGATATCGAGGTGCTGGCCTGCCTTACCCCCGTCTTCGACGTGGAGCGTTTCGGCATCATCAACGTGGGCAACCCCAAGCATGCCGACGTGCTGCTGGTTACCGGCACGGTGAACCACCGCAACAAGAAAGTACTGAAGAACATCTACGACCAGATGCCCGACCCCAAGGCCGTCATCGCCATTGGCGCGTGCGGCACCTCGGGCGGGGTGTTCCGCGAGTGCTACAACGTGGTGGGCGGCGTCGACCAGGTCATCCCGGTCGACGTGTACGTACCCGGCTGCCCGGCCAAGCCCGACGCCATCATCGACGGCGTCGTCACCGCCCTTGACGTGGTGAAGGCCAAGCTTGGCCTTGGCGAAATGCCCAAGGTGACCGTCATCGACTAGGCCGCACGGCGGGTGCCCCGCCGATGTCCGCGCCGTTTCGCCGCATGTTCGCGGGCGGAGCGGGCGCGAACCCTCAAGCGCCGGAACGACCGGCGAGCCCCGGCACGGGGCAACGAGGACAGCAATGCCCACGCACAGCGAAATACTGAACGCAACACCCATCGCCGCGGATGCCGTGGTCGCGCAGGCCAAGAGCATGTTCGACCGGGGCTACCGCCTAGTCACCATGTCCGTGGTGGACCTGGGCGACGGCAACGTGGATATCTTCTACCATTACGACATGAACAACGAGATGACCCACTTCCGGCTGACCCACCCCAAGGACCAGCCGGTACCCAGCATCTCGCCAGTCTACTTTGCCGCGCTGCTCGTGGAAAACGAATCGCGCGACCACTTCAACCTGCAGTTCGACGGTCTGGTGCTGGACTTCAACCGTACGCTGTACCTGGATGACGAGATCACCTCGACCATCTCGGCGCCGTTCTGCAAGATCTCCACCATCCAGAAGAAGGATTAAGAGGTAGGTCTCATGTCCCGCACCATCATTCCTTTCGGTCCGCAGCATCCGGTTCTGCCGGAACCCCTGCACCTGAAACTGGTCGTCGAGGATGAAACCGTCGTCGAAGCCATTCCCGCCCTGGGATACGTGCATCGCGGCCTCGAAACCCTCGCCAGCATTCGCGACTACAACCAGATGGTCTACATCGTGGAGCGGGTGTGCGGCATCTGTTCGTGCATCCACGCCATGTGCTACTGCCAGGGCCTTGAAACCATGATGAACGTGGAAGTGCCGAGCCGCGCCAAGTACCTGCGGGTGATCTGGTCGGAACTGCACCGTATCCACAGCCACCTTCTGTGGCTGGGCCTGTTCGCCGACGGTTTCGGCTTCGAAAGCCTGTTCATGCAGTTCTGGAAGATCCGCGAACGCGTCATGGACATCAACGAAGCCACGGCGGGCAACCGCGTGGTCATCTCCGTCAACGTGGTTGGCGGCGTGCGCCGCGACCTGGACAAGACCCAGCAGCGCTGGATCCTCGACGAGCTGGACAAGCTGGAGAAGGAACTGCGCCAGCTGATGAAGACCATGCTCGACGACTACACCGTGAAAAAGCGCACCGTGGGCATCGGCGTGCTGACGGCCGAGCAGGCCATTCAGCTCGGCGCGGTCGGCCCCACCCTGCGCGGCAGCGGCGTTGCCCAGGACGCCCGCCAGCTTGGCTATGCGGCCTTTGACGAACTGGACTTCGAGCCCGTCACCTCGCCCGAGGGCGACTGCTGGGCCCGTTCCAAGGTCCGGTTCATGGAAGCGCTGCAATCCATGGATATCGTGCGTCAGGCCATTTCGCGCCTGCCCGACAGCGAACTGGCCGCAAAGGTTCCCGGCAAGCCCACCGGCGAGGTGGTCTGCCGTGTCGAACAGCCGCGCGGCGAGTTGCTGTACTACCTGAAGGGCAACGGCTCGAAGAACATGGAGCGGGTGCGCATCCGCACCCCCACCTTCGCCAACATCCCGCCGCTTCTGGCCATGCTGCCCGGCGCGCAGCTTGCCGACGTGCCCCTCGCGGCCCTGACCATCGACCCGTGCATCAGCTGCACCGAGCGGTAAGCAAGGAGACCAGACCATGTACATGCTCAGCAACGTGCTGCGGAACATCATGGGGAAATACTCCACCCGGCTCTATCCGTTCGAGACGCGGCCGGCGTTCGAGGGTTTCCGCGGCAAACTCGTAAACAACATCCACGACTGCATCTTCTGCAAGAGCTGCCAGATCAAGTGCCCTTCGCAGTGCATCACCGTGGACCCCAAGGAAGGCAAGTGGGACTGCGATCCCTTTGCCTGCGTGTACTGCTCGGTGTGCGTCGATGCGTGCCCCACGCACTGCCTGTCGATGGAAAACCAGCACCGCAAGCCCGCGCCCAGCAAGTTCGTGGTGAGCTTGCAGGGCACGCCCAGAAAGTCCAAGAAGGCCGACAAGAGCGCCGAAAAGCCCGCCGAGGCCGCCGCTCCCGAAGCCTAGCCGAATACCCCGCGCGTCCGGCACGGCGAATGCCGGTCGCGCGGCTGCCTTGAGAGCTGACCGGGAAGCGGGGAGAAACGACCCGGAACAGAAGGGGCGCGGTGCAAGCCGCGCCCCGCTCTGTTCCGAAACGCGGAAGAATCCAGAAGGGGCGCAATGAAAACCGCGCCCCGCTCTGTTCCGAAATACGAAAGAATCAAGAAGGGACGCAGTGAAAACCGCGCCCCCACCCTGTTCCGAAATGCGAAAGAATCAAGAAGGGACGCAGTGAAAACCGCGCCCCGCTCTGTTCCGAAACGCGGAAGAATCAAGAAGGGGCGCAATGAAAACCGCGCCCCGCTCTGTTCCGAAATGCGGAAGAATCAAGAAGGGACGCGGTGAAAACCGCGCCCCGCGCTGTTCCGAAATGCGGAAAAATCAAGAAGGGGCGTGGTGAAAACCGCGCCCCTTGTTTCGTCTCTTCCCGTGGCCAGCCGCCCTCGCGGCGCGGGCTACCCGGCCTCGCCGCCCGCCTTTTGCCGCAGGGCCTTGCCGTCGTGCCAAGCCTTGCCCACCACGTCGCCCATGGACCAGTAGCGGTTGTCCGGCATGGTCAGCAGCATGGGCCGCAACCGCTTGGGGTCGGGCGCGCCGTCACCATCCACGCAGTCCTCGGCGCACCAGGCCCCGACTATTTCGCCGATGAAAAAGGTATTGCTGGGCAGTTCCACGGCGGTGTGCACCCGGCACTCGATGCCCAGCGGGCATTCCCGTATCAGCGGTGCGGCGTCCAGATGGCCGTGGAACACCTCGAACAGGCCGGACTTGTCCACACGGGCGCCGGAGGCCAGCCCCGTGTAGTCGGTCACCACCGTCATGTCCACGGTGGGAAAGTTCACGCTGAACTGCCCGCTGGCGGCAATGGCCCCGTGGCTGAAGTTGCGCCGGTTGATGGCCACGCCCAGCATGGGCGGCTGGTAGTTGACCCGGGTCAGCCAGGCCACGGCCATGAAGTTGGGCCTGCCGTCGGCCATGCAGCCCACGATGGTCTGGGCCATGGGCACCACGAAGGCCTGGGGGGCGATGTCCACCCGGCCCGCGATGGCCCTGGGGCTGGGTGCGGGACCGTGCGCCGGGCTGGTCGTCACGTCGCTTGCCATGGAGGGGCCTCCTCCCCGTCAGGGGATGCAAATGTAGGGATGGAATGTGGAGATGCGAATGTGGGCAATGCGGAAGTCGGCGATGCGGTGATGCAGGTGGACCGTGACACCACGGCCCGCCCAAACGTGCTCACGCTACTTCACAAGCCGCCACAGCCGCACGTCGGCGGGGCCTTCGAAGACCTCTGCCGCCGCCGCGCGAAAGGCCAGCAACTCGGGCGTGGCCAGATGCGCGTCCAGGCTTGCCCGGGAAGTCCACTGCTCGATGAAGGTGAAATTGCGCGGCGCGTCCAGTTGCTGCTGCGCCTCGTAGCGCAGCATGCCCTCGTGCCGTTGCGTGGCGGCAACTATACCGGCAATGAGTTCCGCCGCGCGGGCTTCGCTGCCGGGGCGGGCGGTGAGCATGGCGGTTACCGCCACGGGAAAATCGGGTTGCGACATGATCCGTGCTCCTTGCACTGCGTTGGGTGGGTTCCCCGCCGATGCGGCCGCACCGCGTGGACATGGTGTGCAGCTTCACCCAATGAAACGCTTTCGGCAAGTACGCACAAAAAAGATACCGAGGCACACCACGGAACCCGCCACAAAATTTCCAGCACGGGTGGCGCGCCCTTGTAAGCAACCGTTCACATGGCTAGAGTGCCTACGGAAGCATGCATCTTCTGCCCGTATCGTGGTAGAAAATCACCAGAACCGGACTCCCTTCAGGCGTGGCCGGCGTACCCGCGCCCAACTCCGGCGTACCGCATGACACCCAGCCCAGACAACGAGGTCACCGTGTCCGAAGCACCACAGGACTCCCCCCCTTCCTCGCATGCGGGCACCCCGCCCACCCTGCGTGACCTGTTCCTGACCTTCATGCGTCTGGGGGCCACGGCCTTCGGCGGCCCCGCCATGCTGCCCGTGGTGCGTGCCCAGGTGGTGGAGCGCAAGGGATGGATGGACGAGGCCACGTTCCGCTCTGGCGTGGCCCTGTGCCAGGCGGTGCCGGGGGCCACGGTGATGCAGGTGGCCTCGTACGTGGGGCTGCGGCTGCGCGGCACGCCGGGCATGCTGGCCGGGTTCTTCGGGTTCACCCTGCCCGCGTTCCTGATGATCACCGTGCTTTCGGCCATGTACTGGAAGAATCACGAACTGCCCGCCGTCATGGCCGCGTTCATCGGCCTGAAGGCCGTCACCGTGGCCCTGATGGTGTCGGGGCTGCTCGATTTCGGCAAACGCTACCTGCGCATGGGCATGGATTGGGTGATCGGGGCCGGGGTGTGCGGGCTGACCCTTTTGGGGGTCCACCCCATCGTTCCCGTGCTGGCGGCTGCCGCAGCCGGAGTGGTGGTATACCGCGACGGCGATGCCGCGCCCCCTGCGCAGGCGGACGGCGGCCCCGGCGCAACACCCCGGCCCGGAGTTCTTGGCGCGTTGCGCGGCGTGCTGGCGGCCCTGGCCGGGGTGGCCGTGGCCCTGGCCGTGCTGGCGGCCCTGCGGCCCGACCTGTTCGCCCTGGCCGTGTCCATGCTGCGCACCGACCTTGTGGCCTTCGGCGGGGCGCTGGCCGCCCTGCCGGTGATGCGCCACGAGGTGGTCCACCTGCGCGGCTGGATGAGCGACGCCGCCTTTCTGGACGGCGTGGCCATCGGCCAGGTGACGCCCGGCCCCATCATCCTCACCGCCGCCTTCATCGGCTGGCGGGTGGACGGCCCGCTGGGTTCGGTGGTGGCGGGGCTTGCCATCTTCACGCCGTCGCTGTTCTTCATGCTGGGGGCGGAGCGGCTGGTGTCGCGCATCGAGCATTCGCGCATCTATCGCCGGGCGGTGCGCGCCACGCTGGCGGGGTTCACCGGGCTGCTGGGATATCTGGCCATCAGCGTGGCCCAGGCCCTGCCCGCCACGCCGCTGCCCGCCATCATCGGCGTGGCGGCCTTTGCCGCGCTGCGCGCCGGGGTGGACGTGCTGTACGTGGTGGGCGTAGGCGCGCTGGTCTCGTGGCTGCTGGGCTGACGCCGCACGCACGCCATTTCGCCACCCACGCGACGCGACCGGGTGACTGCGCGGCCGTGCGACAGGGCGGCAGGGCGACTGCGCGACTGCGCGACAGGGTGACCGCACGCCTGCGCGACCGCGCAACCACGCGACACCTCGGGGGGCTCACGCCTTGCCATGCCTTTCCTTGCTCCTCTCGGCCATGCACGCAAAAAGGCGGCGGGATCACTCCCGCCGCCTTTTTGCGTGCATGAAAGATGGGCCTATCAGGCCGCCCGGCAGGGCACCGGCAGGTAGGGCAGGTCCACCAGCCGCTCGTCCAGCGGAAAGCGCACCCCGCCCGGCCTGCGCGCCACCATGGGCTGCACGCCCCGGCACACGTCGCGCGCCTCGGCCAGGTGGTCGCTGCCGATGGGGTCGATGCCCGTCACCGTCGATCCGTACGGGTCGCGCAGCACGTCCACCACGGCGCGCACGCTGACGTCGATCATCTCGCGCAGGTAGGCGCGGTCCGCCGCGTGGGGCATGACCCGGTGCACCAGACGCAGCGAGCGCCGCCACGACTGTTTGCCGCTGACGGCCAGGCTGCCCTGGAACAACCGCTTCTTGAAGGCAAAGGGCCAGTGCCCGCCATGGGTGGCCTGCAACAGGGTACGGTCCGCCGCGCCGTTGGGCAGGCGGAACAGGCTGACGGCCTCTGCCGCGTCCCATTCCACCATGCGGTCGGCCTGCATCTCGACGTACACATGGCTCAGCTTGCCGGTGCCGGGGGTGCCCCCCAGCAGCGTGGGCACGTAATGGTTGTGGGCCACGGTGTCGGCGGCAAGGTGCGAAAGGTAGCCGCAGGCGTAGGCATGCAGGCGCGGGGTGTCCGCCGCCTCGTACAGGGTGTGCCCGGTGCTCCAGTTGTGGCTGTGGCCGGGGGTGACGGTGCAGCCCTTGCCGATGAAGATGTCGGCGGAAAGGCTGCCGTACAGAAAGGCATCCGGATGGGTCAGCAGGGCCGAGCCCACGGCGGCGGGCAAAAGCGAGGCGTTTTGCAGCAGCCAGTGGGCGGCCACCATGTGCACGCCCGGTCCCCAGGCAAAGGCCGCGTCGGGCAGCAGCACCACCCCCAGCACGGCCAGCAGGGCGCAGCAGAGCAGCGCCAGCACGGAACGGGGCGTGGTGCCCGTGCCACGCGCGCGCTGCGCGCCGACGCGGAAAACGCCCTGCGTGACCAAGGCGGAACACGAGGGGGCGGAGCAGCAGGGGGCAAAACCGGTATCGGATGCACCCAGGCCGCGCGGCATACCGCATCGGACCGGGCGCAGGAGAGACGTATTCATTCCGAAGGCTACCTTCCGGGTAAACTGCGTTGCGACCCCCCTAGTAATCCCCTGGCAGGGGGTGTCAACCCCGTTCCCTGCCCCGGCGAAACGGGCCGGAACGCCGCACAGCGCCGTGGCAACATCCCGCCATCATTGCATTCCGCGTTCTGAAAAAACCGGCGCGCGGGGCCCCGCCGTGCACCCTCAGTACTGCCCCCCTGAAAAACGCCATGATGCCGGTGGGCTGCGAAACCCGTCCGGCACGCCATGCAGGATGATTTTTCCGAAAGGGGGGACGAATGCCGGGGCGCTGCCCCTACAGGTAAGGGGAAAACAACCAGCACACGGCATCGCGCAGGCGCACCGCCATGCTGCGGGCGGTCAGCGACTGGGGCGTCACCTCTGCGGCCACGGCGCGCACCGCCTCGAAGTGCTGGCCCAACTGGCGGGCCACGGTGGTGTCCAGCACCTCCACGGTCAGCTCGAAGTTCAGGCGCAGGCTGCGCGGGTCGATGTTGGCCGAGCCCACGTGGGCATAGCACCCGTCGATGAGCAGCAGCTTGGTGTGGCAGAACGGCGGCGGCTGGTAGTACACCCGCACCCCGCTTTCCAGCAGCGATGGCAGCAGGTTGCGTGAGGCCCAGTGCACGAAGGGCAGGTTGTTGCGGCCCGGCAGCACGCAGTGCACCTCCACCCCGCGCAGCGAAGCGGCCCGCAGGCCGCTGATCAGCTCTCGCGAGGGCAGGAAATAGGGCGTCATGATGTGGATGGACCGCTCCGCCCCGGCCACCACGCCCGCCAGCAGGTCGTGCACGCGCTCGAAGCCGAAGCCGGGACCGTCCAGCACCATGCGGCACAGCGAATCGCCGCAGGGTTCCTCGCGCACCGTGGGGCCGGGCGCGTATTCGCCGGTGACAAAGCCCCAGTCGCGCAGGAAGGCCTCCTGCAACTGGGCCACGATGGGGCCGCTGAACAGGAAGTGCAGGTCGGTGACGCACCGGGTGCAGCCCTGCGCGGCCATGTGGTTCTGGGCGATGTTCATGCCCCCGGTAAAGCCCACCCTGCCGTCGCACACCAGCACCTTGCGGTGGGTGCGCAGGTTTACCGAAAGCTGCAACGGCACCAGGTGCGGCGGCAGAAAGCGCTCCACGCGCACCCCGCGCCGGGTCAGCCGCCGCCAGGCGCGCGGCCAGTGGTACAGGCCGCCCACGCCGTCCACGATGACCCGCACGTCCACCCCGCGCGCGGCGGCGTCGGCCAGGGCATCCACGAAGCGCTGGCCCGCGTCGCCGGTGCCGAAGATGTAGGTGGTCAGAAAGACGCTGTGCTCGGCGTTGTCGATGGCCTCGAGCATGGCGGGGTAGGCCTGTTCGCCGTTGTGCAGCGGCTGCACGTGGTTGCCCCCGGCCAGTGGTCGTCCGGTGACCGCGTAGCCCACCCTGGCCATCCGCTCGTAGCGCGGCGGCACGATGCCGGACGGCATGGCCCCCGGCGGCTCGTGGCGGGCCGGGCCGCCGTGCAGGCGGCCCCCTTCGCGCAGGCGGCGGGTTTCCGATTCTTCCAGCAGGCGGGCGGCGCGGCTGTGCACGCGATTGATGCCGAACAGGAAATACAGCAGCGGCCCGGCCAGGGGAAAGGTCAGGCACACGGCAATCCACCCCAGGGCCGCGCGGGGGTCGCGCTTGTGCAGCAGGGCGTGGCCCGCCGCGTACACGGACACCCCGTACATGGCGGAAATGAGCACCCATTGCAGGGTGGTCAGGGCGGCCGCCGAAATGGGGGTCACGCCGCACCCCGCCGGGTTGCGTTGCGCTGCGGCGCGCAAGACACGCTACGGGCCATGAACGCCACCCCTCGCCTAGCGGACGACCAGCACGGGCACCTTGGCCAGTTGCAGCACCTGATGGGTGACGCTGCCCATTATCATGCCGCCCAGTTCGCCCAGCCCGCGCGAGCCCATGACGATGGTATCGCAACCTTCCTCGTCGCACACGCGCACCACGGCCCTGCCCGGGGCGCCGTCCACGATGCGCACGGAACTGGGCACGCCCAGTTCGTCCAGCAGGGCGCGCGGCTCGGCCAGCAGCGCCTCTGCCTCCTGGGTGCATTCGCGCACCAGTTCCTCGCGCGCCTCGCCGCCGATAAGGGCGGGAATCTCGCCAAAGCTGTACATGAGCACGATATGGCCCGTGCCGCTGCAACGGGCCAGGGCCACCGCGTGGCGCAGGGCCAGGCGTGCATGCTCCGAGCCGTCCATGGGAAGCAGTATCCGTGCGTAGGACATGACGCCCACTCCTTCATGCTGTGCGCGCCGGTGGCGTCGCGTGCATGCATCCCCCGCCGTCACCGCGGTTTCCCTGCATCGGGCTGCAGGAACGGATTGCGCGACATGGCGGGGGGATGCCAATGCATGCACAATGGCACGACTGGCGTAACCTGCGCAACCCCCGTGCCGGTTCGCACCCGGTCCGCCTGCCGCACCCTGTCGGCGGCAAATGGCGCGCGGACGCCTCTTCCGGCCCCCCATGCTTTCTGGTATGGCATGCCATCTGGCCATCCACGTGCGCCGTGTTTTCAAGGGGGGGTCCGAATGACGGGCGACATGCCACAGCACATGCGGGACGAGGAACAGGAACACCGTGCCGCCGGGGGGCCAGCGAACGCGGAAAACCCCGGCCAAAATGCGTCCGGACAAGGTGCCCCCGGACAAGGTGCCCCCGGACACGACACCCCCGGACAAGGCACGTCCGGACAAGGCACGTCCGGCAGCCTGACATCCGGCAGCCAGACGCCCGGCCTGCTGCGCGCCCTGCTGGACAACCCCCTGGTGGCGCTGTTCCTGCGCGACGGCGAGGGCCGCTACCTGGCCGCCAACCACCTGTATGCCGACCTGGCCGGTGTGCCCGGCAAGGACGTGGTGGGGCTTTCCCCGCGCGACATCTTTCCCCACGCCGTGGCCAGCGCCCTGCTGGACGAGGACCGGCGCGTGGCCGAAGACGGCACCCCCCTGCTGTGCGAGCGCATGCTGCCCGACGACGAGGCCGAGCGGGTGTTCCGCGTGGCCAAGCTGCCCCTGCCGACCGAGGTGGCCGGACCGGGCGCCGTGCTGGGCCTGGCCTTCGACGTCACCACCTTGGTCGAGGCCGAAATAGAAGAAGAGGTGCGCCAGCGCACCGCCGCACTGGCCGAAAGCACGGCCCGCTTCCGCGCGCTGTTCGAACTGGCCCCGGACGCCGTGTACGTGCGCGGCGAAGGGGGCCGCATCGTGGACTGCAACCGCGCCGCCGAGCGCATGTCCGGCCACCCGCGCGAAACACTGCTGTCCCTGCGCACGGCAGACCTGCTGCCGCCGGACATCGAGACCCGCATCGACAACCTGCTGGCCGGCTGCCCCCTGCCAGCCGCAACCCCGCCAGACTCCACCCCGGCCGAACCGCGCCAGGGCACGGGCGGCGCCAGCCCCGGCAGCGACTTCTGCCCCACCGGCGGTTTCTGCATGGAAGGAATCTGCACCGCCGCGCACGGCCCCCACGAGGCCGAGGTGAGCGTGGAGCCCCTGCCCCTGTCCCTGCTGCGGGGCAAGGGCATGACCGCGCTGGTGGTGGTGCACGACATTTCCGGACGCCGCACCGCCGAACGCCAGGCCCGGCTGTTCGAACGGGTGTTCCGCAACGCGCTGGAAGGCATCTGCATCACCGACCCGGAGGGGAACATCGTGGCGGTGAACCCGGCCTTCACCACCATCACCGGATACCCGGCGGACGACGCCGTGGGCCAGAGCCCGCGCATCCTGAAATCGCACCACCACGACAGCGCCTTCTACGAAGACATGTGGCGCGCGCTGGTGGAGGAAGGCCGCTGGGAAGACGAGATATGGAACCGCCGCAGGAACGGCGAAGTGTACCCCGAATGGCTGAGCATCAGCGCCATTCCCGGCCCCACCGGACGCACCGAGTACTACGTGGCCGTGTTTCACGACATCACGGAACTGAAGGCCAAGGAATCGCAGATCCAGCATCAGGCCCACCACGACGCGCTCACCGGTCTGCCCAACCGCGCCCTGCTGCGCGACCGGCTGGGCATGGCCATCAACGGCGCCCGGCGCGAGGACCGCAAGGTGGCCGTGCTGTCGGTGGACCTGGACAACTTCAAGCAGGTCAACGACAGCCTGGGCCACATGGTGGGTGACATCTACCTGCAACAGGCCGCCGAGCAGATGCGCCAGATGGTCCGCCCGCAGGACACCCTGGCCCGCGTGGGCGGCGACGAATTCGTGGTGGTGCTGCAAGACGTGGAGAGCGAACGCGATGCGGCGCAGGTGGCCGAACGGCTGCTGGCCCGGTTCACCGAGCCGGTGCGGGTGCAGGAACACGAGCTGTTCGTGGGCGCCAGCGTGGGCATCGCCCTGTTTCCCGACGACGGCGACGACCCCGACACCCTGGTGCGCAACGCCGACATCGCCATGTCGCGCGCCAAGGAACAGGGCAAGCGCCGCTACCACCTGTTCACCCCGGCCATGAACGATCGCGCCGTGCGCCGCCTGTCGCTGGAAGGCGACCTGCACCGCGCCCTTGCCGCCGGAGACATCACCGCCCACTACCAGCCGCGCGTGGACCTGAACACCGGCCTGATCACCGGCATGGAGGCCCTGGCCCGCTGGACCCGCGCCGACGGCAGTCAGGAACACCCGGCGGAGTTCATCCCCCTGGCGGAGTCCACGGGGCTCATCGTGCCCCTTGGCGAGCACATGCTGCGCCTGGCCTGCGCCAAAACCCGCGCCCTGTGCGATGCTGGACACGCCGACCTGCACGTGGCCGTGAACCTTTCGGTGCACCAGTTCCGCCACCGCAACCTGGTGGGCATGGTGGCCGACGTGCTGGCCGAAACGGGCCTGCCGCCGCACCTGCTGGAACTGGAGATCACCGAATCCACCATCGTCACCGACGTGGACCATACCATCCGCAAGCTGAACCAGCTGGCGGAAATGGGCATCGCCCTTTCGGTGGACGACTTCGGCACCGGGTATTCCTCGCTGTACCAGCTCAAGAACCTGCCGCTGACCTCGCTGAAGATCGACCGCTCGTTCATCAGCGACATCCCCGACGACCCCAACGACGCGGCCATCGCCGCCACCATCATCACCATGGCCGACCGGCTGGGGTTGCGCGTGGTGGCCGAAGGGGTGGAAACGCCGGAACAGCTCAACTTCCTGCTGCTGGAAGGCTGCCACGAGGTACAGGGATTCCTGTTCAGCCGCCCCCTGCCGCCGGACGAGTTCACCGCTCTGCTAGCACGGGGCAGACTGCTGACCGTGCCCCGCGATGGAGACGGCGACACCTGACCGGGGAAGGCCCGGCGGGCGGTGTGGTCCGGCGTGGCAGTGCACCGCACTTGAGCTGGCATTCCCCAGGAACTACCCACGGTTAAATCCGGCGGCTATTCTCCGCCCGCCCCATTCCCCCACCGCGTTGTCCACAACAAACGCCCCGGCCCGGAAACATCCGGAAGCCGGGGCGCTTTCGTTTGCGGTGCATGCGGATTCTGTCAGGCGTGGCCCGGTGTGGCCCACTGTGGTCCGCTGTGGTCCATTGTGAGCAGGCGCGGCCAAGTCCGGAAAATGTGACCTGTCCGGCCAGACGCGGCCAGACGCGGCCAGACGCGGCCAGACGCGCAGCCCCTGCGGCATGCAGAAAAACGGGTTGGCGCGCGCGGGCAAAGAGGAGGAAACAAGGGGCGGACTGCCGCCCGCCATCCGCAGCCAGCCCTACAGGGCCGACTTTTCCGCCGCGATGATGTCCAGATACGGCCACAGCCACAGCAAGCGGCGCAGCCGCACCGTCACGCTGCCGGTGGTACGTTCGGGCCGCAGGTCCGGGTCGGACCAGATGGTCACGCCGTCGCGTTCCTCGCGCCGGAACCGGGCGGCCTCGAGCCCCTTGGGTTTGCCCACGCGCACGGCGGGGAGGCTCAGCAGCGAGCCGCCGCCTCAGCAACCACGCAGGGGCTGGTAATACAGCGTCACGTGTCCGCCGCGTCCGGCCACGTGGCTCAGGGCATCGGGCTTGATGTCGATCATGGCCGCCTCCGGGGCGCGTGGCGCCCTCATCCATACATGCTCACTGCCAGACGCGGGCGCAAGCGGTGTCCACCACGGGGGGGGGGCCGCTCCGCCCGCATCAGGACAGGCGGTACTTGAACGCCTCGTACCCGAAGGACCGCACCACCTCGCGCCGCGCGCCCCGCCCTTCCGCAGCGCCATCCGCCTTCCCTTCCGGTCTGCCCTCCGGTCTGCCCTCCGGTCCGGCAGGCCGGTAGCGGGCAATGGCGGGCAGTTGCAGCCCGTTGAAGGTGGTGGTCTTGACCATGCTGTAGATGGCCATGTCGAGGAAGGCCAGCCGGTCGCCGGGTTGCAGGGGGGCGTCGAAGGAATATTCGCCGATGACGTCGCCCGCCAGGCACGACTTGCCCGCGAAGCGGCAGGTCCACGCCTTTTCGCCCGGCAGGCCGGAGCCGATGCAACCGGGGCGGTAGGGCATTTCCAGCACGTCGGGCATGTGCGCGGCGGCGGAGGTATCCAGAATGGCAACGGGCATGTCGGCCTGCACCACGTCCAGCACGGTGCACAGCAGCACTCCGGCGTTCAGGGCCACGGCCTCGCCCGGCTCGATGTACACCTGCACCCCGTACTTCCGCTGCATGCGGTCGATGCACCGGCACAGCAGGTCAAGGTCGTAGCCGGGACGGGTGACATGGTGCCCGCCGCCGAAGTTCAGCCACTTCATGCGCGAAAGATGCGCGCCGAACCTTGCCTCCACCGCGTGCAGGGTGCGGTCCAGCGCATCGGCGTCCTGCTCGCACAGGGTGTGGAAATGCAGGCCGGAGATGCCGTCCAGCGCGTCTTCTCCGCGCGCCGCCGCCTCTGCCAGTGCGGCCTCGAAGTGATGGAGACGCACCCCCAGACGGGAACCGGGCGAGCACGGGTTGTAGATGGCCACGGCCCCTTCCGAATGCTCCGGATTGATGCGGATGCCGCACTCGATGGACCGCCCCGCCGCCGCCACCGCCGGACGAAACCTGCGCCACTGCGCGAACGAGTTGAACACCAGATGGTCGGCCAGGGTCACCAGTTCGGCCATGTCCGCATCGCTGTATCCGGCGGCAAAGGCGTGCACCTCGCCCCCGAATTCCTCGCGGCCCAGCCGCGCCTCGTGCGGCGAACTGGCGCAGGTGCCATGCAGCACCCCGCCGTGCGCGCGCGACAGCAGCGGAAACAGGCTCCACATGGCAAAGCCCTTCAGCGCCAGCAGCACCTTGGCCCCGGTGCGGCGCTGCACCGTGTCCAGGATGGCGGCGTTGGCCTCGATGCGCGCCTCGTCCACCACGAAACACGGGGACGGAAAGCGGGTGGGGTCGAGCTTGGCGAGATAGGCTTGATCCATCATTCCGGGATACTCCTTGCGAAAACGGAAAACGGGAATGCCGACGGCAACAATACGGCGTTCTGTCGTCAGGGCGGAAGCCGGAAAACGTTTACGCCCCACCCGTGGTGATGGCGCGCATGCGCTGCATGAGCAGCGGGACGCGCCCCTGGCTGGCCGGATCGGGCGGCAGGTAGCCGGGCAACGCGTCCAGAAAGTCGTCATCGGCCAGCAGCGCGGCAAAGGCCGCGGCAAGATAGCCGCGCACGGCGGCGTCCGCGGCCTGCACCTCGTCCAGAATGTCCGGTCGTCCATCCAGCACGGCCACCAGGTCTTCCATGTCGTGGCTGGTCAGGTAGTCGCCCTTGCCACGGCCCCGAAAGGCTTCCAGTTTGGTAGCCAGAAAATACGCCGGGGCGGCCACCCGCAGGGTCACGCCGTCTACGGTCATGGATACGGCATGGCGCAAGGCATCGGCGTACCAGCGATTGGAAAAGCCCAGGATGGCATCGTCCGTAGGCATGACGTCAAGCGCCAGCGTTCCGTGCCGCCAGCGGCACACCACGTCCATGTCCTCCGCGAAGCCGCGTGCCCGCAGGCGGTCGGCCACGCGGTAGTAAGCGGCACGGGTGGCCGCCTCCACAATGACATCCACATCCAGCGTGGGGCGTACATCCGGGGCCGCCGGGTCGGTCAGCAGCAGGGCCACGCTGGCCCCGCCCACGAAGGCCACTTCGTCCGCAAGGGCGCCCAGCAGGCGCGCGACGGCCAGCACATGCTCGATGTTACGCAGCCGGCGCATCGTCACCATCAGGCTCCTTACGCAGCAGCGCGGCCAGCAATTCCGCCGCCCGCTGCTGCTCGCGCACTCGCCCGATGCGGATGGCATCAAGCAGGCACAGGGCATCGTACAGTTCATCGCCGGGGCGGGCGATATCCGGTACGGAACGATACAGCGGCGTCAGGGCCACGCCCCGATTCTCCCCCGTGGGGTGGGGCCAGACGCATACCCCAACGTCATCCAGATTCTGAGCGAATTCGGCGCGCAACACGGGGGCGGCAAATGCCGTCAGCACCCCGCGCGTCACCGTGCCGATGTCCGGTGGAAAAGCGTACTTCACGCCGTGCACCAGAAATTCTTCCAGCGCGGCGCGCACGGGCCTGCGCCTGTGCTCATCGTACAGCCGGGCTTGCGTGGCACGCCTGATGGAGCTGTGGACCATGGACATGCTCATGCCCAGCGCCACGCCCAACTGGTCGTAGGTCCAGCGGGTACGCCGCGCCACCGAGAGCTTGAGCATGACGAGTACATCTTGCGGGAGCAGGTTCATGCGCATTCCATATTCTAGATTCTAGAATGCCGCAAGCCTCTTCTGAAAATTGCCCTGTCATCAACATGCTTAAAGACGAGAATCGGGGAACCGCTGACGCGATCCCCCGGAATTCGCTCTACCCGTCGCACCAGGCGATCGGCATTCAGAGGGATTTTGTTCACCGGCAAGGAAGAAAGGTCTTCCGCTGAGGGAGCGTACGGATTTGGTACGTGACCGAAGCGGAAGACCTTTCTGACGCAGTCGGAAGGCAAAAGCGTCTGAATGCCTACTTCTCCACCACCACCCACGGCAGCCCGTGCTTGTTCAGGGCGTCCATGAACGGGTCGGGGTCCAGCTGTTCCATGTTGTACACGCCCTTGCCGGACCACTTGCCGGTCACCATCATCATGGCGCCGATCATGGCGGGCACGCCGGTGGTGTACGAAATGGCCTGCGAACCCACCTCGCGGTAGCATTCCTGATGGTCGCACACATTGTAGATGTAGACGGTCTTGGGCTTGCCGTCCTTCACCCCCTGCATCAGGCAGCCGATGCAGGTCTTGCCTTTGGTGCGCGGGCCGAGGGACGCCGGGTCGGGCAGCAGCGCGCGCAGGAACTGGATGGGCACGATCTTCTTGCCGTCGTGCTCCACTTCGTCGATGCGGGTCATGCCCACGTTTTCCAGCACCTTCAGGTGGTTCAGATAATTGTCCGAGAAGGTCATCCAGAACCGGGCGCGCTTCAGCCCCTTCAGGTTCAGCACCAGCGACTCCAGCTCCTCGTGGTACATGAGGAAGCACTTCTTGGGGCCGATGCCGTCGGGAAAGTCGTAGTTCATGGACCACGACAGGGGATCGGTTTCCACCCACTCGCCCCGTTCCCAGTAGCGGCCACGCGCGGTCACTTCGCGGATGTTGATTTCCGGGTTGAAGTTGGTGGCGAAGGGGTGGCCGTGGTCGCCCGCGTTGCAGTCGATGATGTCGAGCACGTGCACTTCGTCCAGCAGGTGCTTCATGACGTAGGCGCAGAACACGTTGGTCACGCCGGGGTCGAAGCCGCTGCCCAGAAGGGCCATCAGCCCGGCCTTCTCGAAGCGCTCCTGATAGGCCCACTGCCACTTGTACTCGAACTTGGCTTCGTCCAGCGGCTCGTAGTTGGCGGTATCCAGGTAATGCACGCCGGTTTCGAGGCAGGCGTCCATGATGGCCAGGTCCTGGTACGGCAGGGCGATGTTCAGCACCATGTCCGGCTTGTAGGCGCGGATCAGCGCCACCAGCTCGGGCACGTTGTCCGCGTCCACCCGGGCCGTTTCGATGGTGCGCCCGGTGCGGGCCTTCACGTCTGCGGCAATGGCGTCGCACTTCGACTTGGTGCGGCTTGCCAGCATGATTTCGGAAAACACGGAGGGAACCTGCGCGCACTTGTGGACGACCACGCCGCCCACGCCGCCAGCGCCGATGATGAGGACACGTGCCATGACGCACTCCTTTGCGCACCCCGCCCGCCCCGAACACCCATGCCCGGAAACGCGCGACCGCGCGACACTGCTGTGGTTATCCCGAACGGCCTGCCCCACACCATGGGACGGCCCCGCTTGTTGCCTGTATGCGCCGGTGACCGGCATCAGCATATCATGCCATGGGCATGACATGCATCAAAGGTATCCTGCTTCGATGGGGGTACGATGGGCCGCGATGACTCAACGTCTTCTTCGCAGCACCACAACACCCGCCGACAGTGCGTTTTTCACCGTACCGCCGTGGCGCTACGGCGCCCGCTTCCGAAAGCTCATGCGTTCTTCACGCCTCAGCACAACCCGCCGACAGTGCGATTTCGTTCGCTGGCAAGGAAGGCCAGGGCCGCATGAGGGAGCGTACTTTTTGGTACGTGACCGATATGCGGCCCGCCGCCTGACAGCGTTGCTCTCGATGTCCGTAAGGCTCGCAAGCTCGCCTAACGGCCACGCTGCGCGCCCTTCGGGTCGGTCCGCCAGCGGGCGAAATCGCCTGTCGGAGCGGGTGCCTAGCGTTCGAAGTAGGTATAACCCCGCAACCCATCCTCATACGCCTGCATCACCCGGTACCGGTCAGAGGGGGTGATGCGCCCCTCGCGCACGGCCTGTTCCGCGGCCTCGCGGATGTCGTCGATGATGCGCCGGGGGTCGTATTCCACGTACGAAAGGATGTCGGCCACCGAATCGCCGCGCAGTTCGCGCACGAATTCGTAGCTGCCGTCCTCGTGCACGCGCACCGAAACCACGTTGGTGTCGCCCAGCAGGTTGTGCAGGTCGCCCAGGGTTTCCTGATAGGCCCCCACCAGGAACACGCCGAGGTAGTATTCCTCGCCGTCCTTCAGGGGGTGCAGGTCCAGGGTGCCCTTCACGCCTTGCGGGTCGATGAAGTGGTCGATGCGCCCGTCGCTGTCGCAGGTGATGTCGGACAGGATGCCCTGGCGAGAGGGCAGCTCGTTCAGGCGGTGCAGGGGCACCACCGGGAACAGCTGGTCGATGGCCCACGAATCGGGCAGCGACTGGAACACGCTGAAGTTGCCGTAGTAGATGTCGGCCAGGGCCACATCTATCTCGGCAAGATCCTTGGGCACGTGCTTCAGCTTCTGCTTTTCCTGGGCGATGCGCTTCATGATGGCCCAGAAGTAGCGTTCGCCAAGGGTGCGTTCGCGCAGGGTGATGCGCCCGGTCAGGAACTGCTGGCGCACTTCGTCGCGGTAGTACACGGCGTCGTTGTAGCATTCCTGCAGGTTGCGCAGGGTAAGACCGGCCAGCGCCTCGCGCATGTTGCGCACGGGCTCGGGGCAGTCGTCGGGCAGGATGTCGGGCAGGTTGCCGATCTCCACGCGGCTCACATCCAGGATGTTGAACAGCAGCATGGAGTAGTAGGCCACGGTGGCGCGGCCCGATTCGGTGACGATGTGCGGATGGGCGATGCCTTCCTCGTCGAGGATGTTCATCACCGCCTCGATGATGTCCGCGCAGTATTCGTCAAGGCTGTAGTTGCGGCTGCTCACGTAGTTGGTGTGCGAGCCGTCGTAGTCCACGGCAAGGCCGCCGCCAAGGTCCAGAAAGCCCATGGCCGCGCCTTCGGCCACCAGGCCGCCGTAGATGCGGCAGGCTTCCATGACCGCGGCGCGGATGTCGCGGATGTTCGGCACCTGCGACCCCAGGTGGTAGTGCAGCAGCTGGAAGCAGTCGAGCATGTCGTGCTCCTTCAGCTGGTCCACCACGTCGACGATCTGCGCCGTGGTCAGGCCGAAGGTGGAACGCTCGCCGCCGGAATCGGTCCAGTGGCCGCCTGCCTTCACGGACAGCTTGGCGCGCACGCCGATGAGCGGACGCACGCCAAGGCACCTGGAGCGTTCCAGAATGAGCGGCAGCTCGCTGGCCATTTCCAGCACGAAGAAGCACTTGTAGCCCATGCGCACGGCGTGCAGGCCAAGGTCGATGAATTCCTCGTCCTTGTAGCCGTTGCAGACAAGGCAGGCCTCGTGGTCGCGCAGTTGCGAGACGGCGGCGATGAGCTCGGCCTTGCTGCCTACCTCCAGCCCGTGGTGGTAGCGCGAGCCGAACTGGGCGATCTTTTCGACCACCTGCTGCTGCTGATTGACCTTGATGGGAAAGATGCCCCGGTATTCGCCCTTGTAGCCGAGCGACCCGATGGCCTTGCGGAAGGATTGGTGAAGACTGGTGATCTGGGAATCGAGAATGTTCTCGATGCGCAGGAGCACCGGCATGTCATAGCCGCGCTCCCGCATGCCCCGGATGATTTCCGGAATGCTTACGGCAGGACCGCGGTTGTCTCCGAAGGGATAGACCACGACATCGCCGCTGGCGGCGACATCGAAGTACCCGGCACCCCAATTGCGGATGCCATAGAGCTCAGCGGAGTCTTCGACACTCCACTGTTGCAGCGTACGGTTTCTTGCCAATTCCCGAACCTCATACATACCCCGTTTACAGGTGCATGCCACGGCGCCGCCTTTGCGGCGGGCCGACCAGAGCCTCTCTCTTCCCCCATGCGCGGGTGCAGGGCAGGGGCGCACATGCGTGGGAAGAGTGGCACCTTCTATTGACAGCGGGGGGCCTTGTCAACGGTATTTTCCTTCATTTCGCACGAACGCCACAGGGCCCTGCAATCATTGACCGCGCATGACAGGGGATACGCGCCCGGTGGGCATTCCACCCATTTTGAGGTAGGGCATGACGCGAGAGAAGAGTTGTCGCTGACAGGGCGGGCAACGCTGTGGTATGCCGAGGCAGCATCATCGTGCAGGCAATATCCGACAAAGACTAAAGAGCAGGCCGAATCCGCCGCAAAGGGACGGACAGGCCGACACCCGGCCCGCCTGCCGCATGATAGGTCACGGCCTTCCCGGCCAGTTGCCTGGTCAACCCGGCGGGTGCTCCGCTTGACGAACCCGCCCGGCATTCAGGCTGGCAACTCCGATCGGGAACCTCGACCAGTACCTTAGCCCCGTAATTTCGCCCGGCGACTTCGCCCGGCAACTTCGCCAGCAACATCGACGGACCGGGCACTGGATCGACCACCCGATCGGCCATCAGGTCGGCAGCCGCCAGTCCGGCCAGTTACCAGTCGGCTACCGACAGTTTTCCGTCCAGCCGCAGGGGGCAGTCCGCAACACCCGGCAACGCCATGCGGCACGGCTTCACGGTTTCGCTGTATCCAGGTTCCATCCGGCAGGCGCGCGTGCGGCACGTTTGGGGAAACGTGCGGGGAGAACGCCACTGTCGCCCCGCCCGGCACCGCCCCTTGCGTTTCCCCTCACGCATGGACACGCCAGCCCGACCATCGTCCCGGCACCGGATGCCGTGGCGCGTTGCGGGCATGCGCGGCTTTGTCCGCCCCCATTGTGGCACGAGAGGCATCAGTGTTCGACAAGAACAGGCTGCACCGCTGCATGAACGCCCTGCTGGCCAATGGCCTGCAGGACGACGCCGACCCGGAGACCGCGCGCGTCACCGGGGTGGCGAACCTGTTCTATGGCGTCACCGCGTTGTTCTCCGGCGTAATGGCGCTGCTGGATTTCATGCAGGATCAGGGCACCCTTGCGCTGTTCCTGCTGGCAATGCTGGCGCTTGCCCTGTTCGGACTGTTCTGGGTGGGGCGCACCGGTCGCCACGTGCTGCCCAGCACCACGCTGGTGCTGGCGCTGTTCACCCTGTCGCTGTACATGGTGTCCCACGGCGGGGTGGAGGGCAGCGGCTTTGTGTGGCTGTTCATCTTTCCGCCCGTGGTCATGCTGACCTTCGGCCTGTCCATCGGCATCCTGCTGATGGGCGCCCTGCTGCTGGGGGTGGGCGCCATCCTGTTCCTGCCCGGCGATCCCTTCCTGTACGCCGACTATTCGCAGGCCTTCCGCATCCGTTACATGGTGGCCCTGCTGTGCTGCGGCATCTTCGCGGGGCTTGCGGAATACACCCGCCGCCATACCCAGCGCCTGCTCATCCTGCTTACCCAGCAACTGGCCGAAAGCGCCCGCACCGACGAACTGACAGGCCTCGCCAACCGGCGCGCCCTGTGCGAACGGCTGGAATACGAGCAGGTGCGCGCCCGCCGCACCGGCAGGCCGCTGTCCATCGCCATCTGCGACATCGACCACTTCAAGTCGGTGAACGACTGTTACGGCCACCAGTGCGGCGACCTGGTGCTGCAATCGGTGGCCGGGCTGCTGCACGACAACCTGCGCCACCAGGACACCATCTGCCGCTGGGGCGGCGAAGAGTTCCTGCTGCTGCTGCCGGAAACCGACGAGGCCGGGGCCGCCCGGCTGGCCGAAAAGCTGCGCAGTCTGGTGGAAGCCATGGAATACTCGTACCACGGCATCCCCGTCAGCGTTACCCTGTCCTTCGGGGTGCACACCTGCGGCCCGGAAGGCGACATCGACTACCACATCCGCAAGGCCGACCAGAAACTGTATCTGGCCAAGGAACAGGGCCGCAACCGGGTGTTCGCCGGGGAAGTGCCCGACATTTTCCTGCCCGAAGGGCTGATGCTGGACGAAGAGGAAGCCTAGGACGCTTCCGGGATATTTCCCCGGCACCCGCCGGGCACGCCCCCTGCCCCGTCGCAACGCATGCGGGCCGCGAAGGTTTCCCCTCGCGGCCCGCTGACCGTTTCCGGATTCGATGTCGGGCGCTACACGCCGCCGCGCACCAGTTCCAGCAGCGTGCGCACCGCAAAGCCGGTGCCGCCGCCGGGGCAGGTGGACGTCTTCTTGGCGGTGTAGGCAGGCCCGGCAATGTCCAGGTGCGCCCAGCGCACGCCCTTGTCCACGAACTGCTTCAGGAACAGCGCCGCGTTGACCGCCCCGCCCTCGCGCGGGCCCACGTTGGCGATGTCGGCCACGTCGCTTTTCAGGTTCTCGAAGTACATGTCCCACAGCGGCAGGGGCCAGAAGCGGTCGCCCACCACGTCGCCCACGGCGCGGATGCGGCCCGACAGCGCGTCATCGTTGGCGAACACCGCCGCCACATCCGTGCCCAGCGCCACCACGCAGGCCCCGGTCAGGGTGGCCAGGTCCACCACCACTTCGGGGGCGTATTCGCGCTGGGCCCAGGTCAGGGCGTCGCACAGCACCAGCCGCCCTTCGGCATCGGTGTTGATGACCTCCACCGTCTTGCCGGACAGGGTGGTCACGATGTCGCCGGGGCGGGTGGCCCTGCCGTCGGGCATGTTCTCGGTGCAGGGCATGATGCCCACCGCCCGGCGGGGCACGTCGGAGCGGCCCAGCGCCTCGAACAGGCCCAGCACGGCCGCCGCGCCCGCCATGTCGCCCTTCATCTCGTGCATCTTGGCGGGGGGCTTCAGGCTGATGCCGCCCGTGTCGAAGGTGATGCCCTTGCCCACGAACACCAGCGGCTTCTGGTCTTCCGTCCCCTTGGGGGCATGCTCGATGACCACCAGCCGGGGCTCTTCCTCGGCGCCGCGAAACACCGAGGCAAAGGCTCCCATGCCCATCTCCACCAGTTCGGCGCGGCCCAGCGAGCGGGCCTGCATGCCGTACTTCCTCGCGATGGCCACGGCCTGCTCGGCCAGGTGGCCGGGAGTGACGAAGTTGGGCGGGCCGTTGACCAGGTCGCGCGCCAGGGCCACCCCGGCGGCTGCGGCCTCGCCCCGGCGGGCGGCGGCGTGCAGGTCGTCCGGCACCGAGACTTCGGCGCACAGCAGGCCCAGCCAGCGCGGCTCGAAGCGGGCGTCTTCTCCGCCATTCTCCCCGTTGCCGTTGCCGTTGCCGTTGGTCTTGAACCGGTCGTAGCGGTACAGGCCCAGCAGCGCGCCGCACACGGCCTCTTCCGCCGGGGACCAGGACGGGGTTCCGGCAGGGGCATCGCCGCCTGTCTCCACCACGCGCGCCAGGGCCACGGCATCCACAGCCACCGTCTCTATCTTCAGTTCGCGGCAGCGGCGCAGCGCAGCGCCCGCCGCCGCGCGCAGCCCGGCAGGGGCCGTGGCCGCGAACGCCTCGCGCTTGCCAAGGCCCGCCGCGATCACGCGCGGCACGGCCAGGTCCGGGTGCCCGTGGAACACGGCAACCTCGTCCTTCCTGCCCCGAAAATCGCGCACCGCCGGGGCAATGCCCAGCCACGGCGCAGCCTCCAGCAGTTCCGGCGCCGCGTCCGCAAGGGGCTCGCCCTCGAACAGGAACACGATCACCGCATCCGCACGCCACTGGGCAGGACCGCCCACCTGAAAGCGAATGTCCACGTCACACCTCCATCACGCGCCTCTCCGGCGACATGGCAATTCTTGAAAATTAAAACACCGGGGGCTTCCACGCAACGGCACCGGCGGCAAAAGGCCACCGGTGCCCAACACAGCATGTCTTGGCCGGAGAGGCATGCGATGCCCGCTCCCAAGCACGCTTGGCGTTACCGGGCGCATGCAAACCAGGATTTTTGTTCGCTGGCGAGGAAAACTAGCCTGCCATGAGGGAGTGCGGCAGCCGTTAGGCGAGCTTGCGAGCCTTACGGATGGCGACCGCACCGCATACTCTTATCGTATTCGACCGACATGGCAGGCGAAGTTTGACGACGCCAGCGGGCAAAAGGACGGTTTGCAGTACCAGACTAAAAATCCAGGCCGTAAGTATCAATGAACTGCCCGATGCGGGCCCGCGCGGCCTGCATGCGCTCGCGCAGTTCCACCTTGTAGGCGGCCAGATCCAGCTGACGGCGCGCAACGCCGGTGCGCATGGCGGCTTCGGCCACTGCCGGGGCCACCCATTCGATGACGCGCGGGTCCAGCGCCTTGGGGATGATGTAGTCCACCCCGTACGACAGTTCGGACAGGCCGTAGGCGGCCAGCACATCGGCGGGCACGGGCTCGCGGGCCAGGGCGGCCAGTGCGCGGGCGGCGGCCAGCTTCATTTCCTCGTTGATGGCGCTGGCGCGGGTGTCCAGTGCGCCCCGGAAGATGAACGGAAAGCCCAGCACGTTGTTGATCTGGTTGGGGTAGTCCGAGCGCCCGGTGGCCATCACCACGTCGGCGCGAGCGGCCCGTGCGTCCTCGTACGAAATTTCCGGGTCGGGGTTGGCGCAGGCGAAGATGATGGGGTTCGGCGCCATGGAACGCACCATGTCCTGAGTGACCATGCCGCCCACGGACAGGCCCAGGAAGCAGTCGGCGCCGCGCATGACGTCGGCAAGGCTGCCGTGGTCCTGCTCCTGCGCGAATTCGGCCTTCTGGGCGTTCAGGTCGGTGCGGCCCTTGTGGATGAGCCCGCGCGAATCGAACATGAACACGTTCTTGCGCTGCACGCCGAACGATTCGAAGAACTTGGTGCAGGCGATGGCCGCCGCCCCCGCGCCGCTGATGACCAGCTTGACGTCCTCGGGCTTGCGGTTGGTCAGGTCCAGTGCCGCAATGAGCCCCGCGCCCGAGATGATGGCGGTGCCGTGCTGGTCGTCGTGGAACACCGGAATGTCCATCTGCTCGATGAGCGTCTGCTCCACCTCGAAGCATTCCGGCGCCTTGATGTCCTCAAGGTTGATGCCGCCAAAGGTGGGTTCCAGCATCTTCACGAATTCGATGATCTTCTTGGGGTCCTTCTGGTCGATGGACAGGTCGTACACGTCCACGTCCGCGAAAATCTTGAAAAGGACGCCCTTGCCTTCCATCACCGGCTTGCCCGCCAGCGGTCCGATGTTGCCAAGCCCCAGCACCGCCGTGCCGTTGCTGACCACGGCCACAAGGTTGCCCTTGTTGGTGTAGTCGTAGCCCAGCGAAACATCTGCGTGGATGGCGCGGCATACATCGGCCACGCCCGGGGTGTAGGCCATGGAAAGATGCTTCTGGGTGGCGCAGGGCTTTACGGGAACCACCTCGACCTTTCCGGGGTGGCCGCAGGAGTGGTAGCGCAGCGCCTCATCCTTGGTGAACAGGGCCATGAATGCCTCGCTTATTGTTGACGGTACGGTAAAGGGAACCAACTCCGCGTCCGGCAGGGTGCCTGCCCGCGGTCGACTGCATGTCCTCACGTCGGGGCAACGTAGTGCAGCGGGGCATCCATTGCAAGCCGTGCCGCGCCCTGCTTGCCGCGCCGAACGAACCGGGATAGTTTCAGGAATGCACCACCGTCGCCTGCTCTCGCCCCTCATCCTGCCGGTGTACTCGTTCGCGGCCACCATTCTTGCCGGGGCCGTGCTCCTGTACCTGGACATCAGCCATGCCCCGTCAGCAGACGGTCAGGGGCTGGCCTTCGTGGACGCGCTGTTCACCGCCACCTCCGCCGTGTGCGTCACCGGGCTGTCCGTGGTGGACACGGGCACCACCTTCAGCCTGACCGGGCAGTGGATCATCCTCATGCTCATCCAGCTTGGCGGCCTTGGCATCATGACCTATTCCACCCTGCTGCTGTTCCTGCTGCGGCGGCGCGTGTCGCTCACCGACAGGCTGGCCGTGGGACAGGCCCTGATGCACGACCCGTCGTTCCATCTGGGGCGGTTCCTGTACCGGCTGGTGCGCACCATCCTGTGCATCGAACTGGCGGCGGCGTGCCTGCTGTACATCTTTGCCCCGCAGGGCATGGGCGCGTTCGGCGCGCTGTTTCACGCCGTATCGGCGTTCTGCAACGCGGGCTTCGGCCTGCGGCCCGACAACATGATGCCGTGGCAGGAACACACCGGGGTCAACCTTGTGATCATGTTCCTGATCGTGGTGGGGGGCATCGGCTTCTCGGTCATCGACGAACTGCTGGGGGCCGCGCGCACCAAACTGTCCGGCAAGCCATACCGCCCCCTCAGCCGCCATACCCGGCTGGTGCTGTCCACCACCGCGTTCCTCATCGTGGCCGGGGCCGCGCTGATCTGGCTGGCCGAATACCTCAGCGACTACACCGGGCTCAGCCCCGCCGGGCTGGTGTTGCCCGCCTTCTTCCAGTCCGTCACCTGCCGCACCGCGGGCTTCAACACCATGGACATCGGGCGCCTGACCGACTTCACCCTGATGGTGATGATCTGCCTGATGTTCGTGGGCGGTTCGCCGGGGTCGTGCGCGGGCGGCATCAAGACCACCAGCTTTCGGGTGCTGGCCGGGTTCGTGGAAATGCAGTTGCGCGGCAGGCGGCAGAACGTGCTGCTGGGCCGCGCCGTGGACGCCCCCACCCAGGCCAAGGCGCTGACACTGTTCCTGTTCGCCATCATCGTGGTGACCGTGGGGACCATGGCGCTCAGCCTGACCGAGGGCGGCATTGCCCCGCATACCCACGGCCAGTTCGAACAGCTTGACCTGATGTTCGAGGTGGTTTCCGCCTTCGGCACCGTGGGCCTGACCACCGGCGTTACCCCGCACCTGAGCGTGCCGGGCAAGCTGCTGATCTCGTTCCTGATGTTCATAGGCCGCATCGGCCCCGTCTGGCTGCTGGCCACCTTGCAGCACTTGCAGGGCGAACCCAAGTTCCGCTGGCCCGAGGTGGACTACCCCATCGGGTAGTCCGCGCGGGCAGGCAACGCATCCGGGAGCACCACCATGGTGAACGTGGCGAAGAAACTGGAAATCGGCATCGTGGGCCTTGGCAAGTTCGGCCTGCAACTGGGCCGCACCCTGACCGGCATGGGCCACACCGTGGTGGGCCTGGACACCGGCGAGGCCCGCGTGCGCCTGGCGCAGGATGTGCTGGCGCAGGTCTACCAGGCCAACGCGGCGGACATCGCGGTGTTGCAGCAACTGCGCTTCCAGGATCTGGACATCGTGTTCGTGAGCGTGGGCGATTCCATGGAAACCTCGCTGCTGGTGGTGCTGAACCTTCAGGAAATGGGCGCGCGCAAGATCGGGGTCAAGGCGGCCTCCATCGAACACCGCAAGGTGCTCACGCGGCTTGGCGTGGATCTGGTGATCCTGCCCGAACACGACGTGGCCACCCATGTGGCCCACCGGCTGGCCAACCCCGGCATGCTCGACCTGCTGCCCCTGGGCGGCGGGGTGCTGGTCCAGGAGCTGATGGTGGACAAGTGGGCGGGCCGCACCCTGCTGGACCTGAAGCTGGTCAACGACTACGGGGTCATGGTGGTGGCCGTGAAGCCTGCGGGCGGCAAGGAGTATCGCTTTGTGCCGCAGGCGCATGAAACCCTGGAGCGCGGGGATGCGCTGGTGGTCATCGGCAAGCAGGAGGATGTGTTGCGGCTGGTGCCGTAAGGGGGGGCAGAGGCGCGGGGCGATAAGGGGGATTGGGAGAGGGAGCGCAGTGATGGGCACGGCCTCTACGAAGACACGCCAGCCCGTTTGCCCACGCTCGATTTCGTTATGCCTCCGGCGGGAGGCAAGAGAGATGTCGCGCGCCGCTGGCCGCGGCCTCTACGAAGACAACCCTGCCCTGTTGATTACCCTCGATTTCGTTATGTCTCCGACGGGCAAGGGGCCGCAGAGCGGCGACCCCTTGCATCCCCGCGCTCCAGGGGGGCTTCGCCACCCCTGGACCCCCAACGTATCTTGCGCCGCGTTCCTTCCGTCGGCAGCTACCCTCGGCCAAAGCGCCTTCGGGTGATCTGCCTCCGGGAACGCGAATGCGCGAAATGCTCCCGCTACCTCTATCCCACTTGGGCGCCTTGCCCACGCCCCCGTTGCGACGCATGTGCCGCCGCCAAGGCTCGGCGTCACACGCTTCTACGCTCGAGATGTTTCCGTTGGATAATAATAGCGCACTGTTTCCACTGTTCGGCCTGTTGTGCTGGCCCGAACAGCGGACCTCTTTGTCTGTTGTATCCCCCGCGACCGGGCGACTTCAAACGTAACCTTGGTGCGGCAATACGCGTCCGCAGCCGAAGATCGCCGCCGAGGCCTTGCGAGGCGGAAGCTCCGGCGTCGCGAATGTGCGCCACAGACGAACCGTGGGGAACGGCACCCTCGCCACGCCGTAGCGACGAGAGATTTGCGCACATTCGCGTTCCCGTCGGCAGATCACCCGAAGGCGCTTTGGCCGAGGCTAGCTGCCAACGGAAAGAACGCGGTGCATGATGTGTGGGGGTAAAGGCACCCATGCATCACAAAAGCGACGGGAGCTTCGCGCACATCGCATTCCCGTCGCCAGATCGCCCGGAGGCGCTCAACGCCGAAGGGAAGCTGGCGGCGAAAGGAATGCGGTGCGAGATGGGTATGGGGGGAAGGCACGCAGGCGTCATAAAGGCGATGGGAGATTCGTGCGCATTGGCGGCACCGGCGGCAGATCACCCGGAGGCGCCTTGCGCCGGAGGGAAGCTGACGCCGAAGGGACGCCGCGCAAGAAACACTGGGGGTCCAGGGGTGGCGAAGCCCCCCTGGAGCGCGGGGATGCAAGGGGCCATCGCTCAATGGCCCCTTGCCCGCCGGAGGCATAACGAAATCGACCGGTATCAACAGGGCAGGACTGTCTGCGTAGAGGCCGTGCTCAACAGCACGCGCCACCTCTCTTGCCTCCCGCCGGAGGCATAACGAAATCGAGCGCAATCAACAGGGCTGGCGTGTATCCGTAGACCGCATCCGCCAATGCGCAACGCCCTCTTGAAGCTACGCCCTGTTCGTAATGAACACCCCGCACGTCACCAGCGCTGCCCCCAGCAGCAGCGACACGGGCAGCGCCTCGCCCAGCATGGCCCACGCGCAGACGATGGCCGTCAGCGGCACGAAGTTGATGAACACCCCGGCGCGCCCGGCGCCTATCTCCTTCACCGCCTCGTAGAACCAGGTGAATCCCAGCACGGTGCCGAACACGCCAAGGTACGCCGCCGCAATCCACAGGGCGGCGGGGTATTCCGGCAGCGCCGTCCACAGGCCTTCATGCAGGGCGAAGGGCAGCAGCATCACCGTGCCCACCGCGCACGACCAGGTTACCGCGGCCAGCGGCGACAGCGCGCGCATGACCACCTTGCCCAGCAGCGAATACGCGGCCCAGCTGGCCAGACAGCCCAGCAGCGCCACGTCGCCCCACGACAGGGCCGACGAGAACAGCGTCAGGGGGTTGCCGCGGGTGATGGCGATGACCGCCCCGCCCACGGACAGCAGGATGCCCGCCAGCTTGCGGCGCGACAGCGGTTCGCCCAGGAACAGCGCGGCACCCACGGCGATGGCGATGGGATTGTTGGTGACGATCACCGCCGCCCGGCTGGCGGGCACGGTGGCAAGCCCGGTGAAGAACAGGGCGTTGTAGGCGAATACCCCGGTGGCCCCCAGCAGCAGCACCCCGGCCCAGCCGTGCATGCCCGGCGAGGTCAGGCGCGGCAGTGCGCCCTCGCGGCGGCGCACGTACCAGAACAGCAGCCCGGTGGCCATGGCGAAGCGCAGGAACGCGGCGGAAAAGGGGCCGGCGTGGGTGGCGGCGATGCGCCCGGCAACAAAGGTGCCGCCCCAGAACACGGTGGCCAGCATCAGCTTGGCGTACAACAGCATGAACGACTCCCGCGTGCAGGAAAAGGCGCGGCGGCGCGGGCGCACGGTGCGCGGGGCTCGTCGCGGGAAGGACGAAAAAAAATAATGCTGCAACACCGCGCCCACGCACTGTGGCGTGACAGCATGTTACCGCAGTATCGCCTCGTAACATGCCGGGATTGCGGCACGTTGACACGTGCGGCGATATACGGGAAAAACACGGTACTGTCGAGGTGCTACCCCCAAGGTTTGCCCGGCAGCCCGTTGCACGACGGGACAGACCGAACGTTGCCCCAGAGCCGCGTCCTTGCGCCGGGCAGGACACGACTCGCCACGACCTTCCGTGGCACGCAACCGCAGGAGGCCCATGACCCGACGACACCCCCTACTATACCCGACGACCATCCTGATGCTCTGTGCGCTGCTGCTCGCGGCACTGCCCGCGGCGGCCAGCGAGGCGCCGACCAAACGCGGTCGCGCCTCGTGGTACAGCGACGATCTGCACGGCAAGAAGACCGCCAGCGGCGAAAGCTACGACATGAACGCCCTGACGGCCGCGCACAAGACCCTGCCCCTCGGCACGGTGGTCCGCGTGACCAACCTTTCCAACGGTCGCTCCGTGCTGGTCACGGTGAATGACCGAGGCCCCTATCGCGGCAATCGCGACATCGACGTCTCCTACTCCGCCGCGAAACAACTGGGCATCGTCAAGCCGGGCAGCGCCGCCGTGCGCATCGAGGTGCTGGGTGACGCCAAGGGCCGTCCTCTGGACCCCGACAGCGCCTATTTCGTCCGCATCAGGTCGTACGCCAGCAAGGCCGAAGCCGAACGGCTGGTCCGCAAGCTTGAACGCGAAGGCGAAGCCGCCGTGCGCGTCCGGGCGCGCACGGAAAACGGTCGCAAGCGCTGGATGGTCTGCGTGGGCCCCTTCCGCGATTTCGACGACGCACGCGCCCTGCGCCGCCACCTGATGCAGCGCCACGCCGACATCGACATCGTGGCCGACCGCGCCCGCGACTGACCCTTCCCGCCATCCGTCAGCGCCCGTGCGCAATCCGCAGTTGCCGACGCGCAACAGTCCGCTCGCATCGTCGCAGGGTTCCTTTGGTGCGGCCGTTCCGCACGGCTGCGGTGGTCCGCCATGGCTGCGGTCGTTCCGCACGACTGCGGTGATCCGCCACGACGCCTGACCGGCCCCCGGTCCGGCCAACGTGCCGCCATGCCCTGCTGAGGATCCGCGAATGTCCCGTCCTGCCCCGCCCCGTCGCCCGGATTCGCCGGGCGTGATCGACTGCGTGCTCCGTGCAGGCCCGATGCATGCCCTTTCGGCCCCGACTGCCCCGGCTGGCCCGACTGCCCCGGCTGGCCCGGCTGCCCCGGTTGGCCGGAGTTGATCCGGACTGGCGCGGCGCCACCCGCCCGCTGCCCTCCCTTGCCCCTGCACCATCCGCAAGTGGTCGCAAACTTCGGTCCATGCGCCGCCACCCTGCGCCGCAGCAGCGTAGCGCCATGTGTCCGTCACCCCATCACCGTGTTGCAGGCATTTTTTTGTGGATAATTTCTCCGCTGCTTGGCAATCTGGAATGCAACATATCGCCAACCACATCGGTACAAGCCACAGGAAACAGCCGTCCCATGCTCCACAGGCCTGCCCGCATTCTGACCATCGACGACGACGTCAACGTCCGCTCGAATCTGGTCGCATATCTCGAGGACAGCGGCTTTGACGTAATCGAGGCTGAAAACGGCCGCCGAGGACTCGAAGCGTTCACCGAACACGCGCCTGACCTCGTGCTGGTTGATTTGCGCATGCCCGTCATGGGGGGCATGGAAGTACTGGAGCGCCTGCGCGAGGACGCCCCGGAGGTTCCCGTCATCGTGGTGTCGGGCGTGGGCGTGCTGGAAGAGGCGGTGGAGGCGCTGCGCCACGGCGCGTGGGACTACGTGACCAAGCCGGTCACCGACATGCGCGTGCTGGAGCACGCCGTGAACAAGGCGCTGGAGCGCGCCCGCCTGCTGGAGGAGCGCAAGCGCTATCGCGAGCAACTCGAGCAGGAGGTGCTGGAACGCACCCGCGAACTGCGCGAGACCAACGAGCGCCTGGTGGAATACCAGGCCCTGCTGCAAGAGAAAAACCAGTTCCTTGAAGCCCTGGTGGAGGGCATGCCCAACCCGGTGTTCTACAAGACGCTGGAAGGCACCTACATCGGCTGCAACCGCGCCTTCAGCCGCCTGATCGGTCGCTCGCCCGAGGGCATCGTGGGCCGCTCGGTGAACGAAATCCTGCCGCAGGAACTGGCCTGCCGCGTGGAGGAATCCGCCCGAAGGTTCGACGCTGCGGACGATGACGGAGCGGGCTACTCGTGCATGATCGACCTGCGCGACGCCGCTGGCGAAGACCGGGTGCTGGTGCTGTACAAGAGCTATTTCCGCGACCGCACCGGACTGCGCGCGGGCGAGGTGGGCACCTTCCTCGACGTCAGCGAGCTGAAACGCAAGGAAGCGCAGATCGTCCACCAGGCCACCCATGACGAACTGACCGGCCTGCCCAACCGCATGGGACTGCGTCAGCGCATGGAGGACCATGCGCTGAAAGACGGGCCGGATGCGCGGCTGGCGGTGCTGTATCTGGACATGGACAATTTCAAGACCGTCAACGACAGCCTGGGCCATGCCGTGGGCGACGAACTGCTGCGCGCCGTGGCGGGCCGCCTGGTGGGCATGGCCCCTCGTCGCGACATGGTGGCGCGCCTTGGCGGCGACGAGTTCGTGGTGCTGCTGCCACTGTCGTCGGAAGGCGATGGAGAACTGGCCGAGACGGAATCGGCCCGCATTCAGGACTCGTTCACCCGGCCCTTCAACGCCGCCGACCACGAACTGTACGTGATGCCGTCCATAGGCATCAGCGTTGCACCCGAAGACGGACGCGACCCGGCCACCCTGCTGAAGAACGCGGAAATCGCCATGTACCGCGCCAAGGAACAGGGCGGCGCGCGTTTCCGCCGTTTTACCCAGGCCATGAACGACGACGTCACCCGGCGGCTGGCCATTGAAAAGAGCATCCGCAAGGGGCTGGAAAACGACGAATTCGTGGTGTTCTACCAGCCGCGCGTGGACATAGTGACCGGGCAGGTCACCGGCATGGAGGCGCTGGTACGCTGGGCCCGGCCAGACGGCACCCTGGTGCCGCCGCTGGAGTTCATTCCCGTGGCGGAAGACACCGGCCTCGTGGTGGCGCTGGGCGAACGGGTGCTGCGCGATGCGTGCATCCAGACCCGCCGCTGGACCGACGAGCTTGGCCCGCTGCGCATCGCCGTGAACATCTCGGCCCGGCAGTTCCAGCCGGACCTGCTGGACCGGGTGCAGGCGGCCCTGGCCGAATCGGGCCTGCCGCCCTCGCAGCTGGAGCTGGAAATTACCGAAACCACCATGATGCGCGACCTGCCCACCTCGGTGGCCATCCTGGAGCGGCTGGCGGCGCAGGGCATCTCCATCGCCATCGACGACTTCGGCACCGGGCATTCCTCGCTGTACTACCTGAAGAACTTCCCCATCGACACCATCAAGATCGACCGTTCGTTCGTGCGCGACGTGCCCGGCGACGAGGGCGACGCCACCATCGTGTCCACCATCGTCACCATGGGGCGCAACCTGTCGCTGAACGTGGTGGCCGAAGGCGTGGAAACCGACGACCAGTTGGGCTTCCTGCGCGCCCACGGCTGCCGCGAGGTGCAGGGCTACTACTACAGCAAGCCCCTGCCCGCGGACGGGTTTGCGGACTGGATGCGAGCGGCCCTGTCCGCAGGGACCGCAGGGGCCGCAGGGACCGCGAGCAGCCGGAAGTAAAGGGTAGTAGCGAGCGGCCCTGTCCACAGGGACCGCAGGGACCACAGGGGCCGCGAGCAGCCGGAAGTAAAGGGTAGTAGCGCGCGGCCCTGTCCACAGGGACCGCAGGGGCCGCGAGCAGCCGGAAGTAAAGGGTAGTAGCGAGCGGCGCCCGCAACGGGGGCGGTACCCGCAAGACGGCAAACGGGGGCCGGATGCATCATGCATCCGGACCCCGATTCATTGCGTATCCGGTGCCGTTGCGGGCAGCCCCTACACCTGGCCGCGCCCCAGGGTAATGGTCAGCGGCGTTGAGCGCGTGGCCTGCCTGTAACCGGTAAGGCGCTGCGATTCGCGGCGGGTCTGCTGCAACTGGCTGCGAATGTTGTCGTGCAGCCTGCGGGCCTCTTCGGTCAGGCGGCCTTGCAGGCACTGCAAGCGCAGCAACTTGTCGCGCAGATCGTTCAGCGCTGCCGGGTTGCGGCGGCTCCAGGCCATCTCCACCAGTTCCGCCCGCTCGCGCGAGGCGGAATCGGCGGCGTCCACGTCACCGGCGGCAAGGGCTCCCAGTTCGCGTTCGCCCAGTTGCAGGGCCATGTCGAGCAGGGAAAGGCTGTCGGGCATGGCTGCTACCCCTTGCTGGCCTGACGGATGTCCTCGCGCAGGGCCTGGATGACCTTCTTCCAGTTTTCGCAGGCAGGCAGGAATTCGTATTCCAGCAGGTCGGCCAGCAGGATCCAGTCCTCGTTTTCGAGCACTTCGGTCATTTCGCCCAGCTGGTCGGAAAAACGTTCCACGTTGTCGCTGAAATCCTTGGTGGTGCGCAGCGAGAATTCGTTGCGCAGCACGCCGATCATGCCCATGAAGTCGCGGGTCACTTCCAGCAGATCCTGGAACATGTCCAGCGCCTCGGCGTCGTCGGCCTGGCGGAACAGCCCGGCCACCTGGCGCGCGCCGTCGGTCATCACCTGCACCACCTTGTACAGTTCGCGGGTGATGTTCACGGCCATTTCGCCCACGGGCATGCTGCGGATCTCGACGGAGCGGATGTCGCGCTGCTCGATGTCCTCTGCCTGGTGGGGGTAGATTTCCGAAAACGCCTCGTCGTTGACGAGCACGTCGGTCACCACGCGGTTCTCGAGGTAGCTGCCCTCCATCACCTTGACGAGGATTTCTTCGAGATTGGCGAAGTTTTCCAGCTTGATATCGGCCTGGCGGCCATCAATAACGATCATGGGGTCTCCCTCCTGCATCCCGGCACCGGGAAATTTTGTCACGTCCGCCTGCGATAAAGCAAAAAACGGACCATGATGCAGGAATGCAGACAGGCCGCGTGCCCGGAAGAGCGCGGTTCTGTGCCGCCCCACGCGGCATGCGGAAGGGAAAGGTCAGGGCGCCGGGGAAAGGTGGTCCAGCCAGACCCGCACCAGCCCGCGATAGGCCGCAGCCAGGGCCAGCACGGAATCCAGCGAGCCGCCCGCCCCCTGCGATTCGCACAGCCACAGGTGGCCCAGCACGTTGAACAGCGCGCTGTTGTCCCACAGGGCCTGCACCCGGCTCACGGTGCCGAGGAAGCGGGACTTGGCCATGTCCGAGGGGCGCACCCGGAGCAGCCCGCCCTGCTCGCCCATGAGGTGCAGCAGGGCATCGGCCTGGCGCAGTTCGTCGGCGGCGCGGGCGCGCAGGGCTTCGGAGAGCGCGCAGGGACCATGCGGCGCAAGAATGGGGTTGGCAGGCCGGGCAGCCGCAGGATCGGCGGGCTGCATCCGGGGCAAGTCAAGAAACTGACGATAAAAATGGCGTTGCAGGCGTATCCAGCGGGTACGGTCGTCCGCCTCGTGGCCGGACAGCGAGACAAGGTCCATGAACCCGCACCCCGGCATGGTCATGGTGGGGGTGTTTGCAGTCACGCGCCCTGCATCCGCCTCGCGCAGGGTGCGCCATACCCGCGCCTCGCGGTGGGCATCCGGAGTCGCGCCCGCTGTGGCAGGGGAAGTGGCGTCGGATGGGGCCTCCTGCTGCGGCCACTGGCCGGTGGTCAGGTGGGCACGGGCCAGGCCGAATACGGTATCGGCGGAAATGGCGCGGCGGCAGCGTTCGCCATGCGGGCAGGGCGTGCCGAACGGGCAGGGGTGGCAGTCCAGCGCTGGTTCCAGGCAGCAGCAGTCCTGACGGTAGGGGCCGGTGTCCCACGGCTGGGCCGTGGCCAGAAATATGGCCAGCACCGGCACGTCCAGCCCGGCGGCCAGATGCATGGTGCCGGTGTCGTTGGTGACCAGCATGCGCATGTGGCGCAGGGTGGCGGCCAACTGCGGCAGGCTGGTGGCGCCGATCAGGTCGATGCAGGGCACCGGCCCGGTTGCCCCGGCCTCGCCACCAGTTCCGCCAGTCTCGGCCTCTTCCGCCAGCGCCGCGCGCAGCCGCTCGCCCAGCTTGCGCTCGCCCCCCGCGCCCAGCAATACCGGCACCAGGCGCAACTCGCGCCACAACCGGGCGGCCAGTGCCGCAAAGTGGGCCACGGGCCAGCGGCGGCGTTCCTCGCTGGCGCCAAGCTGCATGGCCACGTATCCGGCATGGTCCGGCGGCGCGGCCTGGGCCAGCCGTGCCCCGGCCTCGGCAAGGGCATCCGGCGCGGGCGCGCGCAACTGGTACACCGGGTCCACATCGCCCACGCCCGCCGCCATGCGGAACAGGTCCACGAGGTTGAACGGGCTGCATCCGCGCTGCCGGGTGGAGGCTTGCAGGAAGGCCGACCACGGGTCGGCGTTGACCCCGAACCCGAACGGGTCCAGTCCGAAGCCGCGCAGGTCGCCCCCGTGATCTTTTTCATCCCCGTTGCCCGCCAGCAGCCGCCCCAACAGGCGGCCACCCAGGGTGGCCGTGAGGTTCAGCACCGCATCGTGGGCATAGGCCCCGCGCAGCCGTTCGGCCCAGGTCATCAACCCTGCCGTGCAGGTCCGCCAGTCGCCGCCGGGTTGCACGCCCGCCAGCAATGCCGAGCCCGGCAGGGCCGCCACGTGGTCCACGCCTTCCAGCAGCGCCGCAGCCCCGGCAAAATTCTCCAGACACACCAGCCCCACCCGGTGCCCTTGCGCGCGCAGGCCATGCACCACCGGCTGCGTTTGCAGCAGGTCGCCGAAGCGGGTCAGGTTCACCAGCAGAAGGTTCATGGCGCATCCTTATCGTGAGCAGGTCCGAAAGGAAACGGGGGCCTAAGGCATGTATCCCGTGTTGCAGCGGGCTGGGCCTTTTCAGGCGGCGCTGGCGCAAGAGGGATTTTTGTTCTCTGCCGAGGAAGATCACCTTTTTATGAAGGGAGTGTACTCTTATCGTACTCGACCGGAATAAAAAGGCGATCTGACGACGGCAGAGGCAAAAAGACCCTTGCGACGGTGCCGCCTAATCCGCCACCACGAAATTGACGGCAAAATCCCCCTTCAACTTCTCGCGCATGCGCTCGGCTTCGCTCAGGGTGCCCCACGGGCCCACCTGGACGCGCCAGAACCGGACCATGTCGGCCCAGTACATCCGGGCGTTCCAGCCCTGCCCTTGCAGGCGGGTCACCAGGCGGTTGGCGTTGTCCTTGTTGGAGAAGGCCCCCACCTGCACGTAGAAGCGGCCCGTCATGTCGCCGTCCTGCAGGCCGGGCACGTCGCCCACGGTTTCCACGCGCACCCGCGCGGTGCCGGGGCCCAGCATGCCGATCTGGTTGGCGGCGGTATTGGTCAGGTCGATGATCCGGTCGCCCACGAAGGGGCCCCGGTCGTTGACGCGCACGGTGGTGGACCGGCCACTCTGCAGGTTGGTCACCTTGACCACGGTGTTGAACGGCAGCAGCTTGTGCGCGGCGGTCAGCCCGTACATGTCGTAGATTTCGCCGTTGGCGGTCTTGCGGCCGTGAAAATCCTTGCCGTACCAGGAGGCGATGCCCTCTTCCGAAAAACCGTGCGCCGAAAGCAGCGGATGGTAGGTCTTGCCCAGCACCGTGTACGGCTTGGCGCGCGGCCCCTGGGGCTCGCCCTTGGGATACTTCACGGACTGGTCCGACGGCGGCGTGGAAATGCGGCGCGGTCCGGAGCCGCAGCCCGCCATCAGCAGCGCGGCAAGCAGCAGCAACACAGTGGGCACAATGAGGCGGGACGGCGCGGAACGGGGGGAACAGGTCTGGCAGGGGCGAAGGTGCGACATCAAGGCTCCGTCGGGTTGCGCCGGATACGGCGTGTAGCGACCATGAACGAATCATGGCGCAATCGGGCGGCAGCGGGAAGCGAACAGTGCGGATGGACGCGGCATGCGACCGCAGCGCGGCGGCGCAATGCGCGAAACGTGACGTGCCGGGCAGGTCAGCCACGACGCGCCATGCGCTGACCGAACTGTTACCGAAAACAGCCGCGCACGCAACTGCTTGCACATCCGTCTGCCACGCGACGCAGCAGGCGGTGGCGGGCATGGCGTAATGCCGTTCCGCCCGTGCCGGTGCGGCGGGGCACTCCCCATGGGGCGCGGGCGCATGCCGCCGCCGCAGTGCTGCCCGGCCATGACACGGCGGAGATGCCCCCTTCGGCCACTCCAGGGATTCCGCCCTTCCCTCTGCTGCTCCCGACGCGGGCACGCGCCGCAAACAAGAAAGGCCCGGAAGCGTTGCCGCCTCCGGGCCTTTGCCATCGGTTGCTAGTCGTCGGAATCGCTGTCCACCACGTCCTCGATGGCCTCGGCCTGGCGGAGCAACTGTTCGATCTGGATGTCCGCGCCGATGACCCCGGTGATCTCGTCCTTGTCGTCGGTGACCGCCGTGGACACGGTAAGGATGAGCTGGCTGGTGAACTGCGACTGGTACACGTCGGTGATGTGCAGTTCGCCGGTCTGCATGGGCCGGATGAACCAGGCGCGGTTGGAGAAGTCGAAGCCCAGCGGCAGCTGGTCGTACTTCGACTTGTACGCCGGGTCGGTAATGGCGGCGGAGAGCAGCTTGCCCTCCTTGTCGGTGAGGTACAGGTACTGGATGAACGGGTACTCGCGCACGAAGTCGCGCATGCACGGGTACTTGTCCTCGCCGCCAAGGCCGGTGATCTGGCATTCCTGGGCCAGCTTGATGATGAGGTGCGCCGAAAGTTCGCCCGCCAGCTTCTTGATCTGGTCGAATTCAGAGGCGAACAGTTCGGGCATGAAGCGCCGCACCAGGGCCTTCATTTCCTTGTTGGAGAAGGACGTGTTGCGGCCCTTTTCGTAGGCGTCCATGATCTTGGCGTAGATCTTGCCCACGGCGGGGTGCTTCTTGGACACGTGCCGGTCTTCGGGCAGGCCCAGGTACTGGTTGATCCAGTAGGCCACGCCCGCGCGCCCCGACTTGTCGGTGATGATGATGGGCACCGGCCGGTTCAGGATCTTGCGCGTGTCGAAGATGTTGTAGATTTCCTCGTTCTTGGCCAGACCATCCACGTGGATGCCCGCGCTGGTGGCGTTGAAGTCCTTGCCCACGAACGGATAGTTGTCGGGGATGCGGTAATCCAGTTCCTTCTCGAAGTATTCGGCGATCTCGTTGATGACCCGGGTGTCTGCGGCGTCATCGTCGCCGGTCAGCGAGACGTATTCGATCACCAGCGCTTCCAACGGAGTGTTGCCGGTGCGCTCGCCAAAGCCCAGCAGGGTGCAGTTGACGCCGGAACAGCCATACAGCCACGCGGTGGCCCCGTTGATGAGCACCTTGTGGAAGTCGTTGTGCCCGTGCCATTCCAGCCACTGGCCGGGCACGCCGCCTTCGTCGGTCAGGGCGCGCACGATGCGCGGCACCGAGCGCGGCAGGGTGGCGCCGGGGTACGGCACGCCGTAGCCCATGGTGTCGCACATGCGGATCTTGACCGGCTGGCCGCTCTGCTTCGAAAGGTCCATCAGCTTGCGCGCGAAGGGCAGGCAGAAGCCGTGGATGTCGGCGCGGGTGATGTCCTCGAAGTGGCAGCGCGGGGTAATGCCCCATTCCAGAGCCTGTTCCACCACGCGCAGGTAGTTGTCCATGGCCTTTTCGCGGTCCAGGCCCAGCTTGAGGTACAGGTGGTAGTCCGACACGCTGGTCAGCAGGCCCACTTCCTCGAACTCCATGTCCCGCGCGATCTTCAGGTCGTTGACGTTGGCCCGTATCCACCCGGTGACGCGGGGGAACTTGTACCCCTTGGCCCGGCAGGCATCGATGGCCTTGCGATCCTTCTCGGAGTACATGAAAAACTCCGAGGCCTGGATGAGCCCGCTGCGGCCGCCAAGGCGGTGCAGCATGTCGAAGATGTGCACGATCTGCTTCACCGTGTAGGGCGGGCGGGCCTGCTGGCCGTCGCGGAAGGTCGTGTCCGTGATGAACATCGGCTCCGCCGGGCGCGGCATCAGGAAGATGTCGTCGAACTCCACGCGGCTGATCTTGGAATAGGGAAAGATCTCGCGGTACAGTTCGGGGTCGTCGCGGTTCTCCAGCCGTACGCGGGAGGAAGCGCGGTTGAGATGCAGCAGGCTCATGGCTAGATGGCTCTCCTTCGGGGGGTCTGGTCGATACGCTGTTCCGCCTCGGCCACAAGGCGGTGCGCGCGCTGGCAGCCGGACGCCAGGGCCACGGCGGCGTGCGCGGCGCGCAGGGCGTCTTCTGGCCTGCCGCCGTCAAGCAGGGATTCCCCTGCCTGGATGAACATGCGTTCCGGCTTGTCGCCGTACAATCCTTGCAGCAAAAGGTCGTACTCTTCGCCGAACACCGAGCGCACAAGCTCGTCGCGGTCGAACAGCAGCCGGGCCAGCAGCCGGTTGCCGCCATGGGCGGCGTAGTACAGACACATCAGCCTGCGGATGCGGCCAAGGATGTAGCGGATGCGCCGGATTTCGCGCTCCATGCTTTCCCGTGTCTGGGCCAGCATGGAGGCGAGCGGCTCGACGATGGCCCGCACCTCTTCTCCCATGTCCTGCTCTCGCAGGGCCCGGTACTGCGGCGCGTAGTGCTGGTGCTGGTAGGCGTCTTCCTTCAGCTTCACGCATTCGTGAAAGGCGTAGCCCACGGCCCAGTCCAGCATGGGCGCCACAGGGTCGTGCGCCGGGTCGTTGCGGAAGAGGTGGTGCGCGGTGTCCTTCAGACGCCAGAGCAGCCCCTTGTTCATCATTTCGCCCAGAAGGTCGCGCATGACGGGGAAGGAAACGGCACCGGCCTCGTCGAACCGGTGGAACTGCCCCTCAAGCACGACGCTCGCCATGCAGAAATCCCGCATGACGTCCCGTGCGAACTCGGCCAGATTGGCCTCTACCCAGCGTCTCGACATGGTGCGTGGTACTCCAAGCCGGGATGTATAGCGCGATTTGACAAGAACGGGAAGTATGGGGTGCGGGGCTATCGCCGTGCCCCACGTGGCCTTGATGAAGACAGGCGCGCGCGGTTAGGGCGTTTGATCGCGTTATGCCTTCGGCGGATGGCAAAAGAGGTGGGCGCGCTGTCGGGTGCGGCCTCTACGAAAACAGTCCTGCCCTGTTGATACCCTTCGATTTCGTTATGCCTCCGGCGGGCAAGGGGCCGCTAAGCGGCGGCCCCTTGCATCCCCGCGCTCCGGGGGCTCCGCCCCCTGGTCCCCCGACGTATCCTGCACCGCATTCCTGTGCCGGACAGCTTCCCTCCGGCGCAGACGCCTCCGGGTGATCTGCTCGACGGAATGCGCATGTGCGCGTGACTCTCGCCGCCTTTGCTGCACTGGAGTGCCTCGCTCAACACGTCCCTTGCGGCGCGCATCCGCGACGCCGGAGCTTCCGCCTCGCAAAGCCTCGGCGGTGATCTCCGGCTGCGGACGCGCAACACCGCACCAAGGTTGCGTATGGGGTGGCGCATTGATCGAAAGGGAGGCCAACAGACAATGGTCGTCCGCTGCTTGCGCCAACGCAGCAAGCCAAGCCTCAGACATTGTCCGTCATCATGCTCAACAAAAAAGTGCCGCGCGTAGAAGCGTGTGGCGCCGGCCCTTAACGGCGCACATGCGTCGCAACGAGGGCGTGGGCAAGACGCCCAAGTGGGATAGAGGTAGCGGGAGATTCCCGCACATCGCATTCCGCCGGGCAGATCACCCGGAGGCGTCTGCGCCGGAGGCATAACGAAATCTAGCGTGGTCAAAAGGGCTAGCGTGTCTTCGTAGAAACCGCACCCAACAGAGCACCACCTCTCCTCTCCCCTCCCTCACACCCCGCCACGCGGCTACAACAAACACACATCCTCGCCGCAGCACCGTTTCAGAAACGCCGTGTACGCCCCCAGTATCCGTCGTTCGCCCGCCGCGCGTTCCGGCGTCAGGGGCGGACACGGATGCTCCGCCGCAAGGCGCCGCAGCGCATCGCGCCTGGGCAGCGCCCGCATGCCCTCGCCCAGCACCGCACCATCCACGGCGGCCATGAGCAGCGCATCGCGCGTGTCGGTCACGGCCACCAGCGGGGCGGGGCCGCCGGGAAACAGCCGCGCCGCCGCCACGCTTTCGCGTGCGTAGGTGCCCGGCGCGCCCGGGCAGAACAGCACGATGCACAGCGGCGAGCCGTCGTCGTCGCGCAGGGTCAGGTCCACCACGCGGCAGCCTTCGTCGTGATTGTCGGAATCTTCGGAATCGCCGGGGTCATTGGCAGCGGGGGCAGCGGGGGCAACGGGGGCAACGGGGGCAACGGGGGCAACGGGCGGTCCGGCGGATTCATCGGGGCGGTCGGCACCTTCGACGCCCCGAGGCGCTCCGGGGGACGGCGGCAGCAGGGAAGGCGGGGCATTCGCGGAAGCAGGCGGCACGTCGAACCGTACCCGCACGCGCGGCTCCACCAGTCCAAGCGGGTGGCCCAGTTCCTCCACCAGCAGCCGCGCCAGCGCCTGCCGCAGATCCTCGTAGGTGGTGTGGTCCACGTCCTGCCCGGTCAGGTAGTCGCGCAGGGTGGCCCCAAGGCTGACTTCGTGCATGCGGCCCTCCGGCAAGTCTGCCTCTCACGCTCGGGCAGGATTGCTCCGGAATTCACGAGCACCGCTCTCGCGGAACCCGGCTGGCCTTCGTCACAGGCTTTCGGCGAATGCCCCGGGCAGGCGGGCTGCGTCAGTTTGCCTTCAGCAGGGCCCGCGCCACGGATTCGTCGTACAGCTTCAGGGGGTCGGTTTCGCGCCCCATGTCGCGGTACATCCCCGCGGCATGACGAATGATTTCCAGCGGCACCCATTCGTGGCGTTCCCACACTTCGGGCCGGTCGGCGCGCCACAGGCGAAATTCCACGCTGCCGCCGCTGGAGCGCACGTAGACGCGGGTGCGTTTGTCATTGGGATCGGGGTAGTAGTAAAGGCCAAGATCGTCCTGCATGGGCACTCCTGAACACATGAACTGCGAATGGCGCCCGCCGCCGTGGCCGGGTGCGGGCATACGGTCAATGCCCTATCCCGCCGATGCACGCAAGCTGTTGTCATTCCCCGGATGGTGGGCTACAAGCAAGGAAGTGTCGCCCGCCCCCCTGCAGGCGGCACAGGGATGTCCGACGGGGAGACTGCCATGCCCCGTCCCCGCGTGAAAGCGCGGCGGGCACCGGAATGATTCAGGGCGCGCGACGCCACCGACACGCCGCCCCCTGCATTTTTTCGGCAATCCCGACAGGGTGTTGCCTGCTCCCCGCCACCCGGCGGGGCGGGGCGGCGTTCCGTGTCGGGGCTTGACAACGCGCCGGAATCCTTTTAGGAATGGCGTTACTTTGTCCAAAAAATCACGAGTTTTCCGGGCGCAAGGGCCGCGCCGACCGATGCCCTTACCTCCGGAAGACGCCGTCCTGTTGCGCCCCAGGGGCGATGGGCGTGTCTGTTGAGAGTCCAGAACTTCAACAAACCAATGTGGAGGTAAGGCAATGGCGAAACATGCAACCCCCAAGTTGGACCAGCTCGAATCCGGGCCTTGGCCCAGCTTCGTGTCCGACATCAAGCAGGAAGCTGCTTACCGGGCTGCCAACCCCAAGGGTCTGGACTACCAGATTCCGGTGGACTGCCCCGAAGACCTGCTTGGCGTTCTCGAGCTGTCCTACAACGAGGGTGAAACCCACTGGAAGCACGGCGGCATCGTCGGCGTGTTCGGTTACGGCGGCGGCGTCATCGGCCGTTACTGTGACCAGCCCGAACAGTTCCCCGGCGTGGCGCACTTCCACACCGTGCGCGTGAACCAGCCCGCGGCGAAGTACTACCACACCGACTACCTGCGCCAGCTCTGCGACCTGTGGGACCTGCGCGGCTCCGGTCTGACCAACATGCACGGCTCCACTGGTGACATCGTGCTTCTTGGCACCCAGACCCCGCAGCTTGAAGAACTGTTCTTCGAACTGACCCACAAGATGAACACCGACCTTGGTGGCTCGGGCTCCAACCTGCGTACGCCCGAATCCTGCCTTGGCATGTCGCGCTGCGAATACGCCTGCTACGACACCCAGGCCTGCTGCTACGCGCTGACCATGGAATACCAGGACGAACTGCACCGCCCGGCGTTCCCCTACAAGTTCAAGTTCAAGTTCGACGGCTGCCCCAACGGCTGCGTCGCCTCCATCGCCCGTTCCGACTTCTCGGTCATCGGCACCTGGAAGGACGACATCAAGATCGACCAGGCCGCCGTCAAGGCCTACGTCGGTGGCGAACTGAAGCCCAACGCCGGCGCCCACTCGGGCCGCGACTGGGGCAAGTTCGACATCATGGCCGAAGTGGTGGAACGCTGCCCCTCCAAGTGCATCTCCTGGAACGGCTCCGCCCTGTCCATCAAGACCAGCGAGTGCGTGCGCTGCATGCACTGCATCAACACCATGCCCCGCGCCCTGCGCATCGGTGACGAACGCGGCGCGTCCATCCTGGTCGGCGCCAAGGCGCCCGTCCTCGACGGCGCCCAGATGGGTTCGCTGCTGGTTCCCTTCGTGGACGCCAGCGAGCCGTTCGACGAAATCAAGGGTGTCGTCGAAAAGATCTGGGACTGGTGGATGGAAGAAGGCAAGAACCGCGAGCGTCTGGGCGAGACCATCAAGCGTCTCAGCTTCCAGAAGCTGCTTGAGGTGACCGAGATCGACCCCGTGGCGCAGCACGTGAAGGAGCCCCGCTCCAACCCGTACATCTTCTTCAAGGAAGAAGAAGTGCCCGGCGGCTGGGATCGCGACATCACGGAATACCGCAAGAGACACCAGAGATAAGAAGAGGGGTAGCACATCATGGCATTCATCTCTTCCGGGTACAATCCCGAAAAGCCGATGGCAAACCGTATCACGGACATCGGCCCCCGCAAGCACGACTCCTTCTTCCCCCCGTTCATCGCGAAGAACTTCGGGAAGTGGCTGTACCATGAAATCCTGGAACCCGGCGTGCTGGTGCACGTCGCCGAATCCGGCGACAAGGTGTACACCGTGCGCGTTGGCGCTGCCCGTCTGATGTCGATCACCCACATCCGCGAGATGTGCGACATCGCCGACAAGCACTGCGGCGGCTTCCTGCGTTTCACCACCCGCAACAACGTCGAGTTCATGGTCGACACCGAAGCGGCCCTGAAGGCGCTGAAGGAAGACCTGGCCTCGCGCAAGTTCGCCGGCGGTTCCTACAAGTTCCCCATCGGCGGCACCGGCGCCGGTGTGTCCAACATCGTGCACACCCAGGGCTGGGTGCACTGCCACACCCCCGCCACCGACGCTTCCGGCCCGGTCAAGGCGATCATGGATGAAGTCTTCGCCGACTTCCAGTCCATGCGTCTGCCCGCCCCGGTCCGCATCTCGCTGGCCTGCTGCATCAACATGTGCGGCGCCGTGCACTGCTCCGACATCGGCGTGGTGGGCATCCACCGCAAGCCCCCGATGATCGACCACGAATGGACCGACCAGCTGTGCGAAATCCCGCTGGCCGTTTCCGCCTGCCCCACTGCCGCCGTGCGTCCCACCAAGATGGAAATCGGCGACAAGAAGGTCAACTCCATCGCCATCAAGAACGACCGCTGCATGTACTGCGGTAACTGCTACACCATGTGCCCCGCCCTGCCCATCTCCGATGGCGAAGGCGACGGCTGCGTGATCATGGTGGGCGGCAAGGTTTCCAACCGCATCTCCATGCCCAAGTTCTCGAAGGTCGTCGTGGCCTACATCCCGAACGAAATGCCGCGCTGGCCCACACTGACCGCGCAGATCAAGCACATCATCGAGGTGTACGCCGCCAACGCGAACAAGTACGAGCGTCTGGGCGAATGGGCCGAACGCATCGGTTGGGAAAGCTTCTTCAAGCTGACCGGCCTTGAGTTCACCCACCACCTCATCGACGACTTCCGCGATCCGGCCTACTACACCTGGCGTCAGAGCACCCAGTTCAAGTTCTAAGCCGGAAGGCAACCACATTCCGGGGGCGGGTTTGCCGCCCCCGGATAACCAAAGGGGCTATCCATGGAAGAAGCCAAGAACAAGGTCGTGGAATTCCTGCAATCCAAGGCCGGCTCGAAGAGCAAGTTCTACTTCAACGACTTTCTCGACCTGTTCCCCGACAAGGGCCCGCGCGACGTGAAGAAGATCCTCACCGCGCTGGTGAACGCCGAAGTTCTGGAATACTGGTCCTCCGGCAGCACCACCATGTACGGCCTCAAGGGCGCCGGCAAGCAGGCCGGGGCCGAGGGCGAATAGTAGTTCTCCACGCCGGGGAACTGTTTTTCCGAAAAGGCGTATGGACTGCAAGGTTCATACGCTCTTTTCGTATGCACTCACGCCATGCGCGCCGCGCATGGCGGCCACCTTCGTCACCCGCCACACAGGCCGGACCCTTCGGCGCCACTGCATGAATCTTCCGCGCATCGTCATCGCCGGGCTTTCCGGCGGCTCGGGCAAGACGCTGGTATCACTCGGCGTGGTGCGCGCCCTTGCGCGCTCGGGTCTTGCGATAAAGCCCTGCAAGAAGGGACCGGATTACATCGACGCATGGTGGCTGGCCCTGGCCGCCGGGCACCCCGCCACCAACCTGGACCCCTACTTTCTCGATGCGGACAGGCTGCGTTCACTGTTCTGGACCCGATGCGGTCTGGCGGGTGAAGGCAGCACAAGGGATGCGGCGCTCGCCAGGGTGAGGCACGGACAAACCGGCCTGCCCGGCCCGGCGGCTGCCCCGCCTTGCCCGGCGCGTCCGGCGCATCCGGCGCGTCTGGCGTGTCTGGCAGACCAGCCTGGTCCATTCGACATGGCCGTCATCGAAGGCAACCGGGGGCTGTTCGACGGGCGCGACCTGTCCGGCAGTTGTTCCACGGCGGAACTGGCGCGCATCCTTGGCGCCCCGGTGGTCGTGGTCATGGACTGCACCAAGATGACCCGCACCGCTGCGGCCATCGTGTCCGGCCTGCGTCACTTCGAGCAGGGCGTGCACATCGCCGGGGTAATCCTGAACCGCACGGCGGGGCCGCGTCACCGCAGCGTGCTGCGCGAAACCATCGAACACTACACCGACGTGCCGGTGCTGGGCGTATTGCCCAAGATCGCCGCCAACCCCATTCCCGAACGGCACATGGGCCTCGTTTCCGGCATGGAGCACGAGGAATGCGTTGCCGGGCTGGACAAGGTGGCGGACATCATGGCCGAGCACGTGGATCTGCACCGCCTGCGTCAGGTGGCGTGCGCAGCCCCGCCGCCGCAAGGTCCGGTGGCCGACCTGTGGTCGTTGCTGCCCGGTGCGGAGACCACCGCTCTTGATGATGCAGAGCAACGCGACGGCGGACAATGTGATGTTGTTCCGGGTGATGTTGTTCCGGGTGATGCGACTCTGGCTGGCACCGCTCCGGACGGTACCGCTCCCCACGCGACGGCCCCCGTCCCCCCGCGCATCGGCTACGTGCATGATGCGGCCCTGTGGTTCTACTACGAGGAAAACCTGCTGGCCCTGCGTCATGCCGGGGCCGAACTGGTACGCCTTTCCCTGCTTGACGGCGCGGACTGGCCGCAGTTGGACGGCCTGTACCTTGGCGGCGGCTTTCCGGAAACCCTTGCCGCCCGGCTGTCCGCCAATCGTCCGGCCCTGGACCGGCTGCGCGGACTGTCGGAGTCGGGCCTGCCCATCTACGCGGAATGCGGCGGCTTCATGGTGCTGGGCCGGTCCATCGTCATGGACGGCACCGAACACCCCATGGCGGACATCTTTCCCGTGCGCACCGTGTTCCATGCAAAGCCTCAGGGGCTTGGCTACGTTGACGCCGCCACCGTACTGGAAAACCCCTTCCATCCCGTGGGCACGACCTTTCGCGGGCACGAGTTCCACTATTCGCGGTGCGTGCCCTGTGACGCCGCAGCCGGAACACCCGCCCCCCTCGCCGTGCCCAGCGCACTGCGCCTCACGGCCCAGTCCGGCCACGTCACCGGCATGGGCGATGGCCGCGACGGCCTGCTGCTTCGCAACACCATGGCCGCCTACACCCACATCTTCGCGCCCGCCGTCCCCCACTGGGCCCCCGCCATGGTCCGTGCCGCGCGCGCCTTCAGGTCCGGCCGTCCCCCCTCGTCCAGCGCCATCTAGCCCCCGCGCCACAAGCATCGCCTTCCCTGCGTAACGCGCCAGCAAGCTTCGGCAGGCTCCGCATGGGGAATGAGCCTGCTTGACATTCATGCTGCTCCATATTATTAGCAGTCAAATCATTTGAACAACAACAATAGCCGCAGCATCCCATGAACAGCACCCGCAACGCGCACCCGCCCCGGCAATCGGCATTGGCTCCGGGCAGTTCCGTGACACCGCGCCACCGCAGATCGCCAGACCCGTCCGGCGCACGGAACGCCCGCGTCACGCCAGATGAGTTGCGCATGTTGTTGACGGACTGGCCCGACGGCAGTACGGAACGCGCCTGCTCTTCTCCCGATGCCCCCGGTGCGGCATGACTGTTCATTTTCCATTGCCTGATGCCCCGCATCCACTCGTCGATCTCGGCACTTCCCCCACATCCGACGCGCGCCCAGGCGCGCCCTGTACAGGAGCCTTGCATGTCCCGTTCGTTTTCTGGCGTCCTCACCCGGCCTGCTCCCGCCGCAGTCCTTGGCGGGCTGCTGCTGATCCTTGGCCTGATGTTGGCCGCGCACGCCGCGCATGCCGCTGACAATGATTTCTCCGCCACCTTCACCGGGCGCACCATCGGCGAGGCGGACATGGACGACGGCGGTTCGGTGGCCGTCACCGAAGCCGGTGCCAGCCTGCGCTACCGCTGGTTCGGCATCGACTACCTGAACCGCCGCTACGACTGGTCGGACACCGCCAGCCTGCCCTTCGGCAACGGGTCCGATCCGTGGGAACAGTTGCACATGCTGCGCCTGCGCGCCGACATCGCCGAGCAATTGGGTTTTGGCGGTCTTGGCTGGTTCGCCGGGGCGGGCCTGACCGCCGGATGGGAAGAGGAAATGGACGACGCCTGGGGGCTTTCCGGCTCAGTGGGACTTACCTGGGCGGTGGGCGGCGTGCGTCTGCGTGGCGGCGTTGCGGCCTCTGCCCACCCCGTGGGCACGCGCCTGCTGCCTCTTGTCGCCGCGGACTGGGGCAACCAGCGTGATCTGGGCTTTTCGGCCACGGTGGGTTTTCCGGAAACCATGCTCCGCTATCGTTCCTCCGACATGTTTTCCTTCCGCGCCGGTGGCCGGGTGGAAGGAAATACCTACCGCCTGGCAGACGACAGCCCCGTCCAGCGCGAGGGTTACATGAGAACCTCGTCCCTGACGCTGGGCGGCTACATCGACATCACACCCCTGGAAGACCTTACCCTGACCGTGGGCGCGGAATACCTGACCCGCCAGGAAATGCGGGTCTACAATTCCGACGGCGACGAACGGAACACCTACGACCTGGACGACGCCCCCGCCCTGCTCCTGCGCCTGAGTTACGGCTTCTAGCCGTCCGCAGCGACCAGACAGACCCCGCCACACGTTCGCGGCCCCGTTGGCATCATCGATATTGACGCCGAACGGGGCCGCGACATATCCCGGACATACCGCCGCGCCCCCAACCAGCAGGAACCCCATGTCCACCGACGCACCGCTCCCCGATGTCCTCGCCTCGCACCGGCTCAGCACGCTGGTGGGTGAACTGTCGCGCGCCTGGCGCGCCCGCCTGGACCAACGCCTCAAACCGCTGGGCCTGTCGCAGGCCTCCGGGGTGGTGCTGTGGGCGCTTGCGCTGGGCGGCGCGCTTACCCAGACACAACTGGCCCGGAGCATCGGCATAGAAGGCTCCACGCTGGTGCGCCAGATCGACAGGCTGGAAGCGGATGGTCATTTGCGCCGGGTGCAGAATCCCGATGACCGGCGGGCCAATCTGCTGGAGCTGACCGATTCCGGCAGCGAACTGGCCAACGCCGTTGACGCCGTGGGCATCGCAGTGCGGGACGAACTGTTCGCGGGCCTACCCGTTGCGGACCTGCACACCACCATGCGCACCCTGCACCAGCTGCGCATGCGCCTGCCGGACTGACCCCCCTGGGCGCGGACCCGCTCGCCCGCCGCCGGTTGTTCCCGCATACCGGGCGTGCTACGCAAGCTGACCAGCAAGAGGTCACGCATGCCCCCCGACTCACCCTTCTCCCCCCCGCCGCCCCATCCCGCACGCACCGCCCTGACCACGCTCGCCGCGCTGGCGCGTTCGCCCCGGCACGTCATCGCACTGGCCTGCGCCGCCGTCGGTGCGCTGCTGGCCCTGTACCCTCCCGCGGCCCTGCCGCAGGAGGCCGCCCGCCCCGTGGGGCTGGCCGTGGGCGCCATAGGATTGTGGGTTACCGCCGCCATCCCCGAATACCTCACCGCCCTGCTGTTCTTCCTGCTGGCGGTGCTGCTGCGCGCGGCCCCGGCGGCCACGGTGTTCTCCGGGTTCCATTCGGCCACGTTCTGGCTGGTCTTCGGCGGAATGTGCATGGGTGCCGCCATGCAGCATACCGGTCTTGGCGCACGCATTGCGCGGGGGCTGCTGGCGCGCACGGGCACGGGCTACACCTCGCTGGTCTGCGGACTGGTGGCCGTGGGCGTGCTGCTGTCGTTCGTCATGCCCTCGTCCATGGGTCGCATCGCCCTGCTCATTCCGCTGGCGGTTTCCCTTGCCGGGGCGGCGGGCCATGGGCCGGGCAGCGCGCAGCGCACCGGCATCGTGCTGGCCGCCCTGTTCGGGGCGCTGCAACCGGCCTTCGCCATCCTGCCCGCCAACGTCCCCAACATGATCCTTGCTGGCAGCGCCGAAAGCCTGTTCGGCCACACCCTTACCTACGGGCGTTACCTGCTGCTGCACTTTCCGGTGCTGGGCCTGCTGAAGGCCGTGGTCATAGCGGTCTTGGTGCTGCGGTGGTACCCGGCGCGCACCGCCGGGCAAACGGACCGCCTTGCCGAGGGGATGGTGCCTGCGGACCGGACTACCGACGCCGATCATGCAGCAACTGCGGGCAGCCCGACGACCCCGGCCAGCCCGGCGGAACTCCGACTGATGGTGGTGCTGGCAGTGTCCGTGGGGTTGTGGGCCACCGACGCGCTGCATCACGTTTCGCCCGCGTGGGTCAGCCTGGGGGCCGCCGTGCTCTGTCTGTGGCCGCCGTTGGGCCTTACCGGCAAACAGGCCATCAGCCGGGACATGAGCCTGGCTCCGCTGCTGTTCGTGGCGGGCATCATGGGGCTGGGCGCCATGGTGGCGACATCGGGCGCAGGCAACTTGCTGGTGCGCGCCCTGCTGGACGGGCTGCCCCTGGTTCCGGGTGAATCCGTGCGCAATTTCGCCGTGCTCACGGTGTACGCCATGGTCACCGGGCTGCTCACCACCCTGCCGGGCATCCCCGCCGTGCTCACCCCGCTGGCGACCGATCTGGCCGCCGCCTCCGGCTTCAGCCTGGAGACCGTGCTGATGACCCAGATCGTGGCCGTATCGTCCATGTTCCTGCCCTACCAGTCGCCGCCGCTGGTGGTGGCCATGCAACTGGGCAGCATTTCCTCCGGCCACATGACCCGCACCTGCCTGCTGCTGGCCGCCATCAACATCGTGGTGTTGCTGCCGCTGGATTACCTGTGGTGGCGCTGGCTGGGCATGTTCTGACCGGACAGGACCGTCGGGAGCACACAGCAGACGAAGGGGCGGACGGACGACCAGCCCCCTGCCGCCTAGCGCCTGGCGCACGGACGGGCCGCCTTGTCCATCCACGGCATCCCGTGCGCCGCGCGCGATCCCCGCAGCCCCGCTTCACCCCGAAAAAACACCGACGCCGCCCCCCAGCCGGGGAGCGGCGTCGAAAACCCTTGCGGCCTGTGGCCGGGCAGGTGCGCGCTGGACGCGCTATTCGTCGTTCAGTTCGGCGCGGAACTTGCGCGACAGGCGAAACACCACAACCTTGCGCGGGGGCAGGGTGATGGTTTCGTCGGTCTGCGGGTTGCGCCCCTTGCGGGCCTTCTTGTCATAGGCCTCGAACTTGCCGAATCCGCTTATCAGCAGGGCATGATCCTTCTTGATCGCCTGCTTCATGATGCCGAGAAGCGACTCGACAACGCCTTTCACTTCGGCGCGGTTCCTGTCGGTCTTTTCGTAGATGGCATCGACGATTTCCGCCTTGGTCAGGGTCTTGCCGCTCATACTGTCCTCCGGGCCGGTGCTTCCGGCTACTCCATGCGTTCCCTGATGGCCTTCGCGAGCGCCTGCATCTCGTCGATGCTGCCGTACTGCCCCTGCGCCCACAGTTCGTGGCCGTCGCCGGGAAAGCGGGGCACCAGATGCCAATGGACGTGGAACACCACCTGTCCCGCCGTCGCGAAGTTGTTTTGGAATATGTTCAGCCCTTCCGCTCCGGTGGCTTCCATGACGGCACGGCCCACGCGCTGCTGGGCGGCGATGATGTGCTCGCCGAGCCGCGCGGGCATGTCGAGAACCGTGCGGTGATGCTCCTTGGGAACGATCAGCGCATGGCCCCGATTGACGGGTCCGATGTCCAGAAAGGAAAGCACGTGGTCGTCGGCGTAGATTTGCGCGCAGGGAATTTCGCCACGCACTATCCTGCAAAAAATACAATCGGACTGGGACATGGATTCTCCGTCACATGGAACACTTTGAAATCATTCAGCCACGTGTGCCGACGCACAGCGGCGGGCATGTAACTAGTTATATACACAGTCAAAGACGCAACCGCAAGTAAAATCTTGCAAGATTATGCCGGGTTGCCACGCCTTGCGGCACAAGGGCTTCCGTGCCATCGTCACTGCTGGAGGGGCTGCGGATATCGCTCCAACCCCCTTTCGGGAAAGGGGTATCACGTGCCCTGTCCTGCTGCGTCCGTTCCCCGCCCCGAAAACAAGGGGCACGCGGCGGAACCTGAACCGGACGCAGGGCCGGACGTACGCCCCGAAATCATCATCTTGGCTCTGATAGTAACACATCAGCAACACAAGGCAATCATGTCGGCGTTGATTTTTCCGGTCCCCGAGGCACGTTGCGGTAGTCGTGGGCCTGGCCCGGCCATGGCGGGCAGCCTCAACGTGGCGGCCAGGCCAGACTGGCCGGATAGTCCGGACGGGCCGGGGCACACGCGCGGCGCGGCCTGCGCATCTGTCGCCCCCCCACGCAGGCGACCACGCATTCTACCGGTTTTCCTGCCCTTTGCCGGATGCCCCACCCGTTGCGTGTTCTGCGCGCAGGACGTGCAGACCGGGCAACGCGGCGGCATCAACAGCGTGGGGCATGCCCTGGCCGTGGCCGAAGCACGGCTGGAACACGAGGCGCGCCTGCTTGAGGCCGCGACGGCCAACGGCGTTCAGGAACCCCGCGACCATCCCGCTCCAAACACCGGTCGAGCCGCGTCTGCCCACGAAGCTTCCCCTTCGCCACTGGAAATCGCCTTTTACGGCGGCACGTTCACCCTGCTGTCCGAAGCCGAACGCACCGCCTGCCTGGAGCTTGCCGCCCGCTGGCGGCAACGCGGGGTGGTCTGCCGGGTACGCTGTTCCACCCGCCCCGACGCCGTGACCGTACACAGCCTGGCGACATTGCGCGCGGCAGGCATGGACTGCGTGGAACTGGGAGTGCAGAGTTTCGACGACGCGGCACTGGCCGCCGCCAGCCGGGGTTACGGCGGGGCATTGGCCCGCGCGGCCTGCGCCATGGTGGCCGGGGCCGGGCTGGAACTGGGGGTGCAACTGATGCCCGGCATGCCGGGAGTGACGCCGGAAGTGTTCCGCGCCGACGTGCGCACCGCCCTGCTGCCCGATACCGACGGGGCAGCCCCGTTGACGTCTTTCCTGCGCTTCTATCCCTGCCTTGTGCTGCGCGGCACGCCGCTGGCGGAACGTTGGCGGGCCGGAAGCTACGTGCCGTGGCCGCTGGACACCACCGTGGACGCACTGGCCCACGGTCTGCTGGCCGCGTGGGCACGCGGCGTGGCCGTGGTGCGCATGGGCCTTTCTCCGGAAGACGGACTGGACGACGCGGTGCTGGCCGGGCCGATGCATCCCGCGCTGGGCCAGTTGGCCAAGGCCGAGGCCCTGCGCCGCCACGTGGCCGCGCACTTGGCCCGCCTGCCGGGGCCGCCCGTGCGCCTGGGCGTACCGCGCCGCTTGCGCGGCCTGCTGTGGGGCCACGCCAACGGGCTTGTGGCCGCGTACGCGGCCATGGGCATCACCCGGGACATGGTCCACTGGCGCGACGACGACACCTTCTCGCTGGAATGACGGCGGCGGCCACCCCGCATTCCGGGACGACCGCCGCCGCAAAACCATCGTTCGCCCCACCGTTCACCAGCGGATGGAAACCTCTCCCCGCTCCGCCAGCCAGGCATTGACCCGCGAAAAATGGGCGCATCCGAAAAACCCGCGCGAAGCCGACAGCGGCGAGGGATGCGCCGCCGTCAGCACCAGATGCGCCGGATGGGTCACCAGCGCCGCGAACCCGTGCGCGGGCCTGCCCCATAGCAGGAAGGCGCAGGGTTGCGGGCGTGCGCCCAGCGCGGCCACGATGCCCCGCGTCACCCCCTCCCAGCCGAGGCCCGCATGGCTGTTGGGCTGTCCGTCCTGCACGGTGAGCACCGTGTTCAGCAACAGCACGCCCTGCGCGGCCCAGCGCGACAGGTTGCCCGAGGGGGCTGCCGATGCGGGGGGCACGTTGCCGAACGGAGCCAGCAACGGAGCGTCTGCGGACGGGCTGCCAGCCGGGCGCGAGGACGGATGCGAGGACGGATACACGGACGGATGCGGGGACGGATGCGGGGACGCGCCGGATGTGTCCGTCTGGGCCGCGAGGCACGATCGCCCCGATTCCGCGCCGCAATCGGCAGCCACTTCCTTGAAAATGTTGCGCAGCGAGCGCGGCAGGGACACTCCGTCGGCAACGGAAAAGGCCATGCCGTGGGCCTGCCCCGGCCCGTGGTAGGGGTCCTGCCCCAGAATCACCACCCGCACCGCGTCCCACGGCGTGGCGCGCAAGGCCCGGAACACGTCGTCCCGGGCGGGGTAGATGGTGCGCCCCTGTGCGCGCAACGCCTCGACCGTGGCCAACACTTCCAGATGCCTGCGGGCAGCCAGTTCCGGCACGTTGTCCGGCCAGCCGGTGCCGACCAGCGGATCCGGTCCGGCCAGCACTGCGGGATCGGGCCCAGCCAGCGCCGCGGCATCGGCAATGGCAGGCGCACGAGGCGGGGCGGAACGCGCCCTTGCAGCGGACGCACGCCCAGCCGCCCCGCCGGGTGAACCGGGCATCCCGCCGGGTGAGCCGTTTGTGCCCACTATGGAGGTCACTGCGGTCGCGCCGCCCTCGACCTTGCGCGGCCTGCCGCGCCGCCGGGGCGCTGCCTGCGGCTGGCCGTCCTGCACTGACGAGGCCGCGACATCGGATGACGGCGCGGCACTGGCCGCAGCCGCCCGCGTGTCCGGCACGCCCTCCGGCCCGCCCCCCGGCACGCCCTCCGGCCCGCGCGCCGGATCATCCACCAGAATCCTGCGCCGGGCCATTTACAGCGCCGCCACCCAGTGCTGGATGCGGTCAAAGGCCTCGGTCAGTTCCACCTCGTCCATGCCGAAGGACAGCCGCAGGTGACGTTCGCCCGTGGGGCCGAACGAGCCGCCGGGCACGGTAATCACCCGCGCCTCTTCCAGCATGCGCCGGGCCACGGTCATGGAGTCGGCATCGGTGAAGGTGTAGCGGGCCATGGCGTAGAACGCACCACGCGGCGGCACGTAGGCGAAGTGCGGGGCCAGCGCGTCCAGCCTGCGGCAGGTCAGGTCGCGCCGGGCGGTCAGGGCCGCGCGCATGACGTCCACGCAGTCCTGCGGACCGGTCAGCGCGGCAAGGGCCGCATGCTGCGACACCGTGGGCGCGCACACCGCCGTGGCGTCGTGCACCTTCAGCAGTTCCGCCATCCACGCGGCGTCGGCGGCCACGTAGCCCACGCGCCAGCCGGTCAGGGCGTACTTCTTGGAAAAGGAGTTCACGGTGATAACGTGACGGCGCAGTTCCGGCTGGCTCACGGGGGAGAAGCGCGGCGTGCCCGGCTGCTCGCCGTACACCATGTAGTCGTAGGTGTCGTCCACGATGAGCACCAGGTCGCGCTCCAGCGCAAGGTCGCACAGGGCGCGCACGTCGGCGTCGTCGTACACCCCGCCGGTGGGGTTGCCGGGGCTGCACACGATGATGGCCCGCGTGCGCGGGGTGACGGCGGCGCGCACCGCCTCCACGTCCAGCCCCCAATCCGCCGCGCGCAGCGGCACGTGCACGGGCACGCCCTCTGCCATCAGCACCTGCTCGGCATGCGAGGCGTAGCCCGGCGAGGGGATGATAACCTCGTCGCCGCGCTCCACCACAGTGAGCATGATCATCACCAGCGCTTCCATGGCCCCCACGGTGACGCCGATTTCCGTCTCCGGATCGAAGCGCGCGCCCTTGCGGGCCAGGATGTCCGCCGCAATGGCCTCGCGCAGGGCTGGCATGCCGGGTTGCAGGCTGTAGCGCCCGGCCGTGGGGTCGTCGCGCAGGGCGCGGCAGACGGCCTCCACGATGTGGTCCGGCGTGCGGAAGGACGGCACGCCCTGCCCCAGCGACACGCAGCCGCCCACCTTGGCGGCCAGCATGGGCATGAGCTTGGTGGCGGAAATGCGGATGTTGCGCACGCGCTCGGCAACGCGCAGGGGGGATTCCGAAGAAGTGATGTCGGGCATGAATCGGCTCCGGTGACTGAGAGAAGTGGGGGACGTGGGCGAACGTGGCCGAAAGAGCGCAAAAGCGGGGCGCGGGGCAAGGGCCGCGCGGGTGGGCAGGCTCCGCTCTGCGCGCGGGCGCCCGGTGGTACGGCACGTCGGCCAGCCTTGGGCTATACCCGCCCGCGCCACGCTCCGCAACGCGCGAAAATGAGGCGGTGGATCGAGCCGGACCAAAAAACAGGAGGCGGATGATTCCGCCCCCTCTTGCAGCCGCCATGCACCCGACCGTATCTCCAACACCCGCCGCTATTCCATCTTGGCCAGCCGCGCCGTGTAGGTGAGACAGGTAGCCGAAGGGCTTACCGTGCTCCACGGGGCCAACGGCGAACTGGCGATGTAGCGCCCCATCACGTTGTCCTTGTTGTCGACCTTCTCCACGAAGAACGATGCCACCTTGACCACCGTCAGGTAGTTGCGGCCGCTCGTGATGGGCAGGCGCGGGTCGTACAGGGGAATCCTGATGATGCGCGGGCTGCGCGGGTTTTGCTCACCTGCGGCATTGACCACGCCCTTGGTGGCGCTCCATGTGGCCGCCGGGTCACCCGCGACAAGATCCTTGATGCCCTGCCGGGTGGGCCCCACCATGTTGCCGGGCTCTACTTGGATCTGTGACCCCGGCTGCACGGAATAGGTTCCGAAGTCGTTCATGCAGAAACCGGCGTCTGCAAGGCGGTCGCGGTAGACGGATGCACCGGTTTCCGGCGTACCCTGCCCCACCGGCGGCAGATCGATGGGATTGAACCAGCCCGGCACCACCGAGTCCGTGGGATCGCCGAACTTCAGCACCACCGGCGCCCCGAAATCCGCCGCCGAGTACCCTATAAGCTGCACCGATGCCATCTCGCATTCGCTGGTGGGATCCAGCGCGCCATTGTTACGCAACTTGGCGTCCGCGTCGCACTTATCGTTCCAGGTAAACTTGTCGGGCACACTCAGCGGGGCAATGCAACTGCGGCACGCGGGCACGGCCTCGGCCCGGGCTGCCACCGTCACGCTCGTGTAGTTCTTGCCGAACATGTTGGCCAGAAGCAGGGATACCGGATTGCCCGCCTGCGCGGTGCGCTGCACGTGCACGTCGATGCGGTTCATGAGGAACGATGTGTTGATGGACGGATTGCTGCCGAAGGTGATGTCACCGTCCTTCACGGCGCTGGCGGGCACGTCGCCCTGGGCAAGGTTGGCCCGCGCCGCGGCAACGGCCGCCGCGCGGGCGGTATCGGTATTGCCCGAACTATTGATGAGCGCCTGCGCACCGGCCAGCGCCGCGATGTCTGCGGTTTTCTGCATCTGGCTGCGCTTGGTGTAAATGACGCCAAGGTCCACCGCGAAAGCGCCAAACCCCAACAGCACGAAGCTGGAAAGGGCCACGATGAGGGCCGTGTTGCCGTGTTCCTCGCGGAACAGTCGCTTCCAGAGGTTCATGGTGCCTCCTATCCTGTGGTCGCCGTGGCGCTTTCGCGGATGACCAACGGCAGCACGGTGAATGCGACGCCAAAAATGGCTCCGCGCGTGGTGTCAAGAATTACGGTTATGGTCGCGGACGTAGGGGTGGGCCGGGCAATGGTCACCGTCGTTTCGCCAGGCAGGTAGCCCGACGCGGACAATGCATCCTTGACCGCGGTGATGGCCTGCGCGTTGGCCTGCGACGACTGGGCGTGCACGAGCACCATGGCTCCCTGCCGCACTGCCTGGGTGAGCGAATGACGGGCCACGATGAACCTGCCCGCATCCATGGTCAGCAACAGCATGGGCACCAGCAGCAGGACCACCAGCAGGGCGGCCTCCACGCTGACCATGCCCCGCTGCCCGTCCTGTCCGGCCTGCTTGCCAGGTCCATTCGGGGAAAAACGCGTATCATGCGGCACGGTCATCATGGCGTCTCCAAAGGACCCAGCACGGCCTGCTTCACGGCCACCACCACGCGGGTGCCGGTAAGGTCGGCGATGAAGCCGGGCAGTACCAGGTATTGAAAATCCACGGTAATCTTCACCGTGATGGTGGGGGGCACCGCCACGGTGTTGCGAGCCACGGTCAATCCGGAAGGGACGATGCCCGCCGGGGTCATCAACTTGAGCGCGGCTGCCCGTATGTCGTCGTCGGTGGCTGAAGGCAAGGACCCCGCTTCCGCCGCGTCCACGGCGGCGGCCACGATGGTGTTGCGGAACCAGACATAGCGCAGCATGTCCATGGTGCCGAACAGCAACAGGATCACCACAGGCAGGACCATGGCCATCTCGAGCGTGGTCATGCCCATGTTGTCGCGCAGCAATGCCTTCAACGTCTTCATGTTCCATTCCTTGCCAAAAAATCCGTCCCCGCCTTCTCCGACGCCCAGGACCGAAAAGCGGAAACGTTTTGTCACGAATGCGTAGCAAGAAGTGCTCCCGGCAATCCCCTCCATGCATTATGTTTTTTCAAACATTTATCATTGCAGAACAAATCAAATTCTCATCTTGCAATGACAGCGCATTCACACCCGTGAATATCCGTCTGCGCTCGACATTCCATAGATTTCCAGCCCGCAATATCCGCGTCGAGTATAATTTTTCTCGATAGTCGCGCGGCAATCTAAAATTTATAGACTAAAAACCCACGGCGACACGACTTCAACATGAGGGTCGCAAAAAAAGCTGTGGCGGCCGCGACACCTTTCCAAGCGCTTGCATGGGGGAAAGGCTGGTGGCACCCTTGTCCTGCTCGAACATTCTCCGGAATATGTCCAAGGCGGAACTCCCATCGGCGGCGCCGAGGCCACATGAAACCCGGTACAGCGCAAGGACCGCATGAAATACACCTGCACCATCGAACACCTGCCCGGCTCGCGCCCGCTGGAGGCGCCGCCCCGGCCACCGCGCCACATACCCGAGCACGGGGGCGGGTACTCCACCGGATTCGGCATGGACGCCTCGCCGGACACCGACGGCTACGCCGACTACGGCCAGCGCCCGGTGCCCGCGTCCGGCCTGCCCCTGCCGGTGCGTGACCGCATCGTGCTGGACGCGGCCCCCGGCGAGGTGCCGTGGCATATCGCCCTGAAGTTTCTGGGATATCTTCTGTACCGGGAATGGGAGCCGCGCGTGGAGGAAGGCGTGGGCTGGCACTACAAGCCGGACCTGGTCTCGCTGGACGCGGCGGGAAACATCCGGTTGTGGCTGGATTGCGGGAACATCGCGGCGCGAAAGACCGACCGGGTGGCGGCCAAGCTGGGCGAGGACACGCCCTTCCGCATCCTGCGCCGGACAGAAAAGGACGCCCGACAACTGGCGGCCACGCTGGCTGGCAAGGTGCGCCACCCGCAACGGGTGCGACTGATAGCCTTTGACGCGGGATTCGTGGACGCCATCGCGGCAAGCCTGGACAGCACCAACCGCATCAAGGCCCTGCGCGAAGCCGACCGGCTGGACCTGACCTTCGAGACGCGGCAGGATCGGCTGGAATTACGCAGCCGGTTGCATGTGCTGGAACTGAAGGGGTAGCCAGGCGGCGGTGCCGCCATACCATGGCACAGCATGGTCGGGACTATGGCGTCTCCCCGGCGTCCGGTCGCTTTTGCAGTTCCCAGGCAGTTCTCTGAATGACCCGTTCAAGATCAAGTTTCCGCTGATAACTCATGGAATTAAGAAGAATGCCCGTCCCCAGGAAGGTGGCACTGAGAAGTCCCAGCGCCACTGCGAGCACGGCCAGCGGCACATGGGTAATATAACTTGTCGTCAACCATTCCGTGATGACCACACTCCCCGCAAGAATGGAGCCCACGGCAAGAAAAAACGCCACAAGCATTGAAAACGCAAGCGGGTTGCAATGATTGAATACCGTGAAAATGGTACGCAAAACTCTTGCGCCATCGCGAAATGTATTCAACTTTGAGAAACTGCCTTCCGGCCTGTTTACGTAACGCACGGGAATTTCCACTATGCGCATCCTTGCCTGGGCCGCAAAGAGCGTCATGTCCGTCTCTATCTGAAAGCCCTCCACCACAATCGGGTAACAGCGAACGAACAACCTGCTGAGCACTCGGTATCCCGTCATTATATCCACAAGCTGCGTGCCCGATGTCACATTCACGAGATACTGGACCAGCCGATTGCCAACGCCGTGAAACGGTCGCGTATTCTCACGTGAATAATCCCCGTGCGACCGGCGGTCGCCACACACCATATCTGCCTTTCCTTCCAGGACAGGAGCGAGCAATTCAGGCAATTGTTCTGCAGGGTACGTCATGTCCGCATCCGTAAGCACGTAGACATCCGCATCCACTTCCAGAAAGGCGCGCCGAACGGCATTGCCCTTTCCTTGTCGCCATTCACGAAGCACTCGCCCTGTGGCCCCCAGGCGCTGCAATGTTTCAGCGGCAATATCCGCCGTGGCGTCCTGTGAATTGTTGTCCACGACATACAATGCAGCAGTTGGGCACACCGCGTGAAACGCCTTCATTGTTTCCGCAACGGTCTGCGCTTCGTTATACGCCGGTATGATTATGGCTATCCGCGGTTCTGACATCATTTTCCCCGCATCCTTCTCGTCCGCGCCGCGCCTGCGGCGGCAGCGGCCTTGAGATACCCGCCGACCTGCCGGAACGCATCGGTAAAAGCAACGCGCTCCGCCTGCCTCGGCATGGCCAGCAGCAGAAAGAACAGGGCTGCGATGGTCGGCCACATGATGATGGTAACGAAGCCGGAGTGCGCCAGGCCCGACTGTCCCGGCAACAGGGCAACCCACACGAACGGAATGGCGGCGGGAAACAGTACGACCCACAACCCCCGGACAAAGGGAACCCGTTTGTCATACAACCGCCATCCCAGCAGCAGGAAGCACGGCACCCATACGCGCCACAACGTCTTTTCCAAATTGTTTCCGGCTGCCTCCACGATCATCATGAGGCCCCTGGCGGTATACTTCTCCGGCAATGCGCCCAGCAAGTTGAACCCCGGTTCATACATCAGCACCGCCGCCCACTTGCCCAGCCACATCACCAACAGCCCAAGACTCCATCCTACGCAGGCCGCAAAGGCTTCAGCCAGAATGGCATCCGACCGCTCGTCCTGGTTCCAGCGCGTCAGGCAATAGCAGAGCAACGGAAATCCAAGGCTCAGGCTTCCCATGTTCAGAAAGGATGTGAAGGCATCCAGAACGCCAATAACCGCAAAAAGGGCCACAGGAGCTCCCCTTCCAGCATGCAATACCGCCGCAATTGCCCCGGCAAGCACAACCCAGAATTGTGCCGCGTGCGATGCCAACAGAAAAACGTGCAGTGTGCCCGCAAGGAAAAATGACGTTAGTGTGGCATACGCATATGCCTGACCATTCTTTTGCGCCATCACCACTGTCAAAATTCCAAAAAGGAGCACATTCACGAGCACGAGCAGGACACGAACCGTTGCAATATCAAACAGGCTGTACAACGGCTTCAGAACAACCTGATATCCATGCCAATAGCGCGCATACGGCACTGTTTCACGTGTGAAATTTTCCAGAGCCTGGGCCTTTAGGTTCAAACACTCCCCGGCGTGATTCACTTTCAGCATGCTATCCACGGACGCGTGCATATCCGCAGCCGCTCCCAGGGCAACGCACTCCGTAAACATGTCTATCCCGCGGAACATCAGATACCGAGGATAATTCTTGTCAAAATATCCATCATTGGTCGCAGAAACTATATTCTTGCGCAGACCATCGCTGGGCAATGCAGCCACTGCAATAAACAAAGCAATGCATACAGACATCGTCACGAGCACAGCAACAAGAATGCGCCGAATCATCTTCAAACCTGAGTACTGTGCGAGTATCAACTTCAGTATGTTACCCACAAAAGCCATGTGCCCTCCAGGTGCATATGTCCACACATCAATACATATGCCAATAAAAAAAGAAAATCTGCATCGATATATCAAACCTGCCGATGCGTGCATGAACGTTCTTGTTGCCTACGATTACGTAGCCCGCGATCACGCCAAATCACCGTCACGACTTCAACAATTGCTGTCGTCCACCCTGCTTTACGCCCCCCCCAACACACACGTGGACATCATCACAAGGGCATTCTGAAGAAATCACTACCATCAATGCTTACAAAAACAGCCTTTACCTCTCCCCACTCCGGCGCGGCGACGGGAATGGCCAGCCACGGCCTGCTGCCCGTGTCCGCTGTCCATTCCCTGAAATTCCATGAATGCCGGATGCCCGCGATCAGCGGCATCTCATCCACCGGCACGCGCTCCCTGCCCAACAACTGGCTTTCGTAGCGCCGCTGCAATGCCACGGGCAGTGGTCGTGCCGACTGGCGGTGCAGCAGCACCACGGTCACGACATTGCCACGCCTGCGCCCAGACATATCCGCAAACAACCAGTGAAACCGGAACGTATCGTTAGGCCCGGCGACTACATCCTTCTCGACTACCGCGGCACAGCCTCCCGGACCGTCCTCTATGGGCACCAGGTCACCCAGCCTTCCCCGGTCTGCCGCAACCCGAAGCGCGACCACAGGGTCCGGCAACATTGCGGAAACGGCATCCACGCCAAACATCTGCGCCACCTTCGATGCAGGCCATTCCTCGGGGGACCCGGGAATGGCAAACCCAAAGGCATTGGGATAAGGCGCCAGCAACTCTCTGGAGACCGCCTGCACCCCCCGCTCCGCATCGAATCCCTTCCACTGCAAATACGCGTTCCGCTTCTCCTTGGATGCGGCATACGCTGCCGTCTCTCCAGACAAAATGGAATATACGGTATCGCCATAGGCAGGCTGCATCAACAACACCACGACAAGCACAATGGCACTTGCCAGTACGCACACCCCCCTGTCCATCCGCTGCATCACCATGCACCTTACAGGCTGCAATGTATGCACGAACACGAACACGGCCACGCAGGAAAGCAAAAGCAGTACGCTTGCCGAAAACTTACCCGCACTTAAGATCGGCATATCACTCAATGCATGCACGGTCACGATGCCCAACACGACAAGAAAGGCCATGAGCAGCCCACACAACAACACATATGCGGGATGGAACCCACGAGCCTTCTCACCATTCCGTGCGGACACGCCCGCCTCCCCACCCGCGACAATGCCCAACCACACGCATACCACCGCAAAGAAGCTCGAAAAAAATTTGAACAGCAGTTCAAAGGTCATTGGAACAACCGGCAAGAGCTGCTCCTGCATCAGGGCCCAGGAGACGGAGCGTTTCGTCTGACGGCGAAAGTTGCCCCTTGCCAGGAACGATAGCAGGAAAAAGCCCGCCATCACGACCACGATTTTGAGAAACACCGATTTGTGCTTATGCCCGACTCGTGCAGCCATCACATAGGCGCAGACGGAAACAGCAACCGTGGCAACCGCAGAATGCTCATAACATCCCACAGCCAGAATTCCCGGCACTGATGAAATCCATACATCCTTGCTATGAACCCTCTCGGCATTCCATAACGCGCAGACTCTCCCAATAAACAGCAGCACAAGACCATTTCCAAATGTTATGCCAAGAATGTCTGTTACTTCATAAAACGACATACTCAATGTCGGATAGCACGAATACAAGGCCAGCATGCACACGGATGCAATAAAAAACGCCTCTGCCTTTCTCTTGTTATGGGATAGTTCTGAAAATATGTTCCACAGTGCGCCCCAATACAGCAGGCATATCGCAATGCACACCAGGGTATATCCAAAACGTGATTCTGCGCTTTTCCCGAGGAATATTACGAGGAAATGATGTGTGTAGCGACCACTCCATGTCCACCACGAGCGCCCCATGCTTTCGAGTGCCTGCGGGATGTCAAACCAGAACCGCGCCTCATTGGAACGGGCAAAATCGTCGCCCACTGGAAACGTGAACCCCATGGCCCAAAAAAAGGGAACAAGCAGCAGAATGAGCGGAATGCTGTGCTGCCAACGTATCCTCATGATCGACTCCTCGCGAAAATGAACAAACGCCTGCCCGATGGCAATGCCCATGCAGAGCGGCACGAATGCGCATGCCCACACTCCCCCTGCCGGGCATATCCCGCCGCCGGAGCGGACTCGCCGCCTATTGTCCGAACACCTTGCCGGGATTCATGATGCCCCTGGGGTCGAACACCTGGCGGATGCCCCGCTGCAACCGGATGGAGGCGGGGGAGAGTTCCAGCGGCAGCAGGTGTTTCTTGGCCTCGCCGATGCCGTGCTCGCCGGAGATGGTCCCGCCAAGTTCCAGCACCTTGCCCACCAGGGCCACGATGCCCTGCTCCACCACGTCGCGGGTGTCGCGGGTGGGGGCGGTGACGTTGAGATGGATGTTGCCGTCGCCCGCATGGCCGAAGGCAAATATCTCCATGCCGTAGCGCTGCTCGAACTCTGGCAGCGCGGCCACCAGTTCGGCGATGGCCCCAAGGGGCACGGCCACGTCCTCGGACATGTACAGGGCGGCGTAGTCGTGGATGCGCAGCGACACCTGGCGGCGCGCGCCCCAGACGCGGGCGCGGGTTTCCTCGTCGGCGGCGGGCAGCACGTGGGTGGCCCCCTGCCGGCGGCAGATGGCGGCCACAAGGTCAAGCTCGGGCACGATCTGCTCGCGGGCGCCGTCCAGTTCGATGATCAGCAGCGAGGGCTTGTCACCGGGCACGGGAATGGGCAGCAGTTCACCCAGCAGGCGGATGCAGCGATGGTCCAGGAATTCGATGGCCGAAGGCAGGTGGCCGCCCCCCAGCACGGCGGCCACTCCGCGCATGGCGGCGGCCATGTCCGGAAAGGCCACGGCCATGCTCACGGTGGCGGGCGGCAGTGGCACCAGCTTCAGGGTTAGGGCGGTGATGACGCCCAGCGTGCCTTCCGACCCGCACAGCAGGTGGGCCATGTCGTAGCCCACCACGCCCTTGCGGGTGCGCACCCCGGCGCGCAGCAGCTCGCCGTCGGGCAGCACGGCCTCCACGCCCAGCACGTAGTCCCGCGTTACGCCGTACTTGACGCAGGCGGGGCCGCCCGCGTTGGTGGCAACGTTGCCGCCGATGGTGGAACGGTCCATGCCCGCCGGATCGGGCGGGTAGTACAGGCCCTGTTCGGCGGCGGCGTCGCGCACGCGCTGCGAGATGACGCCCGCCTCCACCTCGGCCACCAGGTTGCGGGGGTCGATGGAGCGGATGCGGTTCATGCGCTCCAGCGACAGCACCACCCCGCCGCGCACGGCAAGGCAGCCGCCCGCAAGGCCGGTGCCGCCGCCGCGCGGAATGACCGGAATGGCATGGGCGCTGGCGCAGCGCAGCAGCGCCTGCACCTGTTCCACGGTTTCCGGCAACACCACCATGTCGGGGGCGGCGCGCAGTTCCGAGGCGTCTCGGTCGTAGGGTTCACCGGGGGAGTGCAGCACGGCGGATTCGCCCACGGCAGCCACGATGGCGGCGCGATGGGCGTCGGTGAGCACGAAGCGGGGGGCGGAATCGGAAGTTGGAGGCAGGCTGCGATCGGACGTGTGGGACATGATGGCACGCTGGTCCGACCGCACGGCAGGGGGCGTACGCTTCGGCCCCGCGCCGGGGCATCCCGGAAGCGGGACCGGCTGACGGGACCGGCGCGCGACGCGCTACTGGCGCGGGCGGCCGAACCCGGGAATGTGGAAGCGCTCCTCCAGTTTGTGGAGCAGCCACGAAGCCACGGTGACAAGAAACAGGTAGTACGCGCCCACCACCAGGAACACCTCGGTGAACCTGAATGTACGGGACGCGAGCACCTTGGCCTCGCCCGTGAGCTCGATGCACGTGATCACGTAGGCGAGGGACGAGTACTTGATGAGATAGACGATCTCGTTGCCGCAGCCCGGCAGCGCACGCCGCACGGCCTGGGGCACCACGATGGAAATGAGCGTCTGCATGGTGCTGAAGCCCAGCGCCTGGGCCGCGCTGAGCTGGCCCTGGCGGATGGAGAGCAGCGCACCGCGAACGTATTCCGAGTTGTAGGCCGCGCTGCACAGGATGAAGCCCAGCACGGACGCGGCGTACGGTTCAAGATAGATGCCGATGTTGGGCAGGCCGAAATAGAGGATGAACAACTGCACCAGCAGCGGCACCCCCCGGAAAAGCGCGGTGTAGGCGTTGGCGATGCGCTGCATCCACGGCTTGCCGAACACCCGCACGATCCCGATGATTACCCCGAACAGCAGGCCGAACACGGCGGAAGGCACGATGAGCTTCACGCTCATCCACAACCCGGCGTTCAGCGAGGGGAACACCCTGTCGACGAGGAAATCGACGTCGAACACTAGCTGCACTCCTCGCACAGGTCGGTCAGGCGGCTGCAAAAATCTGCGGTGCGGGTGCCGGAACCGGGTGCCAGCAACTCCGCCGGAGACCCGCGCTCGATGATGCTGCCCCGCTCCATGAACAGGATTTCATGCGCCAGGGCACGGGTGAAGTCCATCTGATGCGAAGCCATGACCATGGTCATGCCGCCGCGCGCCAGGTCACGGATGACCGCCAGCACTTCGCCCACCAGTTCGGGGTCGAGGGCCGAGGTGGGTTCGTCCAGCAGCATGACCTTAGGGTCCATGGCCAAGGCACGGGCAATGGCCACGCGCTGCTTCTGGCCGCCGGAAAGCTGGGCCGGGTACAGGGTGGCGCGGTTGGCCAGCCCCACCCGCTCAAGTTCGGCCATGGCCCGTTCGGCGGCGGCCTTGCGGCTCATGCCGCGCACCTTGCGCAGGGCGATGGACACGTTGTTCAGCGCGTCCAGATGGTCGAACAGGTTGAAATCCTGAAAGATCATCCCCACCTGCTGGCGAAAGGCGTACAGCTCGGACTTGCGCGCGGCATCCACCACCCGCCCTTCCAGGCGGATGTGCCCCTCGTCCGGCGGGATGAGGTAGTTGATACACTGCAAGAGCGTGCTCTTGCCCGCGCCGGAAGGGCCGATGAGCACCTTCAGTTCGCCCTTGTCCACATCCATGGAAATGTCGGACAGGATGCGCTTGCCGCCAAGAGTCTTGCCGATGTTCTCGAGGCGCAGGATGGGAGTGCCGGACGTGGTAACGCTTTCGGGCGTGGCCATGGAGATATCCTTATAACGGTCCGTGGCTGGCGTAGCCCGGAATGTGCAGCTTGTGTTCGAGACGGCGCAGCACCTTGAGCCCTATCAGGGTGATGACGAAGTAGAGCGCGCCCGCCGTCATGTACAGCGGCAGGTGCTCGTAGGTGCGCGAGGCCACGAAGTGGGTGCGGGCCATGATCTCGGGCGTGCCGAGCACGAAGGCCAGCGCGGAATCCTTGAGCAGGATGGAATATTCGTTGGACCAGCCGGGAATGGACAGGCGCAGGGCCTGCGGCAGGACTATGGAGCGGATGGCGGTTCCGTCGCTCATGCCCAGGGCGCGCGCGGCGCGCAGCTGCCCCTGCGGCAGGGCCAGGATGGCCCCACGGAATATCTGCGACTGGTAGGCGGCGCTGGTCATGCCCAGCACCAGGCACGAGGCGGTGAAGGCGGAAAGGTTCAGTCCGATGAGTTGGAACAGCCCGAAGTAGAACAGCAGCAGCAGCACCAGAATGGGCATGCCCCTGAAGAACCAGACGTAGACCCCCACGACAAGCCGTACGGGCAGCGCCCCGTACACCTGGGCCACGGACATGGGCACGCCCAGCAGCAGCCCCAGCGCCATGGCGCCGAACACGGTGGCGACGGTGACGAGGCTGCCTTCCAGAATGTACGGCAGGGCCTCTATGATGGTGGTAATGCTTTCAAGCATGGACGCGGGCCGTGCGGCCCCCCCTTTTTTTGCTGTGGCGCGCCGGGGCGCAACGGGTTGCATACCCAAAAAAGGTCCGGAAGGCGACAGGATATTTCCCGCACCTTCCGGACGGACATGCCCAGGCTGCCCGAGGCCGGGCCGGACGCGACGGCGCCCGGCGGCCCCAAGCCGGATTACTTCGTGGCCAGGTGCTTCTGCTTCAGCTGTTCCCAGTAGGGGTCGGCCATGAGCAGCTTGTAGCCGTCGTTGATCATCTTCAGCAGTTCGGCGTCTTCCTTGCGGGTGGCCACGCCGAAATCTTCGGAATCGCCGTACACGCCCACGACCTGGATGGCCTTGCCCTTGGCGGCGGCGTCATCGGCGGGCAGGTTGTCCATGGTGGCGGCGTCGATGCGGCCGTTCAGCACGTCCTCGATGGCCAGCGGGGCGGAATCGTAGAAGCGCAGGTCATAGCCGTAGCCTTTGGCTTCCTTGTCCTTCTGCAGGGCTTCGGCCTCGGAGGTGCCGCGCTGCACGCCCAGCTTCACCTTGCCCTTCAGGATCTGGTCGGTGTTGAGGGTGGAGCCCTTCTTGGCGATGAAGACCTGCTTCACGTTCCAGTACGGGTTCGAGAAATTGACCTTCTGCCTGCGCTCTTCGGTGATGGACATGCCGGAGCAGACCATGTCGATCTTCTTGGCCAGCAGGTTGGGGATGATGCCGTCCCAGTCCATGGGCTGGTGGGTGACCTTGAAGCCCATCTTCTTGGCGATCCAGTCCATGGACTCCACGTCGAAGCCAGCGGGCTTGCCGCTCTTGTCCACGTAGGCGAAGGGGGGATAGTTGGCGTCGATGCCGTTGATGTAGGTCTTTTCGGCAAAGGCCACGCCGCCAAGCGCCAGGACCAGGGCCAGAGCCGCCACAAGGGTGGTCATTCTGAACATGCTTGTGCTTCCTCTCGTTCGTTGAACCGTTGCTTCACCACGCCCGCGCGCGGGGCCCGTCCCCACACGCATACCCGGCCACGCATACCCGGCCACGCATACCGCCATGCGAACATGCCGGAAAAGCTAAATTTCTTTATTTCGCTACCAGAAACCGAGTACCCGCGCAAGCGCCCCCCGCGTGATTTTGACAATTGCGTCGTCACTTGCCTTGCCGCGAGGGGCAAAGTCTGCCAAACTCGCCACCAGCGCCCAGCCGCACCCGGACCTCGCCGTCCGGCACGGGTGGCGCATCACCCCAAACGAGGTCGGACATGAAGAAATCCCTGGGTGCGCGCACCCTTGCCTACCCCACACCGCTCTTTCTCGTGGGCACATACGACCGCGACTCCCGCCCCAACATCATGGCGGCGGCCTGGGCGGGCATCTGCTGCTCGCAGCCGCCGAGCATCGCGGTTTCGCTGCGCAAGGCCACCTATACCTACCGGTCCATCACCGAGCGCGGGGCCTTCACCATCTCCATCCCCTCGCGCGCCTACGTGCGCCATGCGGACTATGCGGGCATCTATTCCGGCGAGAACGAGGACAAGTTCGCCTCACTGGGGCTTACTCCGGTGCCGGGCGAGCATGTGGACGCGCCCTACGTGGGCGAATTTCCCATGGCCATAGAACTGAAGCTGATCCACCAGATAGAGATCGGCCTGCACACGCAGTTCATCGGCGAGATCATGGATGTGAAGGTGGACGAATCCTGCCTGCGCGATGACGGCCTGCCCGACATCAACAAGGTGGACCCGGTGATTTTCGCACCGGTTTCGCGCGAATACTACGCCGTGGGCGAATTCCTGGCCAAGGCGTTCTCGGCGGGCAAGGGCCTGCGCTCCTGATCACCCGGCAAAGATTCACTGCGCGGTGCCGCACCTGTTGCGGCACCGCGCAGTTTTCCTTTATAGAAGCATCCTGTCACAAATTCTCCGTGTGCCGCACGGACCACTGAAAGACGTCCAAAGGCCCGGATGCTCCCGGATGCCTCACGGATGCCCCACGGATGCCCCATGACACTCTGCCCGGTTCAGGCCGCGCCCTGGCGCACCACCCTGCTGCTGATACTGGCGGATACCGCCGTCATCATCTGCGTCACCCTGGCGGCAACCCTGCTGCGCGACCTTGCGGGCAGCGGCATCCAGTGGGGTTTCTACCCCCGGTTGCTGCCCTTTCTGCTGCTGTTGCCGTTGTTCAACGCCGTATTGGGGTTGTATGCGGGCATCACGCTGCCCCCCCCGCAGGAACTGAAAAAACTCACCCTTGGCGCCTCCATGGCCTTCCTGTGCGCCGGTTCGTTCATCTTCTTCGCCAAGGGGGGTGAACGCTATTCGCGCATGGCCTTCCTGCTGGCCTGGCTGGGGTGCATCGTGGCCTTGCCGCTGTGCCGCCACTGGCTGCGCACCCGTCTTGCCCGCCACATCTGGTGGGGAGCACCCGCCGTGATCCTCGGCGGCGGGGCCGCCGCCGAGGAAGTGGTGCGCACCCTGCGCCAGCGTCCTCTGCTGGGCTTGCGGCCCGTGGCCTGCGTGCCGCCCGATGGCAGGCCCGATCCTTCCGCCCAAGGGTGCGGCCTTGCCTGCTGCGCCAACGACGAGGAGGCCGTACGCCTGTACCCACGCGCCTACGCCCTGCTGTTGCTCGACAGCTTCGCCGACAGCGAGGCGCGCCACCGCATCGTCGAGGCCACGGCGCGGTTCCGCAACGTGCTGATCATGCCTCCTTTCTCCACGGGTGGAGCACGCCTGTGGGTCAGCGCCATGGACATCGGCGGCCTGCTGGGCCTGCTGGTGCGCCAGAACCTGCTGGACGCCAACCGGGTGCGCCTGAAGCGGGCCATAGACCTGCTGCTCACGCTGGGTTCCGCCATACTGGTTCTGCCGCTGGTCCTGGCCATTGCCGCCTGGATCCGCATGGACAGCCCCGGCTCGCCCTTCTTCACCCAGCGGCGCATCGGCCAGCATGGCCGCGAGATGCACATCCTGAAGTTCCGCACCATGGTCCAGAACGCCGAATGCGTGCTGCACGACTGCCTGGCGGCAAATCCCGCATTGAACGCCGAATGGGAGCGCGACCAGAAACTGAAGTGCGACCCCCGGGTGACCCGGGCCGGGGCCTTCCTGCGCAAGACCAGCCTGGATGAACTGCCCCAGTTGTGGAACGTGCTGCGGGGCGAGATGAGCCTTGTGGGTCCGCGCCCCATCGTTCAGGACGAGATGGAGAAGTACGGCGAGGTGTTCGACCTGTACACCCGCGTCAAGCCGGGCATCACCGGGCTGTGGCAGGTTTCCGGCCGCAACGACGTAAGCTACCCGCAACGCGTGGAAATGGACCGCTACTACATCTGCAACTGGTCGGTGTGGTTCGACATCTGGATTCTGGCCAAGACCGTGCCGGTGGTGTTGCATCGCAACGGGGCGTACTAGCGCTCATCAAAGACATGGGCAGTCCTGCGCCGCCCAACGGAACGGACCATGGCCGAACGCGGCAGCGTACTCAAGCGCAGGCTCGATTTCTGGCTAGGCGTGCCCCTGGTGGCAACCCTGGGCCTTGTTCGCTACCTTGCTTCACGCACTGCCCCGGCTGAGCCACGGGGGCCCGACACAGTGGCTGTGCTGTGCTTTGGCGCCATCGGCGACCTGCTGCTTACCGGCGCCCTGCTGGACGGGTTGCGCCGCGCCGCACCGCATGCCCGGATATGCATGGTGGTTTCGCGGGGCAACGCTCCCGCACTGCCGCTGGTTCCGCATATCGACACCTCCGCGGTGTTCTCCGTGGGGCAGGTGCATCAGATCGTCCGTCATGTCCGGGCACTGAAAGCCGACCTACTGATCGACACCACCCAGTGGGCACGCCTGGGCGCTCTTGTTGCGTCGCTGTCCGGCGCCCGCTGCACCGTCGGCTTTGACACACCGGGCCAGCATCGCGCGGCCCCCTATGACATCAAGGTGCCGCACCGAAATGACCGGCACGAGGTGAAGAATCTGCTGGAACTCGGCTCGGCGGTCTTTCCCGGGTTTTCCGGCGTTCCTTCAGTGCGACTGCCTTCTCCCCTGCCACCGGCACCATGCCCCGGCCCATACGTTGTCCTGCACATGTGGCCCTCCGGCCTCCGGGCTCACCTCAAGGAATGGCCTCGTGAAAACTGGCAGGCCCTGGCCACGTCCTGCGCCCTGGCCGGATTTCAGGTGCTGTTCACCGGTTCGCCCGCCGATGCACCACGGACAGGCGACATGGTGCGAACCATTCGCACCTCCATGGCGGGCACGGGCAAGGCAGACATGGTGCACGACATGTCCGGGCGGCTCAGCCTGACCGATCTTGCACCATTGCTGGCCGGTGCCGCAGCCACCGTGTCCGTCAATACGGGCACCATGCACCTCGCGGCGTTGACCGGCAGCCCCACGGTGGGGCTGCACGGCCCCACCAATCCACTCCGCTGGGGGCCGCTGGGGGCGCGTACCCGTGCGCTGCTGCCCGACCCGACCCCCGGAAGCCGGACCGCCTATCTCAATCTCGGCTTCGAATACCCACCCGACGCCGACGACTGCCTGCGCCGCCTTTCCCCCGATACGGTGATAGCGGCCCTGCGCGATCTGGGGCTTGCCCTGTAGCGCCCCGCAGCGTTTTTCCGCGCCATGCGAAACGCCCCGCCGGTGAGCACCGGCGGGGCGTTGTCATGCATCTTCCCGGCCATTCCGGCGGGGGTTACTTCTTCGCCGTGGGGGGCACCCCGTGTTTGTCGGCCAGCAGGCGCACGGCGTGTTCGATGGCCCGGTCCACGTTCTCGAACAGGTTCTCGCGGCCTATCAGGTCCAGGGTGCCGAAGCGTTCCATCATCCTGCGGGCGGCGGGCCGCACGCCGGACAGCAGCAGCACGGTGCCCCGGCGGCGACAGGTGCGGCAGAACGCCTCCAGCGCGTTGGCCCCGGTGGAGTCCACGGTGGTTGCCTTGCGCATGCGCAGGATGAACACCTCGGGCTGCTTCTGCAACGCCTGCGACACGCTCTGGAAGCGGTCCGCCACGCCGAAGAAGAACGGCCCGTCGATCTCGTACACCTGCACCCCCTCGGGCACGACCAGTTCCCCGGTTTCGCGCCCCTGGATCACCGGCTTGTCGTCGATGGAGCAGGAGCAGATGGCGGTCACCTCGCTCATGCGGCGCATGAACAGCAGCGAGGCCAGCATCACCCCCACGTACACCGCCACGGTCAGGTCGATGACCACGGTCAGCACGAAGGTCAGGCACATCACCGTGATGTCGGACTTGGGCGCGCGCAGCAGGCGCAGGAACTTGTGCAGTTCGCTCATGTCCCACGAAACCATGATCAGCACGGCGGCCAGGCTGGCCAGGGGAATGAACGAGGCCAGCGGCGCAAGGAACAGCACGAAGGCCACCAGCACCACCGCATGCACCATGCCCGCAACCGGGGTCTGCCCGCCGGAACGGATGTTGGTTACCGTGCGCGCGATGGCCCCGGTAGCCGGAATGCCCCCGAAGAGCACCGAGGCGATGTTGGCCACACCTTGGGCGGTCAGTTCCACGTTGGAGTTGTGCTTGTCGCCGGTCATCCCGTCGGCCACCACGCACGAGAGCAGCGATTCGATGCCCGCCAGCAGGGCGATGGTCATGGCGTCGGGCAGCAGTTCGCGCACGCGGGCAAAGGTGAACGTGGGCCAGATGAAGCTGGGCAGTTCACGCGGGATGCCCCCGAACCGGCTGCCGATGGTCTCCACCTGCAAGCCCAGCGCCCACACGGCAAGGGAGGCCACGGCAACACCCACCACGGGCGCGGGAATGCGCGGAATGAACCGTCGCGTGGCCAGGATGCAGGCCAGGGCCAGCCCTGCAACGCACAGCGTGGTCGGGTTGATGGTGCCCAGATGTTCTGCGTAGGCCAACCATTTATCAAAAAATTCCGGCGGCACCGCATCCATCTGCAACCCGAAGAAATCCTTCATCTGCGACGAGAAGATCAGCACGGCGATGCCCGCCGTGAATCCGGTGGTGACCGGATAGGGAATATATTTGATCAGCACGCCGATGCGGCACAGGCCGAAGATGAGCAGCATGGCCCCGGCCAGCAACGTGGTGATGACCAGCCCGTCGTACCCGTGCCGGTAGATGATGTTATAGATGATGACCACGAAGGCGCCGGTGGGCCCGCCTACCTGATAGCGGCTGCCACCCAGCAGCGAGATGAGGAACCCGGCCACGATGGCGGTGAACAGCCCGCGTTCCGGCGTGGTGCCCGAGGCGATGGCAAAGGCCATGGCCAGCGGCAGGGCCACCACGCCCACGGTAAGGCCCGCCAAAAGGTCGCGGATGAATTTCTGCGTCGAATACCCGGCGCGCAACTCCGTGATGGTGCGCGGCAGAAAGGATGTCGCCTCGTCGCCCATGTTGTCTGTACCAGCCATTGCCGCTCCCTTGCTTGCGCGCGCCGGGGTGGTGCATGCGCCCCAGGCACCGGTGACGCCGTCATTCCCGGGCCGAATGCGGCAGCCCGCCGCGTCCGGCCCCAGTCAGGAGTGCGCCACGCCCCGATTGACGCGCGTACTCACTCGCAAAAACCGCCTACGCTCCGCCGGACATGCCGCACGATGCCTTGCCCCGACGGGACCGCAGGTCAGCCGGGGTGCGCGCCGCAAACTGCGGCGATGCTGCTGTTTTCAGCAGTAAGTAAAACACGCACCCCAAAGCCCGGTCCATTACTCCCGGTGCGCGACGTTGGCAAGTGGACAGTTATATTATTAAATTTCAGCATATTGAAATGTGTTATATAAGACCACAACTCCGCAAGTTGCACACCCCGCGCCGTTGGGCACGGGACCGGCACTGCCAGTGGGCTGCGCAGGCGCACACCAGGCGGACAGGCCACACCGGGCGGACCGAGCGGACGGGCGGGCAGGGCGGACAGGGCATACTCGCACGGCAAGGCGAGCCTACGGATCCAGAGTACACGGGAGTGTCTCCGCGCAACCCGGCAGGCATGCGGCACGGCATTGACGCGCATGCTCACCGCGCGGGCCGAAAACGGAAAAACCGCCCGCAGGCTGGGGCCCACGGACGGTTCCTTCACAACTGGCGGCAATGCAGGCTTCGGACCATCCCGCCCCCCGCTTCCCCCGTGCACGTCCTGCGCCGGACGACATGTCACGACAGGGGGGAGAGACGGCGGACGGAAGACGGGAGGCTGAACGGGTGAGAAGGGCGGAACAGACGAGGTGAAGGCGCACAGGCGGCCACCCCCACGCGGCTACAGCGGGCGCACCGCCACGCAGATGCCCACGTCCCACGGGCCTTCCGCCGGGCAGCCCAGCATGTCGTGGTACAGTTCGTAGCCGGGGCGGTCGTCGCACTGCCAGCCGCTGGCGGGCAGCCACTGGGCGTACATGTCGTTCCAGGCCCGGAAGAATCCGTCGCAGGAAATCATGCTGCGGTATTCCGCGTACAGCCCGCCGGGCAGGGTCTGCACGCTGATGCCCGCCTCGGCCAGTTCCAGCGCGTCCACCTCCGGCCCAATGGCGATGCAGGCGTCATAGCGGCAGTTTTCCGGCGGGGTCACTTCCGGGTTGTCCCAGCTCACGCCGAATCCCGGCACGCCGGGCCGCATCAGGCCGCGCTGACCGGCCCAGGCCATCAGGCGGCCCCACACCGGGCCGATGGTTTCGCCGGCATAGGGGCCGATATGCCGCAGGTAGGCCACGCGGCAGGCGGGCCTTTCGGCAACTTCCACGTTCATGGCATCGCTCCTTGTACTGTCCGGGTCCAGCCGGACGTGTGGCGGACCGTCCGCAAGCCACGGCACATCTCCGTGCGGGGGCGCCGTGCCCGGCAGCGTCGGGCTGCCGGATGGCTCCGAGGGATGCGCCAGGGCACAGGCTGTCCCGTCGCGCCCGGCTGCCCCGTCGCGCATGGAGGATTCGTACCCCGGGTCGCCGGGCGCGACGTTTCGCGCCTTGCCATTTCCGGCGTGCGCGCGAAAGGGGTCGGCCAGCAGGCAGCGCGCCCCCTCCCGGTCCGCCCCGGTCCGGTAGTGACGACGGCGCCGGTATTCGCTGGGCGTCATGGCGAACCGCTCGCGAAAGGCGCGGGCGAAGTTCTGCGACGAGGAAAACCCGCAGTCCATGGCCACGTCGGTCACGTTCAGTGCCGGGGCAAAGGCCAGCATGTTGGCCGCGCGGTCCATGCGCAGGCGGCGGATGAACGCGTGCAGTGTCTCGCCCACCAGCCCGGCGAAGATGCGGTGGAAATGAAAGGGCGAAAAGGGCGCGGCCCCGGCCAGTTCGTCCAGGGTGAAGTCGCGCGCGGGGTCCGCCACTATGTAGTCGATGACCCGGTTGATGCGCGCCTCGTAGCGGCGCAGGGTGTCTTCACGCTGGGGCAGGCTTTCCGGGCGGGGCAGGCCGAAGGCCGTTTCCGCGCCGGAAGGGGCGTAGTCCGTGAAGACGCCCGTGTACGGCGGCGCGGATGCATCCTGCCCGGTGGTGTCCACGGCGGGGGCACCGGCAGAAGGGGCGGTTTCGGGCGCGGGGTCGGCAGATGCCTCGAACGGGGAGCGCGTCATGAAACTCTCGACTGGCGAAGGGGATGTCGAAGGGAGTACCGGGCCGCCAACATTCCGGTCGGCACACGCAATGAGCATGCGCCGGGGCACGCAGCAGGCCGTCCTGATCGTCCACGCCACGGCAGCCGCAAGGCAGGCCGTCACGCGCCGGGCATGGTGTTCACGCCCGGTCAGAGCCTGGTATCCTTGGTGCCGGAGTAGGTGAAGGCACTGGATATCATGGCCCAATGCCCGCCCTTGTCCACGCCCACGGCCTGCCCGCAGGCGCACCAGATGCGCCCGTCGCGCTCCTCGGCATCGTACACGCGGGTGATGCGCTCCTTGTGGCAACGCAGCACCTCGCCCTTGCCGAGCTTCAGGTACTTCCAGAGTTTGCGGCGGCAGGCCGCGCAGCGAAGGGTGAGCATGGCCCGTCTGATAGCAGGTGCGGCTAAACGTGTCAGCCATGTCACGGGGGACAGGGCGGACAGGACGGGGCGGGACTGGGCAGGGAGCAGCCCGACGGGGACATGCCGTGGTTGCACCCTTTGACCTGATATCCGACAACGCAAAAGGGGCGAGGTATTGCTACCTCGCCCCTCGTGCATTCGATGGCGGAGCGGAAGGGACTCGAACCCTCGGCCTCCGGCGTGACAGGCCGGCGTTATAACCGTCTTAACTACCGCTCCGCGGAAACCCGGACATGGATACCGACCGCAAAGCGGTCTTCCATGCCGGGAAATTCGGGCTTTAAAAAGGGGGAGCTTGCGCTCCCCCCTCTGGGATCCTGGCGGAGCCGAAGGGACTCGAACCCTCGGCCTCCGGCGTGACAGGCCGGCGTTATAACCGTCTTAACTACGGCTCCGCGTGGTGGTGGGCAGTGCAGGGCTTGAACCTGCGACCCCCGCCGTGTGAAGGCGGTGCTCTCCCAGCTGAGCTAACTGCCCACGTAGGAAGGACTGTCTATCCTCACCCCCCCGAAGTTGTCAACGGAATTTTCCCGGGGCGGCGCATTTTTTTGGATTGCACACGTAATACTGTAAAAATACTTGCTATTTTATCACGCCTTTCACACTCCTCGCCCAAAAACCTGCCGCAGACCCTCAATCCGCGCCGCAGGAAACGGCCTGCCAACGGGGGCTCATCCACGCGCAAAGCGGCGAATGCCAAGGGTTGGCACGATCCATCCATGCAGTTGCCTGCCACCACACGCCAGCGGCCATGGCCATGTCGGGCACCACCGTCTCCACCGGCGCCCCCTCCACCGCGCCTCCCCACCGCGCCCCCGGCGCGTGCCCCCCCCCCTGCGCCAGCCTGCGTCCGCTCCGCCGATGCCCCTCTTCCCTTCCTTTCCCTTCCCCTCCCGCCAGCGCGCAATCAGCACGCAGGCACAGACAATCCTTGCGCGCGGGACCGTCTCTCTATACAAGGGTACTCGCATACCGTCGTCATGCGCGGCGTTTTCCTGTAGCGCCGACGTCGGAGACGGAACGTCCTTTTCAGGAGTGCGACCTACGCACATGTTCGACCCCATGGATACCGATGCCGCAGAGGCCCTCCCCTGCCGCACCTGCATACAACCGGCCATCGACCACAGCATGCAGCTTACCCTGCTGCTGCGCGACGCAACCGCTTACGCCGCCCGGCTGCGCACCCGCTTCGCGGATGAACGCTCTCACGCCCCACCGCCGACGCCAGATTCGTCGGCCCGGAGCAACTGACGCGATTTCACGCCGCACCCCCCACAGCGGGAGCCCCCATGCTCGCCCAGAACACTGCGCACCCCCTGCCTGCACCGCGCACCCGACGCCGGAGCCACTCCCTTGTCGCTCCCGCCACACCCGCACGCTTGTTGCTGTTCCTGTGTGCCCTGCTGGTTGCCGCGCTGCTGCAACGCCCGGCACCGGCGCTGGCCCGCGACCCCGCGGTGCTCGACGGACTGGCCCTGGCCCAGCGCGGCGTCAGCGCCAACCTGTGCGCCCTCACCTTTGACGACGGCCCCGGCCAGACCACTGAAGCGCTGCTTAACATCCTGCGCGACAAGGGCGTGCGCGGCACGTTCTTCGTCGTGGGGTCGCGCGTGCACCTGTACCCGGATGTCATGAAGCGGCTGGTGGCAGAGGGCAACGAGGTGGGCAACCACACCTTCACCCACAGCAGCCTGCGCCAGCGCGCGCCCGTGGAACAGCTGAGCGAGATCGCCCGCACCAACGAGGAACTGGCCAAGCTGGGCATCGTGCCGCGCTACCTGCGTCCGCCTTACGGACGCTACGACAACGCCACCATCGACGCCGCCGCCGCCCAGAGCATGACCATCGCCCTGTGGTCGGTGGACAGCCGCGACTGGCGCAAGCACGACCTGTTCGCCATGTTGCCGCGCAAATCCTTCGGGGTGCGCGGGGTGCGCGGCGTATTCCTGTTCCACGACAACCACCGTGAAACAGTGGAGGCCATGCCCGCGCTCATCGATCGCCTGACCGAGGCAGGCTGCACCTTCGTGACCATGTCCGAATACGTGGAGACTTCCGGCCCGCTCTGTCTTCACTGATCGGGGCGCGCATCGCGCCGCCCCCCGCGGCGTCCTGCCCCCGTCGGGATATCTCGCCTCCTTCCGTCGGCCTCTTCTGTCTGCCCCTTCAGGTGGCCACTCTCGTCGGCCACTCCCGTCGGTGTGGTCAACGCCTTGCGCCCCGGCCTTTTTCCGTCTCCAAGCCATCGTTTCCGCCACCTGGCCAGCGCCCCTCGCCCTGCCCTGCACCGCCCGTCCCGCGTGGCCCGGCATGTCCTCGTGCATGTCCTCGTGGCATGTCCTCCTGCCCCCGCGCCCGCAATCCGTCCGGCAGTGCCGCACGTGCGCGTCCCCCCGTTAGGACAATTTCGTCGCACACCCCGCGCGCTTCCCTTCGCCTCCGCCCACCCCACCCGTTCCGCTCCGCAATGTGGACCCAGCGGATTCTCAATGGATTGAACAACCAACCGTATTGATTGCAAAATTTTTTAATGCCGCATGATATCCAGCCAAAACGGAGCATTACCCCCAGCCGGTGATATCCGCACCACTGTTTGCCGTGTTTACATTCTCGTCCAAACGCGCGTATTGGAACGCCATTACAACTTTCCGGCTCGCGAGAAGGAGCCCGCCGCACTTCGCGGCATGGCCTGACCGGGCGTCCCGCCCAGGCAGACCGCCCTTGCGGGCGGCTGCCGACGCCCCTTCCCGCCGTGCCGCCGCCTCGTGAGCGCATGTCCTCCACCCGGCCCCGTGACCGGGCGGCGTCCGTTTCCTTCACTTTTCCGGAGGTCGAACCATGCGCAACATCCTGCTGGCCCTGTGTCTTTCCCTGTGCCTCGTCCTGCCTGCCACGGCCCTTGCGGCGGACCTTTCCCTCAGCGTGCCGCTGCCGCTTACCGGCGGCCAGGCAAAGTTTGGCGAGATCATCAAGAAATCCATGGAGATCGCCGCCGAGGAAATCAACGCCAAGGGCGGCGTGAAGGGCGGCAAGCTGGTGCTGCGCTTCGAAGACTCGCAAGGCAAGCCCGAGATCGCCCGGTCCATCGCCGAAAAGATCATCGACGTGCAGAAGCAGCCGCTGCTGTTCGGCGAATACACCTCGGCCTGCGCCAAGGCCGTGGCCGCCGTGGCCGAGGAACGCAAGACCCCCTACGTGGTGGTGGCCTCTGCCGCCGACGAGATAACCCAGCAGAACTACAAGTACGTCTACCGCATCAACCCCACCAACGCCTATTACGCGTCCGGCCTGCTTTCGTTCATGGACAAGGTGGTCAAGCCCAAGACCATGGTCATCCTGTACGAATCGTCCGACTTCGGCACCTCGGGCGCGGAAGAGATGGCCAAGTCCGCCGAAAAGGCGGGCATCAAGGTGCTGATGAAGGAAAAGTACGAAAAGGGCGCGGTGGACTTCAAGCCAGTGCTCTCGCAGGTCAAGGCGCAGAACCCCGACGTCATCTACATGGTCTCCTACGTCATGGACGCGGCCCTCCTGATGCGCCAGATCAAGGAACTGCGCATCGACGCGCGCCTGTTCGCGGGCGGCGCCGCCGGGTTCGCCATTCCCGAATTCATCGACAACGCCAAGGACGCTGCCGAGTACGTGGTCACCGCCACCCTGTGGAGCCCGCAGGTAAGCTACCCCGGAGCGCGCGAATTCGCCGAAAAGTACAAGGCCGCCCATGGCGACTACCCCTCGTACCACGGCGCGCTGGCCTATTCTTCGGTGTACGTGGTCAAGGACGCCGTGGAGCGCGCCAAGGCCCTGACCACCGAAGACATCAACGCCGCCATGAAGGGCGTGGACGTGATGACCGCCTTCGGCCCGGTGAAGTTCGAAAGCCGCGACGGCTACCAGAACCAGAACTTCATCGACACGCTGGCCTTGCAGGTGCTGCAGGGCAAGCATGAGACCATCTGGCCCGAACGCTACGCCAGCGCCAAGCCGGTGTTCCCCCTCCCCAAGTGGCGCGAACGCAAGTAGCGCCATCCGCCACGTCGTGACCACGCGGCGGCGGAGTGCCTCCCGCCGCCGCGCGACACACCGGCCCGACGGGCCGTCCACCGTGGCTGATCCCCGTCCGCCCCTCCGCACGGCTGCCGGTGCCGGGTTCGCAAAACCCGGCACCGGCAGGACGGAGGCCCGATAGCCGGACCGCACCCGCGCGCAACGCCCGCCCTTCCGGTCTTTGGACGGGCCTTCCCGCGCAGGGTCGCGCATGCCCGTCCGCCGCCGCACGGACAACCCGCCGCCAGTCAACACAGGCCAGCTGACTCAGGCCAACCAAATCAGGGAGGTCACGCCCCATGTGGGTGCAAGCCGAAGTGTTTCTGCAAACCCTTGTCGCCGGCATTCTGCTGGGCGGCCTGTACGCGCTCATAGGCATCGGCATGACGCTGATCCTCGGCGTCATGAAGATCATCAACCTCACCCATGGCCAGCTGATGATGGTGGCCATGTACATCGCCTTCTGGCTGTTCACCCTGTTCGGCATCGATCCGTACGTGTCGCTGTTCATCGCGCCGCCGCTCATGTTCGCCTTCGGCATGCTGATCCAGAAGGCGCTGGTGAACCCGGTGCTGCGCGTGGAATCCATCCTGCCGCACAACCAGGTCATCCTTACCGTGGGCATAGGGCTGGTGTTGCAGAACGTGGCCACCATCCTGTTCACCTCCGACTACCGGTCCACCCCGGTGGACTATGCCTCCACCGCCTTCTACCTGTCCGACCTGTGGGCGGGCACGCCTGTTGAAATATCGCTCTCGCTGCCGTGGGCGGTGTCGTTCCTGCTTTCGGTGGTGATCACCGTGCTGCTGTGGTTCTTCCTGGCCCATACCGACACCGGCAAGTCCATCCGCGCCACCGCGCAAGACAAGGACGCCGCCCTGATCATGGGCGTGAACGTCGGGCTGATGCGGGTCATCACCTTCGGCCTTGGTTCGGCGCTGGTGGCCTGCGCCGGGTGCCTGTTCATTCCCATCTACTACCTGTTCCCCGCGCTGGGGTCGCAGTTCACGCTCATCGCCTTCGTCATCACCATCCTTGGCGGGCTGGGGTCCACGCTGGGCGCCATCCTGGGCGGGCTGATCCTGGGCGTGTTCGAATCCATGACAGCCACCTACGTGGGCATGGGCTGGGCGCCGGTGGGGCGCTTCGTCATCTTCGTGGCCGCGCTGGTGTTCCTGCCGGGCGGCGTCGCCTCGCTCCTCAAGACCAGGAAGCTCTCGAAATGAAAAACAACCTCGTTCCGCTGGTCGTGCTGGCGGCGCTGGCCGGGCTGCCGCTGCTGGGCCTGAACAGCTACGTCATGCACATCCTCATCCTGTCCATCATGTGGACCCTGGCGGGCATGGCCTGGAACCTGCTGGGCGGCTACTGCGGCCAGGTATCGTTCGGGCATGCCGCGTTCTTCGGCATGGGCGCGTACAGCGCTGGCCTCATCCACCTGCACCTGGGCCTGTCGCCATGGTGGGGCTTTCTGGTCAGCCTGCCGCTGGTGGCGCTGGTGGCGCTGGCCATGGGCTCGGTGGTGCTGCGGCTGCGCGGCCCCTACTTCGTGCTGGCAACCCTTGCCATCGGGGAAGTGCTGCGCATCACCTGCGAAAACCTTACCGATTTCACCAAGGGCACCCTCGGCATCATGATCACCCGCACCTGGGTGGAAAAGACGCAGTACTACTACATCATCCTGGGGCTGGCCCTGCTGGGCTTCGTGGTGTGCCGGGCCATCGTACATTCGCGCTGGGGGTACTACTTCGTGGCCATCCGCGAGGACCAGGACGCCGCGGAATCCATGGGCATAGACACCACGCGCTACAAGACCATCGCGCTGACGGTGAGCGCCATGCTTACCGGCCTGGCCGGGGCGTTCTACACCAACTACATGGGGTACATCGATCCGGGGGTGGTGTTCTCGCTGGGCGAAATCTCCATCCTGATCATCATGGTGGTCATGGTGGGCGGGGTGGCCACGGAATGGGGCCCGGCGCTGGGTGCGGGCATCATGGTCATCCTGGCGGAATACATCCGCTCGCTGCCCCTCATCGGCGTGGCCTACCAGACCATGTTCGGCGTGCTGCTCATCGTGATCATCATCTACCTGCCCAACGGGCTGGTGGGTGACTGGCCGGTGCTCCGGCGCAAGCTGCTGCGCAGGGGGGCCACGGCATGAGCATGCTCGAAATCCGCAAGCTGTCCATGTTCTTCGGCGGGCTGGCCGCCCTGCACGACGTGAACTTCGACGTGCGCCAGGGCGAGATACTGGCCCTCATCGGCCCCAACGGCGCGGGCAAGACCACCCTGTTCAACTGCGTGAACGGTTTCTACACCCCTTCGGAGGGGCAGGTGCTGTTCAAGGGCCAGCCAATATCCGGACTGAAGCCGCACAAGGTCTGCCAGATGGGCATTGCCCGCACCTTCCAGGTGGTCAAGCCGCTGTCGCGCATGAGCGTGTTCGACAACGTGCTGGCCTCCGCCTTCCTGCGCAACCCCACCCGCAAGGGCGCGCAGGACGTGGCCGACGAGGTGCTGCACTTCACCGGGCTGTGGGACGACCGGGACCAGTTGTCCAAGGGGCTGCCGCTGGGCAAGCGCAAACGGCTGGAAATAGCCCGCGCGCTGGCCACCCAGCCGGAATTCCTGCTGCTGGACGAATCGTTCGCGGGGCTGAACCCGGCGGAACTGGACGTGTCCATCGACATCATCCGGGGCATCAAGCAGCAGGGCATCACCGTCATGATCATCGAGCACCACATGAAGGTGATCATGGCCATTTCGGACCGCATCGTGGTGCTGAACTTCGGCCAGAAGATCGCCGAGGGCACGCCCGCGCAAATCAGCGCCGACAGGCAGGTGGTTGAAGCATACCTGGGGGAGGAGCACGGTGCTTGATGTTCGCAACATCGATGTCGCCTACGGCGACGTGCAGGTGATCTGGGACGTCTCGTTCCGGGTGGGCCAGGGCGAGATAGTGGCCATGATCGGCGCCAACGGCGCGGGCAAGTCCACCATCATGCGCACCGTGTCGGGCGTGCTGCGCCCCGGCAAGGGCCAGATACTGCTGGCGGGCGAGGCCATCCACAACGTGGAGCCGTACACCCTCATCGAGAAGGGACTGGCCCACGTGCCCGAGGCACGGCGGCTGTTTCCGGAAATGAGCGTGGAGGAAAACCTGGACATGGGGTCGCTGCGGGGCCGGGCACGCAAGGAGAGGGCACGCACCAAGGATCGGGTGTTCTCCATCTTCCCGCGCCTGGCCGAGCGGCGCAGGCAGGCTTCCGGCACCCTGTCCGGCGGCGAGCAGCAGATGCTGGCCATCGGTCGGGGGCTGATGGCCCTGCCCCGGCTTATCATGTTCGACGAGCCCTCCCTGGGGCTTGCGCCCATTCTGGTACAGGATATCTTTGGCGTCATCCGCACGGTGCGCGACGAGGGCATGACCGTGCTCATCGTGGAGCAGAACGTGCGGCAGACGCTGGCCCTGTGCGACAGGGCCTACGTGCTGGAGAACGGGCGCATCACCCAGGAGGGGGCCGGGGCCGATCTCCTGCGCGACCCCCACGTGAAGGCAGCCTACCTCGGGGTGTAGCGCGCCGCGCCGCCCCGCCATTTTCCAACGGAGGTTTCCATGCTGGTCAAGGACTGGATGACCACCCACGTCTACACGGTGACGCCCGACGATTCCATTTCGTACGCGGCGGGCATGATGCGCGAGCGCAACGTGAAGCACCTGCCGGTGGTCGAAAACGAACTGCTGGTGGGCATGCTGTCCGACCGCGACATCAAGGCCTACCTCCCCTCCAAGGGCACGTCGCTGGACATCTACGAAATCAACTACCTGCTGGCCAAGACCAAGGTCAGCCAGGCCATGACCCGGCCGGTGGTCTCCATACCGGCGGAAACGCCCATCGAGGACGCGGCCATGATCATGCACGACCGCGACTTCGGCTGCCTGCCTGTGACGGAAGCCGCCCCCGGCGGCCAGCGGCTGGTGGGCATCATCTCCGACAACGACCTGTTCCGGGTCATGGTGGACATTACCGGCGTGCGCGGCGGCGGCCACCGGCTGGCCCTGGTGCTGCCCGACCGGCCCGGTTCCATCAAGGAGGCGGGCGACCTGGTGCGGGCGCGCGGCTTCCGCCTGCAAAGCATCATGTCCACCAATGAAAAGTCCGCCCCCGGCACCCGCTACGTGGTGCTGCGCACCCGTGGCGAGGGCGACTGGGACGGACTGCTGGAAGACATGGGGAAGAGCCCCTTCCATCTGGTGCACGCGTTGTAGCCGTGCACGCGCCCTCCGGAAAATGACCCGGGGCCGGGCCGCGCTGTGCGGTCCGGCCCTCTTGTTTGTGCATCGCATGTGTCTGCCGTGCGTGGTGCACGAGGGCATGCCCCGCATGCGACCACTACCTGTCCCGCAAGCGCGCGCATCCGGCGGCGTGATGACCACGCCTTTCGCCATCACATTCTTGTGAATACGGGAATCACATTGTTACGATACGGTGACAACGCCGTGACGAAATGCTAGCAACCCCTTGAAGGAGAAGCCACTGCCGCACCGCCGCAACATGGCCCCGCGCGGGCCGGCACACTCCATTCCACGCACCCATGGCCGCCGCGACGGCCCCTCATACCGGCAACCAAAGGAGAGTCCGCATGTCCAGACGCACCACCGCCCTGCTTGTCGCCCTGCTGGGTGTCGCCATGCTGTTCGGCGCAACCGGCCAGGCCTTCGCGAAACAGAAATTCATCGTGTACACCTCGATGAAGGAATCGCTCATCGGCACGTTGAAAGACGCGTTCGTCAAGCAGCATCCGGACATCGACATGGACTACCAGTCCTCGGGCGCGGGCAAGATCATGGCCAAGATCGCGGCAGAGCGCGAATCGGGCAAGATCCTGGCCGACGTGCTGTGGACCAGCGAGGTTCCCGACTTCTACCAGATGAAGGCGCAGGGCCTGCTGGACCCCTACGTGTCGCCCGAGGTGAAGAACATCCTGAACCCCATCGCCGACTATGACGGTTCGTTCACCCCGGCGCGCCTGGGCACGCTGGGCATCGCCTACAACACCCGGTACGTGAAGCAGGCCCCGACCTCCTGGCAGGACCTGATGAAGCCCGAATACAAGGGCGCCTTCGGCATCGCCAACCCGGCCCTTTCCGGCACCTCGTACATGAGCGTGGCCATGCTGGAAAAGGCCTTCGGCTGGGAGTTCTTCAAGAAGCTCCGCGCCAACGGCGCCAAGATGGGCAAGGGGTCCGGCCAGGTGGTGGACGACACCTCCTCGGGCGACCTGGTGGCCAGCCTGGCGGTGGACTACATCACCAACGACAAGATCGAGAAGGGCGCCACCATCGCCCTGGTCTACCCGCAGGAAATGCTGGTCATCCCCAGCCCGGTGGCCATCATCAAGGGCTCGCCCAACGTCGAGGCCGCCCGCAAGTTCGTGGACTTCCTGCTGTCCAGGGAAGGCCAGGCCATCATCGCCGGCGAAGGCACGCTGCCCGTGCGCGCCGACGTCGAGGTGCCCGCCCGCTTCAAGCTGCCCACCCCCGCCGACGCCGTGAAGCGCGCCATCAAGGTGGACTACCCCCAGATGATCGCCGAGAAGGAAGACCGGGTGAAGACCTTCACCGACATCATGCAGAGCAAGTAGCACCCGCCCTGCCAGCGGCGGATGCCCGGCCCCCGCGCGGGCCGCATGCCGTCCGGGGCGGACAACGTACGGAATACGCGGGGCCGGGGTGTTCCCCCGGCCCCCTTCATATCCGGCCCCTTCGCGGCCGACGCGCACGCCGCCGAACGGGGCGCGCACAGGACAATCCATGGCAGACATAACCCTTGCAGGCATCGGCAAGGCCTACGGCGCGCATGCCGTGCTGGACGGCCTTTCGCTTACCGTGAACCACGGCGAATGCTTCACCCTGCTCGGCCCTTCGGGCTGCGGCAAGACGGTGCTGCTGCGCCTCATCGCCGGCTTTGAAACGCCCGACGCCGGCACCATATCCATCGGCGGCGAACCGGTGTCCGACGCGGTCACCGGCGACTGCGTGCCGCCGGATGCGCGCGACCTTGGCGTGGTGTTCCAGGACTATGCGGTGTGGCCGCACATGAGCGTGGCCGACAATATCGGCTACCCGCTGAAGCTGGCTGGCCTGCCCGCCGCCGAACGCACCCGCCGGGTGCTGGAAACGGTGGAGATGGTCAACCTGACCGGCCTGGAAAACCGCATGCCCTCGCAGCTTTCCGGCGGCCAACAGCAGCGCGTGGCCCTGGCCCGCGCCCTGGTGGGCCGCCCCTCGCTGATGCTGCTGGACGAGCCGCTGTGCAACCTCGACGCCAATCTGCGCGAGGAAATGCGCTTTGAAATCAAGGAACTGCAACGCACGCTGGGCATCACCATCCTGTACGTGACCCACGACCAGGAAATCGCCCTGGCCATTTCCGACCGGTTGGCCATCATGGACCACGCCGGGGCCATCCGGCAGGTGGGCACCCCGTGGGAAATATTCGAACGGCCCGCCGACGAATTCGTGTTCCGGTTCATGGGGGTTGCCAACTTCCTGCCCGCCCGGCGGCGTGGCATGGCCATGCTGGCGGCCGGGGGCGAACAGCCCGTTCCGTGGGGGCCGCCCGACGGTGATGCCGAACACTGGATGGCGGGCTTCCGCCCGTCGGACGTGCGCCTTGCCCGCCAGGGCGACGGACTGCGCGGCACGGTGCGCCGGGCCAGCTTTCTGGGTGCCATGACCGACTACCTCATAGAGGTGGACGGCGCCTCGTTCCGCACCCAGCTGGACACCCACGAGGCCCTTGCGCGCGGGCTGATGTTCGCCGAGGGCGAACCCTGCGTGGTGGGCTTTCACGACCTGCACTGGTTCGACGCGGCCACGGTGGCCGCGCAGGCGCCACAGGGGGGCGAATAGCATGGCCGCGCTCGCGAAATCCCGTTCCTTCGGCGTGGCCGAGGTGATCCTGGCCATCTCCATCGCCGTGCTGGTCATCGTGGTGGCGGTGCCGGTGCTGCTCATCTTCTTCAACGCGTTCTGGGTGGATGGTTCGCCCAACTTCACGGACGTGATGAAGATCCTGCGCCAGCCCGACACCTACGAGGCGCTGCTGAACTCGCTGTTCATCGCCTCTGGCGTCACGGTGATGAGCACCACCATCGGCACCTTCTTCGCCTGGCTGGTCACCCGCACCGACCTGCCCTTCAAGGCCGCCATGAAGGTGTTGTTCCTGGTGCCGTTCATGCTGCCCTCGTTCATCGGGGCGCTGGCGTGGAAGATGCTGCTCTCGCCCCGCGCGGGGTACATCAACCGGCTGTTCATGGACACCTTCGGCTTTTCCGGCCCGGTGTTCGACATCTACACCTACCACGGCATCATGGCCGTGGAGACCATGTACCTGTTCCCGTTCGTGTTCATCCAGGTGTGCGGCGCGCTGGAACGCATGGACCCCACGCTGGAGGAGGCGGCGCGCATCTCCGGCGCCAGCCTGTTCACCATCACCCGCAAGATCACCATCCCGCTGGTGATGCCCAGCATCGTTTCCGGGGCGTTGCTGATCATGCTGTACTCCATGGCCCATTTCGGCACCGTGGCCGTGCTGGGCATAGAGATCGGCATCTTCAACATTCCCACGCTGATCTACGAGAAAATCCACCAGAGCGCGGGCAGCTTCCAGTCCATCCGCACCGGCACCGTGCTTGCTTCGGTGCTGGTGGTCACGGCGGCGGCCATCATCTGGCTGCAGAACAAGGTGCTGGAGCGCGGCCGCTTCCAGATCATCGCGGGCAAGAGCTTCCGCCCCATGGAACTGAAGCTGCGCGGGTTCCGCATTCCCCTGCTGGTGCTGTGCATCGCTTACATCGCCTTCACCATCGTGCTGCCCACGGCCACCATCTTCCTGGTGGGCGGGTTGAAGACCTACGGTCTGCCGCTGACCATGGAAAACCTGACCCTGGACAACTACAAGTTCATCCTGTTCGACTGGCAGCTCACCCGCGACGCCATCTGGAACAGCGTGTCGCTGGGCCTTGCAGCCGCGCTGATCACCATGTTCGCGGGGGTGATGATCTCGTACGTCATCGTCAAGATGAAGGTGCGGGGCAAGGGCTTTCTGGAGTTCCTGGGCATGCTGCCCTTCTCGGTGCCCGGCTCGGTCATCGCGCTGGGGGTGATCCTGGCGTGGAGCGGCAAGTTCGGCATCAACATCTACAATACGGTGTGGATCATCCTGGTGGCCTACATCGCGCGGTACATGGCCTTTTCGCTGAAGGCCAACTCCGCGGCCCTGGAACAGGTGCACGATTCGCTGGTGGAAGCGGCGCGCGCCTGCGGCGCCACCATGTGGCAGGCCCTGCGCGACATCGTGCTGCCGCTGGTGCGGCCGGGCATGCTGGCCGCGTTCTTCCTGATCTTCCTGCCCGCCCTGCGTGAACTGACCGTTTCGGTGCTGCTGTACGGGCCCACCACCCGCACCATCGGGGTGGCCATCTACACCCTGAACGAGGACGGCGAGACGGTGTATTCCGCCGCGCTGGCGGGCATCGCCCTGATCATCATCGTCACCGGGCAGACCCTCATCAAGCGCTTCACCGGCGGCAACGGGCGATAGGAGCGGGAACATGTCGTACGTACGTCTCGTCAACGTGACCAAACGCTTCGGCGGCGTCACCGCCGTGGATTCGCTGAACCTGGAAATCGGCCGGGGGGAATGCTTCTCCATGCTCGGTCCCTCGGGCTGCGGCAAGACCACCACCCTGCGGATGGTGGCCGGCTTCGAGGACCTGGACGATGGGGAAATCCACGTGGGCGACCGCCTGCTGTCCGCCCGCCGCAACAACTACTACCTGCCCCCGGAAAAGCGCGACTTCGGCATGGTCTTCCAGGCCTTTGCCGTCTGGCCGCACCTGTCGGTGTACGAGAACGTGGCCTTTCCGTTGCGCATCCGCCGGCTGAGCGCTGCCGAGATAGACCGCCGCACGCGCGAGGCCCTGCACCACACCAGCCTGGCCGACGTGGCGCAGAAAAGCCCCGACGACCTTTCCGGCGGGGGCAAGCAGCGCGTGGCCCTGGCACGTGCCCTGGCCATCAACCCCGACGTGATGCTGCTGGATGAGCCCCTGTCCAGCCTCGACCCGCATCTGCGTGAGGAAATGCGCTTCGAGATCAAGGACCTGCAACGCACCTTCGGCTTCTCCATCCTGTACGTGACCCACGATCAGTCCGAGGCCATGGCCCTGTCCGACAGGATCATGGTCATGAAGAACGGCGTGGTCCAGCAGGTGGGCACCCCGCTCGACGTGTACACCAACCCGGCCAACAGCTTCGTCTTCGGGTTCATCGGACTGTCCAACTTCCTGGACGTCAACCTGACCCCGGAAGGGCTGGTGCGCGTGAACGGGGGGGACGCCCGGGTCACCCCGGCAACGCCTCCCTCGGCCCGCCTGGTGTCCGCCGGGCGCGCGGCCCTGGCCAGCCGCCCCTCGGAGATCGACTTCACGGCCGAGGGCGGACTGCGCGGCGTGGTGCGCCGTCGGGCCTACCTTGGCGAGATCGTGGACTACCGCATCGACGTGGGCGGCCAGGAAGTGCGCGTGCAGAAGGGACGCCGGGCCCCCGGCCCAGCCGAGGGCGACGCCTGCGGCCTCGTGTTCCTGCGGCCCCATTGGTACGACCCCGCCGCGTGACGGCAGCCGCATCCGCCGTGCATCATACAGATGAGGGGGCCGGGAGACGATCCCGGCCCTTTTGCGTTGCCCACCGCATCCACATATATGAACGGGCGGGACGCGGGCCAGCCTACGGCTGGACCAAAGGAAAGGGATTGCCCCGCGCAACGCGCCCGCACGTTTTCACTGCCCTGCCGCCTCGCCTCCCACCTTTCCCGCTTGCCTCCAAAAGCTGCTGCTGTTACAAGTTTGCAAAAATCATGGGGGCACAGCACCCTATGTTTTGAACGAATTTGTAAAATTTGATGGTTTTTCACCGGCCCCGTGCACAGGCCGAATTGCCAACCGCACGGAACACCGGCCTTTTTTTTAGTGGACCGCTTCTTGCTTTTGTTTTTAGCGTCGCACCGCGCCGACATCCGCCACGTGGCACGCGGCGGCACCGGCACGCCGCCGCAACCCGGCAGGGCGACCACGTGAACAGGGACACTGGCGCGAGCAGGTCGCGTCGGACACATGAAACAAATTTGTAAGCATCGCGATTACCGCAACCCCCCTTCAGGAGAACGTCCATGAGCGGAATCCAGGCACGTCTAAACGCGATCTCGGCCATCACCAATTACAAGCCGAGCGCGGCCCCCATGAACTTCGCCGAAACCAAGCCCACCGAGCTGTTCGGCTGCAATGTCTTCAACGACAAGGTCATGAAGGACCGCCTGCCCAAGACCGTGTACAAGTCGCTGAAGAAGACCATCGAACTCGGCGAAAAGCTCGACCCCTCCATCGCCGACGTGGTCGCCAACGCCATGAAGGACTGGGCCATCGAGAAGGGCGCCACCCATTTCACCCATGTCTTCTACCCGCTCACCGGCCTGACCGCTGAAAAGCACGACGCCTTCCTGGTGCCCGACGGCAAGGGCGGCGCCCTGTCCGAATTCAGCGGCAAGCTGCTGATCCAGGGCGAACCGGACGCCTCCAGCTTCCCCTCGGGGGGCCTGCGCGCCACCTTCGAAGCGCGCGGCTACACCGCGTGGGACGTGACCAGCCCTGCCTACCTCCTTGAAAATCCCAACGGCACCTTCCTGTGCATCCCCACCGCGTTCGTTTCGTGGACCGGCGAGGCCCTGGACAAGAAGACTCCGCTGCTGCGCGCCAACCAGGCCCTGAACAAGCAGGCCCAGCGCGTGCTGAAGCTGTTCGGCACCGAAAGCAAGCTGCCCCTGGTCTCGTATGCCGGTCCCGAGCAGGAATACTTCCTCATCGACCGCAACTTCGCCTTTGCCCGGCCCGACCTGCACATCTGCGGCCGCAGCCTGTTCGGCGCCAAGCCCGCCAAGGGCCAGGAATTCGAAGACCAGTACTTCGGCGTCATTCCCCGCCGCGTGCTGTCCTTCATGATGGAAGTGGAGCGCGAGCTGTTCAAGCTCGGCGTGCCGGTGAAGACCCGCCACAACGAAGTGGCCCCCAGCCAGTACGAAATCGCCCCCATCTTCGAGACCAGCAACCTGGCCACCGACCACAACCAGCTGATCATGACCGTGCTGCGCAGCGTGGCCAAGCGCTACGGCATGGTCTGCCTGCTGCACGAAAAGCCCTTCGCGGGCATCAACGGTTCGGGCAAGCACCTCAACTACTCCATCGGCAACGCCGACCTCGGCAGCCTGTTCGATCCCGGCGAAAGCCCGCATGAAAACGCCCAGTTCCTGGTGTTCTGCGCCGCCGCCATCCGCGCCGTGCACAAGTACGGCGCCCTGCTGCGCGCCACCGTGGCCTCCGCGTCCAACGACCACCGGCTGGGCGCCAACGAAGCCCCGCCGGCCATCATGTCCGTGTACCTCGGCGAACAGCTGACCGACGTGTTCGAGCAGATCAAGACCGGCAAGGTCAACGGCTGCAAGAAGGCCTGCGTCATGAACATCGGCGTGGACGTGCTGCCGCCGCTGCCCATGGATCCGGGCGACCGCAACCGCACCAGCCCCTTCGCCTTCACCGGCAACCGCTTCGAATTCCGCGCCGTGGGTTCGTCCATGTCCATCGCCGGTCCCCAGGTGGCCCTGAACACCATGATGGCCGAATCGCTGGACTACATCGCCACCGAACTGGAAAAGGCCACCAAGGGCGATCCCGCGAAGCTCAACGAGGCCGTGCAGAAGCTGCTCCAGAAGATCATGAAGGAGCACGACAAGGTCATCTTCAACGGCGACGGCTACTCCGAGGAATGGCACAAGGAAGCGGAAAAGCGCGGCCTGCCCAACCTGAAGACCACGCCCGACGCCCTGCCGGTGCTGAGCACCCCCGAAGTGGTGAAGCTGTTCACCTCCTACGGCGTGTTCAGCGAAGCGGAAGTGAAGTCGCGCGAGGAAATCTACCTCGAACAGTACTGCAAGACCGTGAAGACCGAAGCCAACCTGGTCATCCGCATGGCCCGCACCATCATCTTCCCCGCCGCCATGCGCTACCAGGGCGAACTGGCCGCCACCTGCGCCAACCTGAAGGCCGCCGGGCACGACTACAAGGTGGTCACCCTTGAAGACGTGACCGCCAAGCTGCGCGCCATGCAGGCCGCCGTGGGCGAACTGGAGAAGAAGCTGGAGCACGAGGCAGCCAGCACCCACGCCGAAGCCAAGCACATGTGCGACGTGATCCTGCCCGCCATGCTGAAGGTGCGCGAATACGCCGACGCGCTGGAAGCCGTGGTGGCCGACGACCTGTGGGCCCTGCCCAGCTACCAGGAAATGCTGTTCATCAAGTAGGGCCATGCCCTGCCGGACGGCAGACATGCAATGACACGGGCCGCCCTTCGGGGCGGCCCTTTGCGTACCCGCCGCACCGGGGCAAACCGGGACGCGCACGAAGCAACGGGCCGATGGCCCGCGCGCCTTGCGCTTGACGCCGGGCCCGCCCCCGTCTAGGGCATGAGGCACCATGCGGCAGGCCCCGTGCCAGGGGCCGGATGCCGCGCACATTTCCGCCGCCAGGCGCAAAAGAGGTTTCCATGGCCAACCACGAAGAAGACGACGGCTACGACTACCTGTTCGAGGCAGCCTACGAGGCGCTGGAGGAAAGCGGCTTCACCGGCCTGCTGGTAAGCGGCTACGAGGACATGCCGGAACCCGCCCCGGTGGAAGGGCACATGCCCGACCTGACCGCCACCAACGCCAAGGGCGTGGCCTGCATTTTCGAGATATGCCCGCGCGAGGCATTCGCCACGCAGGAACTGGCGGAACGGCTGCTGACCTTCGCCCGCCACGCGGAAGCCATCAAGGGGCACCTGGTGCTCATCGTGCCCGAAGGCGAAGAGGACGTGGCCTGGGCCTTCCTGTCCGAGCACGCCATACCCGAGGACAGACTGGACGTCTGGGAAGCGTAGGGGCGCCTGACTGGCTGGGCGCCTGACTGGCTGGGCGCCGGGCTGGCAGGCGGCGGGCAGGCTGACTGGCAGAACGGCAGGAGCAATGCCCTCTTGCCCAAGCTGATTGCCCGGCTGCCCCGCATGACGGCCTGCGGTTGCACCCGGCAGCTATCCCCGATCGCGCACGGCGCGCCGCCACGAGCACAGCGGCGCGCAGCAGCCAAGGCCCTGGCGCAGTTCGGTCAGATCCGGACCGGGCGCGGCTGGGCCAAACGGGGCTGGGCCAGACGGGGTTGAGCCAGACTGGGCTGCCTCAGGCACGTCGGGATGGGACGTGTCCGGTCCAGACGTGTACGGATCAGACGTGTTCGGTCCGGGCATGTCCGGTCCAGACGTGTCCGGCGACTGGCCGGGTGCCGTGCAATGCTGCGCCCGCGGCGCCATCAGCAGGCACAGGTACCGGCCCAGCGCTGCATCCCAGAGCAGTTCCGGGCAACGCGGCAGATAGCCGTGCAGATGGTGTGAGACCAGGCACTGGTCGGACAGGCAGCACCAGCCGCAGCCGACACAAGGCACATGAGACATGAAGGCACCGTGAACAGCTTCGCGGGCAAGCCGTCCCCCTGTTGACGGACATGTTGCGGGGGTGGGCTCCGGGCCGCGCGGGTTCCTTGCCCCTTCGGGTCGGCACGGTCTTTGGAGAAAATCGTCCGGCACGGTACACCCCTGCCGCTGGCATGGCAAATCAGGGGCTTCCGGCACCACTTGCGCCGGGTGCGCCCCTGTCCGGACCAGTCGTTTCCGCCCCCCGGACGGCCCGCCGGGGCTGTTACACACCGTTACCATTTGCCCCTTGCCATCCGCCCCCGGTGGTTCTAGAAGGCGTCCAGCAAACCCCCTGTGCAACCCTGCACCCACCGCTGCAAACCGGCAAAGCTTCCGCAACCCGGCAAAGCTTCACGCAACCCGGCAAGGCTTCCGCAACCCGGCAACGTCCCCCGCAACTCCGGCACACCAGCCAAGACAGCATCCATGTCGCGCCGCTCCCGCCTGTACCTCCTCCATGCCCTGCCAGTCCTGCTGGCCGCGATGCTGCTGGCCCACCCGCCCCTGCGCCATGGCCTGGTGGGCCTGGCCCGCTACACCAAGGCCCGGCTGTACGACTACCGCCTGTTCGACGATTCCGACCTGGTCACCGATGTCTCCGCCCGCGAGGCCGTGCCCCTGGAGCGACTGGCCGACGGCAACACCCTGTACGTGCTGGTCATGGGGCAGTCCAACGCCGCCAACGAGGTGGATACCCCCCTGCCCTCCGACGACCTGGAAAACGTGTTCATCGAGTACGACGGCACCCTGTACCCCGCCGAAGACCCCATGCTGGGCGGCACGGGCGAACGGGGGTCGGTGTGGTCGCGCTTCGCCCGACTGGCGCTGGCCACCGGGCGCTGGCGGTACGTGGTGCTTTCGGTCATCGCGGAGGGCGGCTCGCCGCTGTCCTACTGGCTGCCCGGCGGCCCGGTGCGGCCCAAGCTGGAGGATCGGTTGCGCGCCATCCAGCAGTTGCCCATCAGGCCGGACTACGTGTTCTGGTTCCACGGTGAATCGGACGCGCTCAATTCCCTGCCGCGCCTGCTGTACAAGTACGATTTCCTCGATCTGGTGGGCACGCTGCGCACCTTCGGCATCGACAACCCGGTGCTGGTTTCGCAGACCTCGCTGTGCCGCCGCTTCGGCAGCGAATCGGTACGCCAGGCCCAGCAGGAACTGGCCCGCCAGGTGCCCAACGTGACCCTGGGGCCGGATACCGACGAGGTGGGCCTGCCCTTCCGCCGCGACGGATGCCACTTCACCGACGAGGGCGGCGACATCGTGGCCGGACTGTGGATGGACGCCATGCTCGACGCCGAACAGACCGCCGAATAGCCTGCCGTCGCGCCCCCTGCACTCCCCTTCGTGGCCGCGCCCTTTCCCGCCGCGCGGCCCTGCCAGACCGTGCCCCGCCATTGCGCCCGCCTGCCGTGACCGGCGGCAGGCCCGTCCGTTGCGCCCTTCGCCCCGGCCCCCCGGTACCTCGTGATATCCCTCGGCTTCTCCGAACAGCACCCGGCATGTCCCGAGGTCGCCTGACGCCCCGCCGCCTCTTCCGCCCCCTCCTTCCTGCGCCCTGCCCTTTCCCGCCAGCCGGGCATCCGCCCTGGCCAGCGAACGCCCCCCTCACGCATCCGGATTCAAAAAGTCAGTATTGGCGGAATGTTCCGAAAAAAGTTCTTTCGCCGTTCAACCAATGCGGTTGGCTGCCCAGACAGTTTCATCCCCATCCCCTGCATGCCCCCGTTTTTCGCCACTTGCCCCGGTTTTGCCCGCCGCGCCGCACCGCCCCCCGGCGAAGCGCAAATATTTCCACGTGAATTTCCAAACATGGTAGCAGTTACTGACATTGGGTGATATACGGATGATAGACCATTAGTCTGTTCGGTACGCGAACCTGCCCACGCCCCTCGCCGGGCGGGCCTTTTCGCGTCGGCTCCCGTCAGGCTCCCGTCAGACTCTCGCGAGGGGCTGCGGGCACGGGACATGGTCCGTGATGCCGGTCACGTTCACTGGCGGCGGAATCGGGCATGCAGGCAGCGGAAGGCTCCGCACCGCCGCAGACCGCCGACGCCGGGGTTCCTTCCGCAGGGGCTGCGAACACGACACGGTGCAACTACCGGCCATGGCATCAGGATTCAGTCGGTAACACTAATTTGACAAACGTAACACCGTGAGGTAGCTCACCACAACACCACTTCCTCCGCGTTTCGCCCACCATCGACGGGCAAACGCCAACCCGGCGGACACGGTCGCCGCCGGCGCGCACCGCATGTCAGGCGCTCCTGACATGGCATGCGCACGCAACGGGCAATCCAATGCCGCAGCCGCGCTGCGGTTTCACTGGTTTCCGGAGGTGACCGATGGTTTTCGACATCCTGCATCTTGCTATCATTCTCTTCCTCATTGCGGGGCTCGCGTTCGCGGGCGGCCCGCTCATCCTCGCCATGCTCGTGGCTCCACGGGCGCGCGGCGGCGACCTGGGCATGTCCTACGAATGTGGCATGCGCCCCCACGGCAACGCCTGGACCCGCTTCGGCATCAACTACTACGTCTACGCCCTGCTGTTCATCGCCTTCGACGTGGACGTGCTGTACCTGTTCCCCGCCGCCGCCCACTACCACACCACCGTGGGCTGGACCGCCTTCATCGAAATCTGCGTCTTCCTGTTCTTCCTCGTGCTTGCCCTGGTCTATTTCCGCGCCAAGGGGGTGTTCACATGGCCGCGCAAGATTGCCCTGTAAGGCCCCCGGTCATCGCTCCGGCCACGGGCGGGGTTGATGCACCCATCGTCAACGTGGCGCCGGTGCAGAAGATCCTGGACGTGTGCCGGGCCATGTCGCTGTGGCCCATGACCTTCGGCCTGGCCTGCTGCGCCATCGAAATGATGGCGGTGGGCATGGCCCGGTTCGACATCTCGCGCTTCGGGGCGGAAGTGTTTCGCCCCTCGCCGCGCCAGTCCGACCTGATGATCGTGGCGGGCACCGTCACCCGCAAGATGGCCCCGGCGCTGGTGCGCCTGTACGAACAGATGCCCGCGCCGCGCTACGTCATGGCGCTGGGCAACTGCGCCATCTCGGGCGGGCCGTTCAACTTCGAGGGGCAGTACGCCATCGTCGAGGGCGTGGACAACCTGGTGCCCGTGGACGTGTACGTGCCCGGCTGCCCGCCCCGGCCAGAGGCTCTGCTGGAAGGGCTGTTCCAGATCCAGCACAAGATCACGGGACGCCGCTGGTGGCCCGTGCCCGCCGAAATCTCCGGCTCCATGGGGGGTGGCGCATGACGCCCGAAACGCCTGCCGTCACCCCCGACGTGCTGCTGGCCCCCCTGGACCCCGCCTACATGGCCGATGAAAACCCGGCCCGCACCGGCCTGCGCTGGTCCGCCTTCCTCTCCGCCGACGTGCTGCCCCGCGCCGCCGCCCTGCTGCTGGAAGCAGGCTGGCACCTGGAGGACATCTGCGGCCTGGACGTGCGCGAAGGGCTGGTGGCCGTGTACCACTTCGACCGCATGACCGCCCCGGGCCGCCTGGCCATCCGGGTGCTGATGGACCGCGCCGCCCCGGTGCTGCCCTCCATCGCCGACATCCATCAGGGCGCGGAATGGCACGAACGCGAAACCGCCGACTTCTACGGCATCGCCTTCACCGGCAATCCCAACCCCGCGCCGCTGCTGCTGCCCGAAGGCATGCAGGGCCACCCCCTGCTGAAGGACGCCGCCGCCCGTGCGCCGCTGGCCGCCCTGCTGGCCGTGCCGGGGCGCGAGGACACCGTGCTGCGCAAGGCCGAAGGGTTCACCCTGCTGGAACCGGCAGAGGACGCAAAGCCCGCCAAACCGGCCAAGGCCAAACCCGCCGCAACCGAGGAGGGCGCCGACAATGCATAGCACCGAGACCCTTCGGTCGCACGGCACCGCCTGTCCCGCCGCCTCTGCGGACGGAGGCTGTGCCGACGACCAGATCGCGGGCGACGGCTACACCTGCCGCTTCGAGCAGGGCGCCCGCCCGGAATCGCTCATCCTGAACATGGGTCCGCAGCACCCGTCCACCCACGGCGTGCTGCGCGTGCTTCTGGAACTGGACGGCGAATACATCGTCCGGGCGGAACCGGTGCTGGGCTACCTGCACCGCATGCACGAAAAGATGGCCGAGGTGAAAACCCCCGCCCAGTTCATGCCCAACATGGGCCGGGTGGACTACCTGCACGCCCTGGCCTGGAACTGGGCCTACGTGGGCGCGGTGGAAAAGCTGGCGGGCATTGAGATTCCCGAACGGGCCGAGTACCTGCGGGTAATCACCTGCGAGCTGAACCGCATCTCGTCGCACCTCTTGTGGTGGGGCGCCTACCTGCTGGACCTGGGGGCCTTCACCCCCATCATGTACGCCTTCGACGACCGCGAAATGCTGCTGGACCTGTTGCAGCTCATGACCGGATCGCGCCTGACGTACAGTTCGTTCCGCTTCGGCGGGGTGTACACCGACGCCAGCCCCGCCTTCGTGCAGGGGGTGCGCCAGTTCATCCCGCACCTGCGCTCGCGCCTGCCCATGTACACCGCGCTGGTGACGGAAAACATCATCCTGCGCCGCCGCATCGAGGAAGTGGGCGTCATCCCGCAGGACATGGTCACCCGCTACGGGGCCAGCGGCCCGGTGGCGCGCGGCAGCGGCATTGCCTACGACGTGCGCCGGGCGGAACCGTACTCGGTCTACGACCGCTTCGACTACGAGATTCCCGTGCGCCACGAGGAATGCTCCATGGCCCGGTACATGGTGCGCATGGCCGAGATCGAGCAGAGCCTGCGCATCGTCGAGCAGGCCATCGAAAACCTGCCCGACGGCGAGCACATGCACCCCAAGGCCCCCAAGCCCAGCTTCAAGCTGCCCGCCGGGGAATCGTACTTCGCGGTGGAAGGGGCGCGCGGCAAGATCGGCGTGTGGATCGCCAGTGACGGCGGCAAGACGCCCTACCGCGTCAAGCTGCGCGCGCCGGGCTTCTCCAACCTGGCCCTGTTCGCCGAATGCGCGCGGGGCACCCTGCTGGCCGACGCCGTTGCCATCCTTGGCAGCCTCGACATGGTCATCCCCGAAATCGACAGGTAGGCCGCCATGAATGCAACCATCTCCTTCGATTCCGTGCTGCACGTGGTGCTCGCGCTGGTGGGCGTGGCCGTCTTCGTGGGGCTGAACGGGCTCTTGCTCGTCTACGCCGAACGCAAGGTGGCGGGCTTCATCCAGCGCCGCCCCGGCCCCTACGAAGTAGGGCCGCAAGGCATATTGCAGGCCGTGGCCGACGCCCTGAAGCTGATCGGCAAGCAGCTGGTGCGCCCGGACAGGGCAGACCCGCTGCTGTTCTGGATGGCCCCGGTGCTGGCCTTCTTCCCCGTGCTGCTGCTGTTCCTGCCCATTCCCTTCAGCCCGCTGCTCACCGGGTGGGACGTGAACCTCGGCCTGCTGCTCATCCTTGCCTTTGCCGGGTTCAACGTGCTGGCCCTGCTGCTTGCGGGGTGGGGTTCCAACAACAAGTACGGCCTGCTCGGCGCGGCCCGCGCCGTGGCCCAGTCCGTGGCCTATGAAATCCCCCTGCTGCTGGCCGTGCTGGCCATCGCCTTTCAGGAAGGCACGCTGAGCCTTACCGCCATCGTGGGCGGGCAGGGCGGCATGCCGTGGCAGTGGAACATCGCCGTGCAGCCGCTGGCGTTCCTGATCTTCTTCGTCAGCGCCCTGGGCGAGACCAACCGCGCCCCCTTCGACCTGCCCGAGGCCGAATCGGAACTGACCGCAGGCTTCCACACCGAATATTCGGGCATGGGCTTCGGCATGTTCTTCCTGGCCGAGTACGCCAACATGATCGTGGCGTGCAGCGTGTGCACCGTGCTGTTCCTGGGCGGGTGGAAAGGCCCGTTCCTGGACGGGGCGTGGTGGTTCCTGGCCAAGGTGTACGGGCTGCTGCTGTCCATGATGTGGTTCCGCTGGACGTACCCGCGCGTGCGCTTCGACCAGCTGCTGAACCTGAACTGGCGGTGGCTGCTGCCCCTTGGCGTGCTGAACCTGCTGGCGACCGCGTTCGTCATGAAGCTGTAGAGGCGGTAAGGCGGCGGGGGAAGGGACCCTTTGAAAAGGGTCTCCTTCCCCCGGACCCCCATCCCCCCAAACTTTTCATAAGGGTGGACACCCGCATGAAGGGGTCAAGGGGACACGGTCCCCTTGCGGGGGGGCCGGGGGGCAGAGCCCCCCGCTCTCTAAGGAGGATATAATGGCATCGATCTTCCGCACCATCGCCGACCTGTGGAGCCTTGTGGTGGGCCTTGGCATCACCGGCAAGGAATTCTGCAAGCCCGGCGTCACCGTGCACTACCCGCGGGCAGAGGTAACGCCGGAAGCGGCGGCCTCGTTCCGCGGGCCCATAGAACTCATCGGGCTGGACAAGGACCCGGCGAAGCCCAAGTGCATCGCCTGCATGCTCTGCGTGTCCGCCTGCCCCAGCAACTGCATAACCGTCACCCGCGCCCCCACGCCCAAGCCCACGCCAGAGGAACTGAAGGCCATGGCAGAGGCGGAAGCGCGCGGCGAAAAGCCCAAGAAGCCCGCGCCGCCCAAGGCGCCCGGCACCTGGACCTACGACTTCTCGCTGTGCAGCCTGTGCGGCAGCTGCGTGGAGGCCTGCCCGGTGGATTCCATCGGCTTCTCGCACGACATCTACATGGTGGGGACAAAACGCGAGGACTTCGTGTTCGACCAGTTGGCGCGCCTGGCCCGCAAGGCCGCGGCCCGCAAGCAGGAGCCGAAGCCCGCCGCGAAGGTCGCGCCCGAGGCCGCACCCGAGGCCCCGGCCCCCGCGCCCGAAACCGCCGCAGCAACCCCCGCAAGCGAGGCATGACATGGAAACACCGGCAATCCTCGCCTTCGCCTTCTACTTCCTGGTCATCGTGGTCGGCTGTTTCATGGCCGTGGGCTGCGCCAGCCTGGTGCGGGCCCTTGTGGGGCTGGTCGCCACGCTGCTGGGCGTGGCGGGCATGTACCTGCTGCTCAACGCGCCGTTCATGGCCTTCATGCAGATTCTCATCTACGTGGGCGCCATCTGCGTGCTGATCTTCTTCGCGCTCATGCTGGCCCGGGCCGACGCGGAAGGCGACGAGGCGGACCCCGCCCCGGCCCCGCGCACCTTCAAGGGCGTGCTGGCGGCCATGCTGCCCGGCGCGCTGCTGGCCCCCATCCTGATGCTGCACCCCACGGCATCAAAGATGATTCCGGCGGAAGTGCCGCTGGCCGAGCTTGGCCGCAGGCTGATGGAAGACTACGTGCTGCCCTTCGAACTGATCTCGATGGTCCTGCTCATCTCCATGGCAGGGGCCGTGCTGCTCGTCTGGGAAAGGAGGGACAAGTGAAACCGCTCGTGCTCTACCAACTGGCCTCCCTCGTGCTGCTGGGCGCGGGCCTGGCGGGGCTGGTCAAGCGGCGCACGCTGGTGGGCATGCTCATTGCCGTGGAGCTGATGCTCAACGGCGCGGGGCTGTCCATCGTGGCCGCCACCCAGCTTACCGGGGCGGACCCCGCCCTCGGACAACTGGCCACGCTGCTGGTCATGGGCCTTGCCGCCGCTGAAGCCACCGTGGCCCTGGCCGCCATCGTCGTGGTGTTCCGCCGCTTCGGCACCACCCGCACAGATGCCCTGGCAACCCTGAGGGAGCAGCAGTGATGACCGTGCCCAACACCGTAGAATCCGCAAGCCTGCTCATTCCGCTGCTGATAACCCTGGTTGCGCCCTTCGCCATCATGCTGGCGCGCGGCAACGCCAACCGGCGCGAGGCCGTGTCGTTCATCGCCGCCGCGCTCACCTTCCTTTCGGTGCTGCAACTGGCGCCGGGGGTGATCGGCGGGGCCATCTACACCTACACCGTCACCACCATCCTGCCCGGCATCAGCCTGACCCTGTGCGCCGACGGGCTGGGCATGATCTTCGCGCTCATCGCCACCTTCCTGTGGGGCTTCGCCACCAGCTACAACATCGGGTACATGCGCGGGCTGAACGAACACGCCCAGACGCGCTACTACACCTGTTTCGCGGTGGCCATCTTCGGCGCGGTGGGCGTGGCCTTTTCGGCCACGGTGTTCACCCTGTACCTGTTCTACGAGGTGATCACCGTCTTCACCTACCCGCTCGTCGCTCACCACCAGGACGCAGAGGGCTTTGCCGGGGCGCGCAAGTACCTCGTGTACCTCATGGGCACCTCAAAGCTGTTCCTGCTGCCCGCCATGATCCTGACCTACGTGCTTACCGGCACGCTGGACATGCGCCTTGGCGACGTGCTGAACGGCATGTTCCCGCCCGACGTCATCGCCGCGCACCCCAACCTGGTGCGGGTGACCTACGTGCTGTACATCGCGGGTCTGGCCAAGGCGGCCCTGGCCCCGTTCCACAACTGGCTGCCCTCGGCCATGGTGGCCCCCACGCCGGTCTCGGCCCTGCTGCACGCGGTGGCCGTGGTCAAGGCGGGGGTGTTCTCCGTGAGCCGGATCATCCTTTCCGGCTTCGGGGTGCAGGCCATGGACACGCTGGGCCTGGGCATTCCCACGGCGTGGCTGGCCGCGTTCACCATCATCGGGGCCTCGCTCATCGCCCTGACCAAGGACGACATCAAGGCCCGGCTGGCCTATTCCACGGTCAGCCAGCTGTCCTACGTCATCATCGGGGTGGCCCTGCTGACGCCGTCGGCCGTGCAGGGCGGGCTGATGCACATCCCCCACCACGCCTTCTCCAAGATCACCCTGTTCTTCGGCGCCGGGGCCATCTACGTGGCCACGCACATCAAGAAGATCAGCCAGATGAACGGCCTTGGCCGCCGCATGCCGTGGACCTTCGGGGCGTTTGCCCTGGCGTCCCTGTCCATGATCGGCATGCCGCCGGTGTGCGGCTTCGTCTCCAAGTGGTACATCGTCAACGGTTCGCTGCAGGCCGGGCAGACCGCCCTGCTGGTGGCCCTCTTGCTGTCCACCCTGCTCAACGCGGGCTACTTCGTGCCCATCTTCTACCGGGCGTTCATGCTGCCGCCCGCCCCGGACGCCAACATAGAGCAGTACAGCGAAGCCCCCGCCTCCATGGTGGTGCCGCTGTGCCTGACCGGGGCCATATCGTTGCTGCTGGGCCTGTATCCGCAGGTGTTCCTGAACTTCATCCAGGCGTTCGGCCACTTCTAGGAGCGCGCTCATGAACGGACTCGGAGCATTCCTTGAACGCCAGCGCGAACTGCGCGGCGCATGGCTGAAGGCGCTGTACGGGGCGTTGGCCGCCCTCGTGCTGCTGAACCTGTTCGTCGGCCCGCACGAGCCGCACTTCGGCCTTGATGCCTACCCCGGCTTCTGGGCGCTGTTCGGCCTTGTGGTGGGCGTGCTGATGGTGGTGATCATGAAGCGCATGGTGCAGCCCGTCATCGTGCGCAGGGAGGACCACTATGGAGACGTCTAGCTTCCTGCATCCCGCCATCGGCTTCCTGGCCCTGGCGGCGGTGCTGCCCTTCCTGCGGGGCAAATGGTGGAACTGGCTGCTGCCCGCGCCCGCCGTGCTGGCCGTGTTCGCCGTGTTCACCATGACGCCCGGCGACCACCTGACCCTGCACTGGCTGGGGCAGACCCTGCTGCTGGGCCGCGTGGACAAGCTGTCGCTGGTCTTCGCCCAGGTGTTCGCGGTGATGTCGGTGGCGGGCATGCTGTACGCCATGCACGTGGAGGACCGGGGCCAGCACATCGCCGCCGCCCTGTACGTGTCGGGCGGGTTCGGCTGCGTGTTCGCGGGCGACTACCTGACCCTGTTCGTGTTCTGGGAACTGATGTCCATCGGCTCCACCTTCCTCGTGCTGCTGAACCGCACGCGCGAATCGGTGCTGGCGGGCTTTCGCTACTTTCTCTACCACACCGCCGGCGGCCTCTTGCTGCTGGCCGGGTTGCTGCTGCGCTACAAGGCCCTGGGCACGTGGGAATTCACGGCCATGGCCCCTTCAGCCAACGCGCCCCTGTACGAATGGCTGATCCTGGCCGGGTTCTGCGTCAACGCCGCCGTGGTGCCGCTGCACGCATGGCTGCCCGACGCCTACCCGCGCGGGACGGTGACCGGTTCCGTGTTCATGTGCGCCTACACCACCAAGACGGCGGTGTACGTGCTGGCGCGCGGCTTTGCCGGGTGGGAGATACTGGCGGCGGCGGGCACGGTGATGGCGGTGTACGGCGTGCTGTACGCGTGCATAGAGAACAACGCCCGGCGCATCCTGTCGTACCACATCGTTTCGCAGGTGGGGTACATGGTGGCGGGCATCGGCGTTGGCACGGCCATGACGCTGAACGGCGCGGTGGCCCATGCCTACGCGCACATCCTGTACAAGGGCCTGCTGTTCATGGGCACCGGCTGCCTGCTGTACGCGACGGGCACGGCCAAGCTGGACAAGCTGGGCGGCCTGGCCGCGCGGCTGCCGTGGGTCATGGTGCTGTACATGGTGGCGGCCCTGTCCATCTCGGGCATGCCGGTGTTCAACGGGTTCATCTCCAAGACCATGACCATCACCGGCGCGGCGGAAGCGCACCGGACGCTGGTGGCCCTGGGCCTGGAAATCGCGGCGGTGGGCACGTTCATCTCGGTGGGCATCAAGCTGCCCTACTTCGCCTTCTGGGGCGGCAAGCCCACGGACAACGACCGTGTGCTGGCCCCCATCCCGTGGAACATGTACGCGGGCATGACCGTGCTGGCCGTGCTGTGCATCCTGCAGGGCGTGGCCCCGTCCATCCTGTACGCCTACCTGCCCTTCGAGGTGGAACACCCCTACGTGCCGTGGTCCTTGTGGCACGTGTTGCAGTCGCTGCTGCTGCTGGGCTTCTCCGGCCTGGCCTTCTACCTGCTGCGCAAGGTGATCACCCCGCACGAGGGCCTGAACCTGGACGTGGACATCGCCTACCGCGCGGTGGGCACCGGGGCCTTGCGCTTCGTGTGCCGCCCGCTGGCCTTCCTGGATGACCGCTGGACCGAGGCCTACCGCACGGGCGGCCTGCGCGGGCTGATGGGCATTGCCCTCGGCTCCGTGTGGTTCGACCGGCGGGCCATCGACGGCGTGGTGGACGGCAGCGCACGCACGGTGCGGGGCATCGGCGGGCTGGGCGCGCGCACGCAGAACGGCAGCCTTCAGGACTACCTGGGACTGGCCGCCTTCTTCGCGCTGTGCGTGTTCGGCCTTGTCTGGTACCTCGGCTAGGGGGCTGCCCCCCAAATTGTCCTTTTGCCCGTTGGCTGCGTCAAACTTCGCCTGTCATGTCGGTCGAATACAACAAAAGTATACTCCCTAATGTCAGGCTCGTTTTCCTTGCCAACGAACAAAAAACCTAATTTGGAAACAGCCCCTGGGACCTACTAAATAACGGAGCTGCCTGTGTATCCTGACATACCGGTCCTCAGCATCCTGATCTTCCTGCCTCTGGTGGCGGCGGCGCTGCTGCTGCCCCTGCGCGACGACGAAACCGTGCGGCGCGTGTCGCTGGCGGCGTCGCTCGTGGGGCTTGCGGCGGGGTGGCCGCTCATCGCCTTCAACCCCGACGCCGGGTTCCAGTTCGTGGAACGCATGACCTGGGTGGCCCGCTGGGGCCTTGAATACCATCTGGCCGTGGACGGCATCAGCATCCTGATGGTGTGGCTGACCCTGTTCACCCTGCCGTTGTGCGTGCTGTGCTCGTGGACGTACATCGGCAAGCGGGTGAAGGAATTCCACGTCTGCCTGCTGCTCATGACGTCCGCCTGCATCGGCGTGTTCACCTCCATGGACCTCGTGCTGTTCTACGTGTTCTGGGAAGCCATGCTCATCCCCATGTACCTGCTCATCGCGGTATGGGGCGGGGCCGAGCGGCGCTACGCGTCCATCAAGTTCTTCCTGTACACCCTTGCCGGGTCCACCCTGCTGCTGGTGGCCATCGTGGCCTTCCGCATCGCCGGGGGCACCTTCTCCATCCCCGACCTGATGCAGCAGACCTTCGGGTTCCGCTTCCAGTACTGGGCCTTTCTGGCCATGGCCCTTGCCTTCGCCATCAAGGTGCCCATGTTCCCGTTCCACACCTGGCTGCCCGCAGCCCACGTGCAGGCGCCGTCGGCAGGTAGCGTCATCCTTGCCGCCGTGCTGCTGAAGATGGGTACCTACGGGTTCCTGCGCTTCTGCCTGCCGCTGACGCCCGAGGCCAGCGTGCACTTCGCCCCGCTGATGATCGGCGTCTCGGTGGTGTCCATCCTGTACGGGGGCGCGGTGGCGCTGGGGCAGACCGACATCAAGAAGCTGGTCGCCTATTCGTCGGTGGCCCACATGGGCTTCGTGACGCTGGGCATCTTCCTGTTCCAGAAAAGCGGCGTGCAGGGCGCGCTGTTGCAGATGCTGAACCACGGCATCGTCACCGGCGCGCTGTTCATGATGATCGGCGCCATGTACGAACGCAGCCACAGCCGCGAGGTGGCGGACAACATGGGCATGGGCAAGTATCTGCCCGCGTTCATGTTCTTCTGGGGGCTGTATGCCCTGGCCTCGTTCGGCTTTCCGGGCACCAACGGCTTCGTGGGCGAAGTGCTGGTGTTCGTGGCCGCCTTCCAGCAAAGCCTGACCGTGGGCGCGCTCATCGTGCCCGGCGCGCTGCTGGCGGCGGCGTACATGTTCCGGGTCAGCCTGCGCATGGCCTGGGGCAGCCCGTCCACGGCCAAGACCTGGAACGACCTGAACCGCCGCGAATGGGCCTACCTGCTGCTGCCCGCCGTGCTGGTGCTGTGGATAGGCCTTGCCCCCGCGCCCTTCCTGCGGCTGATCGACCCTTCCATCGACCGGCTGCTGGCCGACCTGCGTGGTCGCGCCCCGGTGAAGGAAGCGCCGCTGGCCCTCAATCATGCGGACGCGGTGCGGCATGAGCCGCCCGCCATCCTCGCATCCGCCGCCATCGCCAAGGAGGTGCGCCAGTGAACCTCGACCTTGCCCTGCTTGTTCCCGAATGCGCCATGCTGCTGCTGGTGGCCGTGCTGTTCGTGCAGGCGCTGTCCGCCGGTCCGGCCTCGGTTGCGGCCCACCGCTGGCTGCCGCTGGGCGCGCTGGCGGTGCTGGCGGCATCGGTGGTGGCGCTTCCTGCCGAAGGCATGCTGCTGTGGGACGCCTACAAGGTGGACGGCCTGTCGCAGTTCTTCAAGTTGTGCGTGGCGGGCGGCTTCTGCATCGCCGTGCTCAACGCCACCCGCCAGCCCACGCTGGAGGAAGGCAAACGCGCCGACTACTTCCTGTTCCTGGGGGTATCGGCGTGGGGCCTGATGCTGCTGGCGTCCTCCGCCGAACTGGTGACCCTGTACCTTGCGCTGGAACTGTCGTCGTACAGCCTGTACGTGCTCATTCCCCTGCGCGGGCGCACCCGCGAGGGGGCGGAGGCGGGCGTCAAGTACATCCTGTTCGGCGCGGCGGCCACGGCCATCTCGCTGTACGGGCTGTCGTACATCATGGCCGCGCACCAGACCACGTACATCGCGGCGCTGGCCGCGCGCGACTGGTCGTGGGCGGCAAGCCCCACCGCCGTTGTGGGCCTGTCGCTGTTCCTGTGCGGCATGTTCTACAAGCTGGCCCTGTTCCCGTTCCACTTCTGGTGCCCCGACGTGTACCAGGGCTCCAGCAACGAGACGGCGGCCTACGTGGCCACCCTGCCCAAGCTGGGCGCGGTGGTGGTGCTGGTGCGCCTGGCCGCCGTGCTGCACCCCGGCCTGGAAATAACCACGGCCATCGCCTGGCTGGGGGTCATCTCCATGACCTTCGGCAACCTGTGCGCGCTGGTGCAAAAGGACGTGAAGCGCATGCTGGGCTTCTCGTCCGTGGCGCACGCGGGCTACGTGACCGTGGGCCTGGTGTCCGGCACGGCGGAAGGCCTTGCCGCCGCCGCGTTCTACGCGCTGGTGTACGTGGTCATGAACCTGCTGTGCTTCTGGGTGGTGGCCCGCGTGGCCGTGGACGGGCGCAACCTGGTCCTGTCCGACCTCAACGGGCTGCACCGCAGATCGCCGGTGCTGGCCTTTGCCCTTGGGGTGGGGGCCTTCGCCCTGGTGGGCCTGCCGCCCACGGCGGGCTTCATGGGCAAGCTGTTCCTGATCACGGCGGCGTGGAACCACGGCTACAACTGGCTGGTCATCGCCCTGGCCCTGAACAGCGCCATCGCCATCTACTACTACCTGTCGCTGGTGCGCCACGCCTACACCGAGCCTGACGAAAACACCTCGCTGCCCGCGCCCGACCAGAGCGCGTTCAGCCTGGGCGGCGCGGTGGCGCTGGCCGCCGCCACGCTGGTGCTGGGCATCGTGCCTTCGCCGCTGTTCGAAAAGGCGGTGCAGGCGGGCATGGCCCTTTTCGGATAAGGTAGGAAACCAGCCCCTGAAAACCACCGACGGAGCCTTGGCTCCCGGCCTCTGCAACACGAATCCCCCGGCCCCGCACAACGGGACCGGGGGATTTTTAACACTTGCAAAGGGGCGGCGCGCTCGACAGGCACCGCAACCTTCACCTAGCATGGGCGCATCCGCGCGGGGCGCTGCCTCTCTGCCCTCCCCATCCCCCGCGCCATACCCGCCGGAGACGCAGCCATGCCCGAACACGCCCCGTCCGCCCTGCTCGGCGCCGCCATCACGCCCGACCCGACAACTGGCCCTCTGCTGGTCGCCCACCTTGGCGGACCCAAGACCGGCAGCAGCGCCATCCAGGCCTTCTGCGACCACAACCGCACCGCCCTGTTCCGCCAGTACGGCATCCTCTACCCCACCCTGAACCCTGACCGCGTGCCCGACGCGGCGTTCCCCGACATCCCCGGCGACCCGAATTTCGTGCTGCCGCACCACGGGGCCATCATCATGGGCATGGAGCCCGACGCGCAGGACGACTATCTGGACCGGGCGGTGGCCGTCTGCCGCGCCACCAATACCCCCATCCTGCTGCTGAGCCTGGAGGCGCCCAGCCTGCCGGACTACGCCGACATGGTGCGCCGCCATACGGAGCGCACCGGCCTGCGCGCCGTGGCCATGTGCTACGTGCGGCGGCAGGACACCTGGATCGAGGATGCCTGGAAGCAGTGGGGGCTGAAGTACGACCAGTACCCCACGCCGGACGACTTCGCCCGCGCCCTCATGGACAGGGAACTGGACGACGTGTTCTTTCGCGCCGCCGTCTCCGTGCTGGAGCACGCCTGGCTGGACGAGGTGTGGGGCTTCACGGACCCCGCCGACATGGTGGTGCGCCCCTACGAACGTTCCGTCCTGCAATGCGGCGACGTGGTGGCCGACCTGCTGGGCCTGCTGGGGGTGGGCTCCATCGCCCATCTGCCCCTTCCTCCCGCCACCAACTTCAACACCAACCACGGTTTCACGCCGGAGGCCATCAAGCTGCTGCGCACGGTGCGCCCCATGTTCGACGGGATATACGACAACGGCCCTTACGCGATGCTGTACGACGCGCTGCCCGGCGCCGCCGCTGCCCCCTTCGCCCACGTGGGGCTGCTGTCGCCCGGCATGCGCGCAGCGGTGCTGGCCCACTACGCCCCGCACAACGAACGGCTGGCCCGGCGCATGCCCGCGCCCCACGGCCACGGGGACGGCATGCTGTTCCGTGAAGCACCCGACCCGGACGCGCCATGGTGGCCCGACCGCGAACTGACCATGCAGGAGGTGGCCACCATGCTCATGCAGTGCGTCCAGCGCCAACATGTGCGCATCGGTGCATTGGAGGAACGGCTGGAACAGCTGGAGCGGCGGGAAAGGAAGGAGTAACGGCGGCTGGCCGTGCGGGACGGGGACGGAAAGGTGCCGCAGGCAATGCGGAGGCCGCCCCCGGTCATCCGCGAACAAGGCAGGCGCACGGCTGGCGCCACAGGTTAAACCGGACGGACGGCAGGCCTGCCGCCCCTCCGGCCGGCTACATGGACAGCCCGTGCCGCATGGCGAAGCGCAACAGTTCCGCCTGGTTGGTGATGTTCAGCTTGCGCATGGCGCGAGTCTTGTAGGTACTCACGGTCTTGCCGCTCAGGTTCATGACCCGGGCGATCTCGGCCACCGTGGCGCCCTGCGCCAGCCGGGCGATGACCTCGTATTCCCGCGCCGAAAGCAGTGCGGCCAGCCCGCCCAATCCGCCCAACTCATTGGGCAACCCGCCCCCGTACGACGGCATGCCGCCATCCGGTCCCCCGTGCCCGGCGGACCCGCGCAGCCGTCCCGTGGCCGCATTGGCCAGTGCCGCCGCCACCGTGGGGCTGATGTACACGTCGCCTTCCAGGATGCGGGTCACCGCCTCGCGCAGTTCCTCCGGCGCGGAGCTCTTGGTGATGTAGCCGTCTGCCCCGTTGCGGAAGGCGTGCACCACATACTCGTCCTCGCGGTGCACGCTCAGGATCAGCACCGGGCGTTCCGGGTCCTCTTCCTTCAGCCGGGCCAGGGTGGCCAGCCCGCTGTCGTCGGGCAGCGAGATGTCCAGCAGAATCAGGTCGTGCCGCTGGCGCGCGGCAAGGCGCAGGGCCTCCGCCGCCGTGGTGGCCTCGTCGAAGGTCAGGTCCGGCGCGATGTCGGGCACGAAGTCGTGCACGATCTCGATGATGCCCTTGCGGACCACGGCATGGTCGTCCACGATCAGGAACCGCATGTCCCGCCCCCTTGCGCGTCCGGCTGCTCCAGCGGCACGCATACCCGCACGGTGGTGCCGCCCGCGGCGCTGTCGATATGGAATTCCCCGCCGAAGGCGGCCACCCGTTCCCGCATGTTGACGATGCCCAGATACCCCGTGCCGCCGGGGCGCTGCCCGTGCACGTCGAAACCGTGCCCGTCGTCGGCCACCACAAGGCGCAGGCAGCCGCCCTCGCGCCGCAGCGTCACGTGGATGCGTCGCGCCCCGGCGTGGCGGGCCACGTTGGTCAGGGCTTCCTGCAACACCCGGTATACCGCCACGGCGCGGTCGGGGTCCATGGGCCCCAGCGGGTCGCGCCCGTCCGGCACCTGCCGTTCCCGGCCCGCGCCTGCATCGCCGCCCTGTCCGGGACCATCACCCTGCTTGGGGTCGTCACCCTGCCTGAGGCCATCCCCCTGCCTGGGGCCATCACCCTGTTCCGGGCCGTCGAAGTGCACGGCAATGCCGGTGTTGGCCGAAAAATCCTGCACCAGCCACTGCGAGGCGGCCAAAAGGCCGATGTCGTCCAGATGGCCGGGCCGCAATTCGCGCGAGATGCGCCGCACCGCCTCTATGGTGTCCTCGGTCAGGCGGGTCATGGACAGAAGGCGCTCGCGCGACGGGCCGTCTCCCTCCGGCACCACCCGCCCCAGCCGGTGCAGCCCGAACTTCAGGGCGGTGAGGTTCTGGCCCAGTTCGTCGTGCACCTCGCGCGAGATGCGCCGCCGGATGTCTTCCGCCGCCTGCTGCTGGTAGGCCAGCAGGGTGCGGATCTGGTCGCGCGAGACGGCCAGGTCCGCGTTGGCGGCGCGCAGCTGTTCGGTCTGGCGGCGCACCTGCCCGCGCAGGGCCTTGTTCACCCCGGCCAGCGCCAGCAGCAGCACGGCGGCGGCGCCCAGTGCATAGGGCAGCCAGGCGGGCAGCACCGGCGCGTCGACGCGTATCCAGCGGTTCAGGCTGCGATGGTACGCCGAATCCTTGTCGGCCTTGTAGGCCGCCAGACGACGGTCAAGGGCGTCCATGACGTCGTCGGCCCGGCCCCGCATGGCGGCATAGCGCATCTCGAACGGGCTGAACACGATGGACGCGGGCTCTGCGGTGCCGCGCCGCTCGTGATGGGTGCCGATGAACCGGGGGATGACGGCGGCGTCCACCTCGCCCCGGTTCAGGGCGTCCAGCAGGGCCGAGTAATCGGGATAGTCGCGCTGCCGGTACTGCACGCCGAAGCGGCGGGCAAAGGCCTCGAACCCGGCGGGAAAGATGCTCATGGACACCCCGCCCACCAGCTTGTCCTGCAGGTCGAACAGCATGTCCACGCGGGTGCTGCGCCGCACCCATATCTGCCCCCAGTCGATGACCAGATAGTCGCGGTTGTAGCGGTAGGCGGTGCGCGTCTCGGAAAAGGCGATGGGGGCCAGCACGTCGATGCGGCCATCTTCCAGCATGGGCATCAGCCGGTCCCAGTCGTCGTACACGTAGCGCACGGTCCAGCCTTCGTCACGGGCCACGGCGTCCATGACGTCCACCACGATGCCCTGCACCCGGCCATCGGCGCCGCGCATGGACAGCGGCTCCATGTCGTAGATGCCCACCACCACCTCGCGGGCATGGGCCGGGGCGACGGGGCACAGGACGGACAGCAGCACCAGCAGGGCAGGAAGCAGCCGGAGCAGCAGCGGCAGCGAAGCGCGGGGAATGCGCGAAACGCAAGGCGAAAACGCCGACAGCGCCGCCCGCGCGCAACGGGAGCGGCGCGACTGGCGTGCGCGTTCGCGGAAGTGGTCCGGGTGCGGATCAGGCACCGGACGGGCGGGGGATGGCGGCCGGAGCAACAGCCTTGGCGGCGCGCAGGGCGTGGATATCCGCATGCAGGTCCCTTGCCGCGCCTTCGGCCAGCAGGCCCAGCGCGACATAGTGGGGGGTGCGGGCGGCGCGCTGCATGGCTTCACGCACCATCGGCACCCACATCAGGAGACGATCGTCCAGAAAAGTGCGGGCCGCGTCAAGCGGGTTCGGCAGGAACGTTGGGAGTTCCGGGGACGTTGCGAGCTCCGGGGACGAGGGGGATTCGGACGAGGGGGACTCCGGCCCCGACGCGGCAAGCCCGGCGAGATGGCCCAGAAAACCGAATTCGCGCCCCAGATGGTCGTCCGGCTCGTTGCCCGGGCGGTCGGCCCCCAGGCCAAAGCGGGCGTAGGCGGCGCGCACGGCAAAGGTGGATTCGCCGAACAGCAGCCGGTCCTTGTCGCGCCACACCGATTCCCACGGCGGCACGGCAATTTCGGGCCCGACGAACAACTGGGCGTGGTCGCGCTCCAGATCCTGCGCCAATGCGTTCCAGCGGGCATCGTCCCCGCCGGGGTACACGGCCTCCACGGCAGGTCCGGCAAGGCCGCGCAGCATTTCCAGCGCCTGGCGGGTGGTCGCGCCAACAGACGCCACGGGCCATTCCGCAAACAGTCCCTCGCGCAGGGCGCGCACCAGCCCGCCGTCCACCGGACCATTCAGGAACACCTGCCCCAGAAAGCGCAACGCCACGGCGTGGGCCATGAACGGCATGGGGCCGGAACGCATGTTCGGGGCAACTGGCCTGCCGTCGGAGACGGAAGAAGCGGCAATATCATTCCTGCACTGGGCCATGACGCCTCCTTGCACGGTGCGGGGCATGGCCGGCCGGGGAGCACGAACGCCCCCCGTCCGACCGGTTCCACAGGATTTCGGGCCTACAGGCCCATTCGGGCATACAGGCCGAAGAACAGCACCCGACCGGCCAGTTCACCGGCCAGGGCAAGCGCCAGGGCAAGGCCCGCCAGACGCAGCGCGGCGGGCATGTCCGCCACGCGGGCACGCAGCGCCGCGGCCAGCAGCACGCCCGCGCCCAGCGCCAGCAGGATCAGGTGCGCCGTGGCCAAGCCCATGCCGCCCGGCACCACGCGGCCGGGCATGGCGGCCAGCAGCGCAAGGGCGTGCACTGCCAGCGCGGCAAGGGTCACCAGCGCGGCAAGGGCCGGGGCCGTCACGCCATGGCGCGGTGCTTCGCCCTCCGTGGCGTCCGCCTGCGGCCACAGGGCCGCAACGGCCACCACCCCGGCGCCCAGCAGCAGCGCCGCCGCCACGAAGGCCAGCGGGGTAAGCGGGCCGTTCCATGCGGGCACGGTGCGCAGCATGTACACGTTGGTCATGGACAGCAGGCAGGCGGCTGCGGCCAGCGCCCCGGCCACGCGCAGCACCGGGGATGCGCCCTTGCCGCGCCCTTCGGCCACGGCCAGCAGCACGGCGCACAACGCCAGCAGCCCGGTGAACAGGATTTCGCGGCTCAGCCACGACGAACCGAGGTGCAGCAGCGTCTTGGGCGCATTGAGCGGCGAGCCCAGATGCAGCAGCGAGATGAGCAGCGAGGCCACCATCACCGGGGCGGCAACCAGGGCCACCCCGCGCGAGATGCGCCGGGCGCGGGGGCACGGCGAGGGAGCGGCAGCATTGCCCGACCCGGAAGCCCCGGCCTGGCAGGCCAGCGACACCACGGGCGCCAGCAGCATGGCCCCGGCGGCCATCTGCACCAGCACGGTAAACAGAACCAGCGACCATTCGTGAAACATGGAGCTAGACCTCCTCTGGGTTGGCCTTGAGGCCTGCGGTGGAGCCCACGGGTCGCGCGTTGCGGTGCGGCATCACGAACAGGGCGGGGCGGGTGGCCGAGACGGCAGGCAGCGGGGCCACGGCCATGGGCTGGCCCAGCTTGCCGCGCAGCCCCTCAAGGTCGCCCCATTGCAACGCCCGCGAGGGGCACGCGGCCACGCACGCCGGCGGGCGGCCCGCCTCGATCTCGTCACGGCAGAAGTCGCACTTGGTCATGCGGCCCAGACGTTCCGAATACTGCGGCGCGCCGTAGGGGCAGCCCCACGAGCAGTACTTGCAGCCCACGCATTTCTTCGGGTCCACGCTGACGATGCCGTTCTTGTCCTGGTGCATGGCCGTGGTGGGGCAGGACTGGACGCAGATGGGGTCTTCGCAGTGGTTGCAGGACACCGACAGGTAGTAGCTGAACACGTTCTGGCGGTATCCTTCCGCCGTGCGCGTCCATTCGCCGCCGGTGCATTCCGTCACCCGCCGCCAGCGCACGCCAGGGTCCAGGTCGTTCTTGTCCTTGCAGGCGATCATGCACGCCTTGCAGCCGGTACACAGCCGCGAGTCGAAGAGAAACGCCGGTCTAGCTGGCATTGGCATGGCTGCCTCCCGAATGTCTGGCCATCTCCACCAGGGTGGTGTGTTGCGGATTGCCCTTGGCCAGCGGCGAAGGCCGCAGCGAGGTAAGGATGTTGGCGCTGCCGCCGAAGTCCGTGCCGCCCGCGCCCGGCGTGTACCAGGCCCCCTGCGGGATGGAGATGATGCCGGGCATGATGCGCGGCGTCACCTTCACGGGCAGCACCGTGGCGCCCCGGTCGTTGAACACCCGCACCATGTCGCCATGGGCCAGGCCCCGGTCGGCGGCGTCCAGCGGGTTCACCCACACGGTCTGGGGGGCCGCTTCCTTCAGCCACGGCACGTTGCCGTAGGTGGAGTGGGTGCGCTGCTTGTAGTGGTGGGTGACCAGTTGCAGCGGATACTTCCTGCGCAGCGGGTCGCCCTGGCCTTCCGCGGCCTCGTCGTATTCCGGCAGCGCGGTGATGCGCTCACCGGCGGGCAGTTCCCACTTGTGGCCGATGTCCCACAGCCGCTTCGAGAATATCTCGATGCGGCCCGACGGCGTGGCCAGCGGGTTGGCCACCGGATCATCGCGGAAGGCCTTGTACGCCACGAAGGGCTTGCCGGGATTCCTGACCTTGTACACGCCCAGCTTCCACGCATCTTCCAGGGTGGCGGGCAGGTCGGGCAGCTTCTGGCGGGCATCGTTCAGGATCTTCTGGAGCCATTCGTCGCGGGTGCGGCCCTCGGTGTACTGTTCGCGCACGCCAAGGCGTTCGGCGATGTCGGCGCACATGTCGTACACGCTGCGCGACTCGAACAGCGGTTCGATGGCCTTCTGGGCAAAGACCACGTAGCCCATCTCCGCCGTGCTGCCCTGGTGGGCGAAGTCGTTTTCCTCCAGGTTGGTCACGGCGGGCAACAGCACGTCGGCAAAGCGCGCGCTGGGGGTCATGAAGTTTTCCACCACCACGATCATCTCGCACCTGGTGTCGTCCGACAGTATCTGCGCGGTGCGGTTGATGTCCGAGTGCTGGTTGATCAGCGCGTTGCCCGCGTAGTTCCAGATGAACTTGACGGGCACGTTCAGCCTGGGCACGCCGCGCACGCCGTCACGCTCGGCGGTCATTTCCGGGCCGCGCACGATGGCGTCGGTCCACAGGAAGAACGAAATGCTGGCGGCCACCGGGTTCTTCAGCGTGGGAAAGCCGGGGAAGGGAATGGAATAGCCGCCCTCTCGCGCGCCGGTGTTGCCGCCGGGAATGCCCACGTTGCCGGTCAGCGCGGCCAGCACGGCAATGGCGCGGCAGTTGGTCTCGCCGTTGTGGTGGCGCTGCGGCCCCCAGCCCTGGCTGATGCAGCAGGGCTTGGCGGTGCCTATCTCGGATGGTATCGACCGGCACCCCGCAGATGGCCGAGGCCCAGCCCGGCGTCTTGGCCACGCCGTCCGGCCCCTTGCCCGTGATGTACGCCTCGTACGAGCTGCCCGCGGGCACGCCCTCGGGCAGGTGCGCCTCGTCGTGGCCCACGCAGTAGGTATCCATGAAGGAACGGTCGGCCATGCCTTCGGTAAACAGCACGTAGGCAATGCCCGCCGCCAGGGCGGCGTCGGTGGCCGGGCGGATGGGAATCCACTCGTCGGCCACGGCCACGGCGGTATCGGTGTAGCGCGGGTCGATGACGATGACCCGCACGTTGCTTTCACGCTTGGCGCGCTGGATGTCGTAGACCACCCCGCCGCCGCTCATGCGCGTTTCCGCCGGGTTGTTGCCGAACAGCACCACCAGCTTGCTGTTGACGATGTCCGACAGCGCGTTGCCAAGCCCGCCGCCGTACAGGTAGGGCATGCTGGTGGCGATCTGGGCGGTGCTGTACGTGTTGTAGTGGTTCAGGTAGCCGCCGTAACAGTTCATCAGCCGGGTGATGGGCGTCTGGTCCGTGGGCCACGACTTGGACATGACCGAACCCAGGTTGCCGGTGCCGTAGTTGAGGTAGAACGCCTCGTTGCCGTAGCGTTCCCTGATGTCCTTCATCTTGGCGGCAATGACGTCCAGCGCCTCGTCCCACGTGGCGCGGCGGAAGGCGGCCTCGCCGCGCTTGCCGGTGCGCAGCATGGGGTACTTCAGCCGTTCCGGCGCGTACACCCGCTGGCGCATGGCCCGGCCACGCAGGCAGGCGCGAATCTGGTGGGTGCCGTAGTCGTCGGCGCCCAGGTTGTCGGTGTCCATGCGCACGATGGCGCCATCACGCACCATGGCGCGCAGCACGCAACGGCTGCCGCAGTTGACATTGCACGAACTCCAGACAAAATCCTGCGGCTCTCCGCCGCCGGCGGCCTCGGCCACGGCGGGGCACAGCCCGGCAAGGCCGCCGGGTAGCATGGCCGCGCCGCCCAGCAGCGCGCACCACTTGAGAAAGGTGCGGCGGTCCAGCCCCCGGGCCGCGCAATCCTGCGGGCCGGTCCCGGCGGGCACTGCGCCAGCGCCCCCCGCCGAGCCGCCACGGGCCATGCCGGACGTTGCCGGCTGGTGTGTGGTCTTCATGAACGTTCCTCTCCTGTTGCGATGGGACGCGTGGCGTGACGCGCGCAAGGCACCCTGACGATGGCCGCCGCTGGCGGCCTTCAGGCGCGGTGCGCACCGCGCCCTTGTCCGCCGCCTATCCCCACCGCACGGTGCGCCGCAAGAACGTAGGAAAACGGAGACGGATGTAGGGCGTATCCTACACGCTTTGCATCCAACCCGTGACCATGGCAGGGTTGCCACGGCAGGATGGCGGGAGAGCCACAAGGGAAGCGCCGGGAAGAGCGACGGGCAGCATCGGAGCCGCATGCGTGCGCCATGGTGCCAATGTCACGCCAAGTCGCGCTTCCGTGACTGCCGCCCCAAAACCTGCTAGTGTCCTGCCGCAGGGCGGGTTTTTTCACTGCAATACACTGGTATTTTGGGCTAATACGCCCACACGACCGCGCGCGGACACGCACTCGCAACAGCGGGAATGGCATGCGCGCGAACGCCGTTCGACGCAGGCTTTCCCGGTCGGCTCCCGCCGCCGCGCCGTTCACGCAACCCTTGCCTTCACGAGAACCACCACATGCTCATCGGTCCACACACCCACGACGAATTCATGGAAGTGGCGCGCAATTTCCACGGCTATCCGGCACCCGGCCTGATCATCGGGGGCTACATGGTCGAACTGGCCCGCCGGGGCCTGCCGGAAGGCATCCTGTTCGACGCCATTTCCGAGACCGAACAGTGTCTGCCCGACGCGGTGCAGCTGCTGACCCCCTGCACGGTGGGCAACGGCTGGCTGCGCATCATGAACTTCGGCATCTACGCGGTGTCGCTGTTCGACAAGCGCACCGGCGAAGGCGTGCGCGTGCACCTGGACGTGGACAAGATGGGCCCGTGGGAGGAAATCCGCACCTGGTTCCTGAAGCTGAAGCCCAAGAAGGACCAGGACACGCCGCTGTTGCAGGCGCAGATCAAGGAGGCGGGGCCGGACATCCTGACCGCCCGGCCCATCACCGTGCGGCCCGACCGGCTGGGCCACAAGGGCAAGGGGCTGGTGGGCCGCTGCCCGCTGTGCGGCGAATACTATCCGGTGTCCTCGGGCGGCATCTGCCGTTCGTGCCAGGGTGAATCGCCCTACCATGCCGGGCCCGGCTTCGCCTTCGAGGGCCAGCCAGCCCTGCACGCCGTGCCCGTGGCCGAGGCCGTGGGCAAGCGCGCCCTGCACGACATGACCCGCATCGTGCCCGGCGAGCACAAGGACGCGGAGTTCACCGCCGGGCAGGAACTGACCGCCGGGGACATCTGCCGCCTGCAGATGATGGGGCGCAACTCCATCTACGTGCAGGACGCCGCCGAATCCGATGACGCCTGGGTGCACGAGGACGAGGCCGCCAAGACCTTCGCCGCCATGCTGGCGGGCGAGGGCGTGGCCATGCTTGCGGACCCGCGCGAGGGCAAGGCCAACCTTACCGCCACCCGCGACGGCCTGCTGATGGTGGACACCGACCGGCTGGAACGCTTCAACCTGGTGCCCGACGTGATGTGCGCCACCCGCCAGGGCTACAGCATGGTGCTGGAAGGCGCCAAGGTGGCGGGCACGCGGGCCATTCCGCTGTACCTTTCGCGCGAGAATTTCATCAAGGCCACGGCCATGTTGCAGGACGGCCCGCTGCTTCAGGTGCTGCCCATGCGTGCCGCCAGGATCGGCATCCTGGTCACCGGCACCGAGGTGTTCCAGGGCCTGATCCAGGACAAGTTTGCGCCCATCATCACCCAGAAGGCCCAGCGCCTGAACTGCGAGGTGGTGAAGACCGTGTTCGCCCCCGACGACGCGGCCCTGATCACCCAGGGCGTGCGCGACCTGATCGCCGCCGGGGCGGACCTGGTGGTGACCACCGCCGGGCTGTCCGTGGACCCGGACGACGTGACCCGCAAGGGCCTGATGGACGCGGGGCTTACCGACATGCTGTACGGCCTGCCCATGCTGCCCGGCACCATGAGCCTTGTGGGGCGCATTGCCAGCGAACAGGCGCCCCACCCCGTACAGGTGGTGGGCGTGCCCGCCTGTGCGCTGTTCTTCAAGACCACCGCGCTGGACATCCTGCTGCCGCGCCTGCTGGCCGGGGTGGAAATCACCCGGCGCGACCTGGCCAAGCTGGGCGACGGCGGCCTGTGCATGGAATGCAAGAGCTGCACGTATCCCAAGTGCCCGTTCGGGAAGTAAACCCTGCAAGACACCCGTTCCGCCAACGACACCGGGGCAGCCAACGCTGCCCCGGTTTTTTCGTGGCCCGCACCTGCCGGACCTGTGGGACTGCCGTACCTGTGGAACTTGATGAGCCGGGAATCTGGCGTGTCTGGCCCGCGCTCCCCTGCGCCGCCGCTCCTTCCCGTCCCCTCCCACTTGACGCACCCGGCAAGCCCCCCGATACTCGCCCCATGAGCCGCACCCCACGCCACGCCGCCGTCCGCTTCTGGCGCGACCCGGACCTGCCCGAGGTGGAGGTGCGCCGGTCGAGCTACAACGAGGAAACCTTCCGCCGTCACACCCATGCCGCGTATTCCATCGGCATCATGGACGGCGGGGCCGCCTCGTTCATGCTGGAGGGCGCATCGCACTGGGCCGTGGCCGGACAGCTGGTGCTCATAGAGCCGGACCGGGTGCACGCCTGCAACCCCGACCGCGACACCTTCTTCGCCTACCGCATGTTCTACGTGGACCCGGCATGGCTGGCGGAGCTGGCCGGACAGGCGGAACTGGCCGAACTGGCGTCCGCGCCCGAGCCGCCGGAGCACCTCGCCCCGGCCAATGCCCGGGGCGCATCAGGCGAACGGGCGGGATCAGGTGCGCCGGGCGAACCCGGTGCTTCCGGCACCCCCGACGATTGCGCCAGCCCGGCCCCGCTGCCCCGCTTCCGCGCTCCGGTGGTGGACTGCGCGCAGACCATGGCCGCGTGGTCGGCCCTGTACGATGCGGTGTCGCGCGGCGACTCGGTGCTGGAAAAGCAGTCGCTGCTGGTGCAGGCGGCGGAACTGCTGCTGGCCCGCCACTGCCTGCCCGCATCCGGTGCAGGCCCCGCCACGAACCCGTCGTTTCCCGCCGACGCGCCCCCGCAGCCCCGGCCCGCCGCAGCCGCACCCCGGCCCGAAACCGCCGTCCCTCCCGAAACCACGGCCATAATCGACGCGGTGCGTCGCCACCTGCGCGACCACGTGGCCGATCCGGTACGCCTGGACGACCTGGCCCGTCTGGCCGGGCGCAGCCGCTGCCACCTGCTGCGCATGTTCCAGCAGGCCACGGGCCTGCCCCCGCACGCCTACCAGACCCAACTGCGGGTGGAGGCGGCAAAGGGCCTGCTGGCGGCAGGGCACTCCATCAGCCATGTGGCGGCGGAAACCGGCTTCTCCGACCAGAGCCACTTCTCGCGCGTGTTCCGCGACCTGACCGGGGCCACACCCCGCCAGTACCAGCAGGGCGGGGCCGACGCGCAACACGCCGGAGCAACCACCGCCGACGCCTGACGCCGCAGCCCCTGTACTGTCCTGTTGTTCCCTGTCCTGCTGCTCCCTGCCCTGTCCTGTCCGGTCCTGTCCGGTCCTGTCCGGCCCCATTCGGTCCCATTCGGTCCTGCCGCGCCCCCTTCCCGCCCCTCCGGGTTCCACCGCCGCAAAATCCTTCCATACGCCAGTTTCCCCCGATGCTAGGCCATGGTCCGGCGTGACCGCACGCCGTCAACCTTCATCCGGCAACGCGGGATGCCCGCCGACAGATGCCTTGGGGCAACCAGACCCCTTCGTCCATGTCTGCCGGACGGTGCATGCCGCACCCCATGGGAGATCGCGCATGAACCTTGATGCCACCAAATTCGCCATCGTGCTCGACGGCAACCTGCCGGGCGGGGTGGCCGCCAACGCCGCCGCCGTGCTGTCCCTGTCCGTGGGCCGGGCCTTTCCGGAAATCGTGGGCCCCGCCGTCACCGACGGCGACGGCGACGAACACCCCGGCATCACCCAACTGCCCATTCCCGTGCTGCAGGCCGCGCCCGAAGCCCTGCCCGACCTGCGCCGCAGGGCCGCCGAACGCGGACTGTACTGCGTGGCCTTTACCCACACGGCGCGCACGGCGCGCAGCTATGACGCCTACACGCAACGCATGGCCGCCACCGGCCACGACGACCTCAGCTTCGTGGGCATAGCCCTCGTGGGCGAGCGCAGCGCCGTGGACGGCCTGTGCGGCGCGCTGCCCATGCTGCGCTGAAAGCCCCGTCCCTGCCGCCTCCCGTGTTACCGGTGCGCGCGGAAGGTTCCCGCCATCGCACCATCCCATCTTGCACCCCCAGACCCCCTCTTGCACCGCAAAGGGCCGGACATGTCCGGCCCTTTGCCGTTTCCGCGCCCGCCCCAGTCGTCCCAAGGCCCGTAACGCCCCGGGCCGTCCTGCCTTGATTGTCCTGCGGGTGGCCCTTCGCCCGCCATCCTCACCGACCTGCCCTTCCGCCCCGCCTTCCCGTCTCCCCTTCTTCGTAAAGCCACCTTTACATCTCTTTCCGTCTCTTGATGGGCATTTCGTGCTGCCGCATCCGTACATACGGACAACAGGGCCTTCACACCTCAGCACGGAAGTTCAGCCCATGAGACAGCAACGGCACCACATGACGGTGCTCCATTCCATCGAGGAAGGACTGTGCACGGACACTTCACCATGTCCCGGCGCAAACATGATCGCCTGTTACCTGGAGAAGACGGCCACATCGGCAGAACGCAAGCGTCTTGAATCGCATTTTGCGGCGTGCAGGTCATGCAGGGAAGATCTTCTGGAACTGCGCAAGATTCTGAAGGCTGCGGAAGTGAAGACGCCGTTCGAGGTCATCGAGGCGGCACTGGCGTTCGGAAGCCGACACGAAGCGCAACCGGGCGCGGGTCACGGAACGGATCAGGGCACGGAGGACGGCAATGACCACTATCTCATCCTTGGCTAGCGCCGCCAGCACGTCATCGACGTCCAGCAGCGGAACCACGCTTGATTCCGACGCCTTTCTGCAACTGCTCATCGCGGAATTGCAGAACCAGGACCCCACCAACCCCGCCGACAACACCGAGATGATCAACCAGATCGCCTCGTTCTCCACGGTGGAGCAGCTGTCGGCCCTCAACGACACGGCCACGTCCATCTACGACTCGCTGACGGCCATGAGCCTGAACTCGGCCGTGAGCTTCATCGGACAGTCCGTGCTGGCCGAGGGTGACGACATATCCAAGACCGACGACGCCACCACCGTGGTCTCCTTCACCCTGGAGTCGGACGCGCAAAGCCTTACCGCGCACGTCTACAACTCCAGCGGCACCATCATCAATTCCGTCTCCCTCGGCGCCACGGACAGCGGCACCTACACCTTCAGCTGGGACGGCACCAACTACACCGGCGCCGAAGCGGCCAACGGAACCTACAGCGTGGTGTTCGAAGCCTACGACGAGGACGGCGGCAGCCTGGAGGTCTCCACCATGGTGGCGGGCACGGTTTCCGGCGTCTCCGTGGAAAACGGCACCACGGTGCTCACCCTGTCCGATGGCCGCACGGTGAACCTCGAAGACGTCTACAGCGTCGTCTCCTCCGACGCATAACAACCAGCACGCGCACTGTCGCGGGAGCACGCCATGGGCCTTTCCTCCTCCATGTATGCCAGCGTTTCTGGGCTGCTGAGCACTGCGGAATCCATCAGCGTCATCGGCAACAACCTCGCGAACTCCAGCACCACGGGCTACAAGTCCATGTCCATGCTGTTCGAGGACGTGTTCTATTCCTCCATCACCACGTCCGGCGGCATCGACCAGATCGGCAATGGCTCCACGATATCGGCCATTGCCACAGACTTCTCGCAAGGCTCGTATCAAAGCACTTCCCAGGCCATGAACATGGCCATCGGGGGCGTGGGCTACTTCATCGTGGAAGACCCCCAGAACGACGGCCAGATATACTACACCCGCGCCGGGGACTTCACGTTCAACACCGAAGGCTACCTGGTGAACTCCTCCGGCTACCAGGTGCAGGGCTGGGCCGTGGACCCGGACACCGCCAGTTCCACCGATCCGTCCACCACCGGGGCCTTGGGCGACATCCAGCTCAAGAGCCGCACCTCGCCCGCTTCGGCCACCACCAACGTGACCCTGACGGTGAACCTGGATTCCGGCGGCGACGACAACTCCACCTCCACCACCGACCCGTACTTCTCGCTGCTGACGGAATGGGACGGCAGCGCCGACGACCCCCTGGGCACCACCAAGTACGAGTACCAGACCACCATCACCGTGTACGACGAGGCCGGGTCCGCCCATGAACTGACCGTGTACTTCGACCAGGTGGAGGACTCCACCACCGGCTCCACCACCTGGGAATACATCGTCACCATGGACCCCAGCGAGGACGTGCGCACCATCGGCGGCCAGAGCGTGTCGGGCACATCCGCCGCCGGCCTGCTGATGGCGGGCACGCTGTCCTTCGACGCCACCGGCGCGCTGGTCTCGCAGACTGCCTTCACGCTCAGCTCCACCGCCAGCGGCGACCTGACAGACCTTTCCAACTGGACCCTGGCCGAACTTTCCACCGACGGCCTGCCGGTGTTCGCGTGCAACTTTTCCGGGTCGGCCAACGCCAGCACCACCGATGAGGCAGACGCCATCCAGGTCGAACTGGACTTCGGCCTGTCCGCCAAGTCCATCACCGACGGCTGGAACACCACCGTGACCAGCGCGGCGGACATCGGCACGGACGGCACGCTGCTGTTCGGCTTCACCTCCACCGCCTACGACACCGACCGCGCCACCAGCCACGATTCGGCCAGCAGCACCGACAGTTCCAGCCAGAACGGCTACGCCACGGGCTACCTGACCAGCTACTACGTGGACGAGGGCGGGGTCATCTACGCCACCTACTCCAACGGCCAGACCCAGGCCCTGTTCATCGTGGCCCTTGCCAGCTTCAACAACGACCAGGGCCTGCAACTGGAAGGCGGCAACCTGTACTCGGCCACCACCGAATCGGGCACGGCCAACATCGGCAGGGCCGGGCAGGGCATCTACGGCAGCATCTACGGGGAAAAGCTGGAGGAATCCAACGTGGACGTCTCTACCGAGATGGTCGACCTCATCGTGATGCAGCGCGCCTACCAGGCCAACAGCAAGGTCATCACCACCGTGGACGAAATGCTCCAGACCGCGCTTGGCCTGAAGCGCTAGGGCACGCGGCGCGCCGGGGGCATCGTCGAGCCCCGGCGCGACCGGCCCTGCCGTCCTGCCAGCCTCCTGTCGGGCATCCCGCCCGCCCGGAAGGCCAGGGGGATGGAGCCGCCCAAGGCAGGTATTCCGGCCCCTTCCCGTCTCCGTCCGGGAACGGGCCGGAATACCCCACCCGCAACGCACGGGCCTGCCCGCATGCCCGTAAGGACGCGCCATGTCTTCGCTCAACTCCATTTTCAACATCGGCGCCAGCGCGCTCAGCAACGCGCAGGTCGGCATCTCGGTGACCAGCAACAACCTGGCCAACGCCGACGTGACCGGCTACTCGCGGCAAACGGTGCAGTACACCACCGGCCCCACGGTCAGCAGCGGCAGCTACACCTACGGCTCCGGGGCGGAAGTTGCCGAGATCACCCGCCACTTCAGCTACACGGTGGAGTCGCAGTACCTGTCGTACAGTTCCGATGCCTCCATGTGGGAGACCATAACCTCCGCGCTTTCGTCCATCGAGACGCTGTTCGACGACAGCGACGACGAAGGCTACGACCTGTCCACCGCGCTGGACGCCTTCTGGACCAGCCTCGATGCGCTGGCCGCGGACCCGGAAAGCGAAGCCGCCCGTACCGAGCTGACCGGGTATGCCGAAACCCTGACCGCGCTCATCAATTCCACCAGCGACAGCCTGGAAGCCGTACAGACCAGCCTGAACACCCAGATCGAACAGCAGGTGGACGACATCAACGACCTGCTGAACACCCTGGCCGACCTCAACTCGCAACTGGCCAGCGATCCGGAAAACGCCACCCTGCTGGACAGCCAGGCCACGACCCTGCGCGATCTGGCCACCTACCTCGACCTTTCCGTGGTGTACAACAGCGACGGCCAGGTGACCGTGTACACCGGCGAGGGCCAGACCCTGGTGCAGGGCGGCAACACCTGCAAGCTGGCCTACGAGGGGCCGCAGGCCACCCAGTCGCTGACGTCCGCCTCCACCTTCGACGGGCAAATCTACTTCGAGGGCGAAAGCAGCCACGAAATCGCCCTGGAGTTCGTCACCTCCGGCTCTGCGGACGGTACGGCCAGTGCGGCCACCTACAAGGTCTCGCTGGACGGCGGGAAAACCTGGCTCACCGACGATTCCGGCAATGCCCTGCTGTTCACGGCATCGGGCGCGGACGACAAGGTGACCGTAGCCGGGGTGTCCATCTGGTTCGGTTCGGCGACGGATTCCGGCGCGGCAGCGGGCGGCACGCTGGCCGTGGGCGACGACTTCGCCGTCATGGCGAAGTCGGGGGTGTACTGGTACCAGACCACCTCCGGAAAGGTGAACGTCACCCCCGTCGACGTCACCGCGTCGGGCAGCAACAACCGCCTTTCGGGCGGCAGCCTAGCCGGGCTGCTGGCCACCCGCGACCAATACGTGGGCAGTTACCTGGAGACGCTGGACGCCCTGGCGGAAGAGCTGGCCTGGCAGGTCAACTACGTGCACAGCCAGGGCGCGGGCCTGACCGGCTTCTCGTCCGTCACCGCCGAAAACTCCACGGGCAGCGCCACCACGCCCCTGGCAGACAGCAGCCTTGCCTACGCCGACCGACTGGGCTCGGGCACCCTGTCCATCTCGGTGTACGACGACGACACCGGAGAGGTGTCCACGCTGTCGTCCATCGCCATCGACCCCGCATCCGACAGCCTGCAAGACGTGGCCGACACCATCAACACCACGTTTTCCGGCCAGCTCACCGCCTCCATCAACAACGGGCAGCTCACCATCGCCGCGACGGACGGCATGTCGTTCCAGTTCGCGGGCGACACCTCCGGGCTGCTCGCCGCGCTGGGCATCAACACCTTCTTCTCGGGGTCCGACGCGGGCACCATCACGGTGTCCGATTCCGTGCTGAACGACCCCAACCGGGTCAACGCGGGCGTGGTGGACGCCTCGGGCGAGGCCCTTTCCGGCGACAGCACCTGCGCCAACAATCTTGCGGCCCTGGCGGACACCAAGGTGACGCTGAACATCGGAAGCGGCTCCGTCTCCAAGACGCTGAGCAAGCAACTGGCCGCCCTGGCGTCCACCGTGGGCACGGACGTGGATACTTCCGCCAGAAAGTACACCTACTACAGTACCCTGGCCGACAATGCCGACGACATGCAGCAGAGCATCTCCGGCGTGAGCACGGAGGAGGAGCTTCTCAACCTTACCAAGTACCAGCAGTCGTACAGCATCGCCGCACAGCTCATTCAGGTGGCGAACTCCATGTTCGACACCATCCTTTCGCTACGGGATTAGGCGCCCGCCCGCGCCCTGCCGCACAGGAGCCAACCATGCGCATCTCGACAAACATGACCTACAGCAACTCGTTGAAATACATGACTCGACTGCAATCCAACATCAACAGGCTGACCATCCAGATGGCCACGCAACAACGCATCAACTGCCCGTCGGACGACCCGTACGGGACAGAGGTGGCCCTGACCAATTCCACGCTGATCAGCCAGCTTACCCAGTACCAAAGCAACGTGGACACGGCCAAGGGCTGGCTCTCGCTGGCGGACGACACCCTGGGCGATGCCAGCACGGCGCTCGCCAGCCTCATCGAACTGGCGGAACAGGCCGCCACCGGCACCCTGACCGACGCCAACCGGCTGGCCATCGCCGAAGAGGCGCGGGGGCTGTACGAGCAACTCATCACCTACGCCAGCACCCGGTACAACGGGCAGTCCATCTTCGCCGGGCGCGACTCCGGCGGCACGGCCTACAGCCTGGGCCTGGGGACCACGGTGAGCGGCACCACCCTGGCCTCGGGCGCGGGCAGCGCGGTGCTGTCGGTAGAGGGCGAGGCGGACCAGAGCATCCGCATCGAATTCACCGGCGACGGCACCGTGGGCACGGACGACATCACCTACCGCTATTCCTCCGACGGTGGCGACACCTGGACGGAGGGCACCCTGGCCGCAGGCGAGGCCACCCTGGCCTGCGACGGGATACAGGTGCACATGCAGGACGGCACCGGCGTCTCCGCCGTGTCGGATGACGACACCAGCGCTGGCACGCGCATCACCGTGCGCCCGGCGGCCATATACACCGGCGATGCCGACGACGGCGCCCAGGTGACCGCCCAGAGCAACACCGACGTCACCGCCACGCCCACCGGCACCTTCAGCAACTCGGTGGTGGTGCGCATGGAGGACGACACCACGGTGACCGGCCCCGTCGCGTACAGCTATTCGACGGACGGGGGGCTCAACTGGTCGGACGTGCAGAGTTCCGACAACGGCACCCTGACCGTACCCGGCGGCACCCTGGCGCTTTCCGCAGGCAGCGGCAGCGACCTTGCGGCGGGCGACACCTTTATCGTCTCCTCCGACTCCACGGCCCTCACGGTCCGCGTTTCCACCTCCACCAGCATCGCCATCAACAGCTGCGGGCTGGACGTGTTCGGCGGGCTCTACAGCGCGGATGGCGAAAGTTACGCCGGCACGGGGGACGACGACCTGTTCGAGGCCATCGGCCAGTTCATCGGCTACCTGGAAACCAACGACGCCGAAGGCATTGCCGAAAGCCTGGAGGCCATCACGGCAGGCCAGGCCAAGATGCTTTCCGCCGCCAGCAACATCGGTGCGCGCGAGGTGCGTCTGGAGCATATCGAGACGGCCAACACCCTGCTCACCTCCACGGCCAAGAATGCCGTGAGCAACGTGGTGGACGCCGACACCACCGAACTGGCCACCCAGCTTTCCAAGCTCACCACCGTCTACGAGGCGGTGCTCAGTACCCAGGCCGCCGTCATGAAGCTGAGCCTGCTCGATTACCTCTGATTCGGACCCGGCCAGCCCCTGCTCCGGCATCAGCCCGACGCCGGGCTGGCGCCGGGCTGGCGCATGTCCGGCGCATGTCCGGCGCATGTCCGGCGCATCTCCGGCTCCGGCCCGATTCCCCCTGGCGCCCGCATTGCCCGCCCCCCGGCATTCACGGAGGTCATCATGTCCGAATACTGGTCCGGCTCCATCACCTTCACCGGCCTGAACACCGGCACCGACTGGGACGAAATCATTGAGGCCCAAATGGCCGTGGAGGAATACCGGTACAACGCCATGCTTTCGGCGCAGACGAGCTACGAAGCCAAGCTGGCCGCCGTGCAGGATCTGCAAACGCAGATGACCACGCTGTACCAGACCCTGCAAGACTACAGCAGCGTGTCCGACTTCCTCGCCAAGGGCGCCACCTCTTCCGACGAAACCTGCGTCACCGTCACCGCCGACAACGACGCGGAGGAAAGCTCGCACACCGTGGTGGTGAACCAACTGGCCAGGAACGACATCTGGAGCAGCGACGACGGGTACGCCGCCACCAGCACGGTGATCACCGACACCGACCAGACCTTTTCGTTCACTTACGGCGACACGACGTACACCCTGGACGTGCCGGGCGGCACCACCCTTTCGGAGTTCGCCAGCCTCATCAACGGCGCCAGCGGCAACAACGACGACGTGCGCGCCAGCATCATCAACGAAGGCAACGCCTACCACCTGCAAATACGCGGCATGGACCTTGGCGCGGACAACACCGTGACCATAAAGGACACCGGCTTCGACGCCATGGGGCCGGACGCCTTCACCAACACCCAGAAGGCCCAGAACGCCCAGATCAAGGTGGACGGTTTTCCCTCCGCCGCCGACGAGTGGATGGAACGCAGCGCCAATACCATCGACGACGTCATCGACGGGGTGACCCTGCAACTCAAGAAAGCCACCGGCAGCGACGGCGTGAACATCGACGTCACGCTGGATACCGACGCCATGGTCGGGGCCGTGGAAACCGTGGTCGGCAGCATCAATACGGTGCTGCAACTGCTGATGGACCTGCGCAGCCAGGGAACGGTGTCGTCGTCCGTATCCACGTCCACGGCTTCCGACTCCGACGACGAGGATGACGCCGAAGACGATTCCACCTCCGCTTCGGTTCTGGCCAGCAACTACGGCATCAAGCTGGTGCAGAGCACGCTCAAGAGCATCCTGTCCACGAAGGGGCTGGGTTTTTCCTACTACGATTCTGGCAGCGAAACGGGCGACCTGTTCACCAGCCTTTCCACCATCGGCATTTCCACCGACGCCGACGAAGACTCGGAGACCTTCGGCCTGCTGGTCATCGACTACGACGACCTGGAAGCGGCCATAAAGAAGGACCCCAACGCGGTGGCCGAACTGCTGTCTGCCGACGTGGCGGGCAGTACCGATTCCGGCGATTTTTCCTTCGGCAGCGCCATCTCCGGCACCACCAAAGCGGGCCAATACGACGTCTCGTACCGCATCGAGAACGGCGAGATCGTGGAGGCGTACATCAACGGCAACGCCGCCTCCATCTCGGGCGGGACCATCACCGGCGCCTCGGGAAAGGACGAAAAGGGCCTTGCCCTTACCGTGAACAACACGTCCGACGGCTCCTACACCGGCTCCGTTTCCCTGAAGCAGGGCAAGATAGGGCAGTTCATCGACACCCTGGAAGACATGACCAGCAGCAAAGGCTCCCTCCAGATCATGGAGGACAGCTTTCAGGACATCCTGGACCAGTACGCGCAGTCCATCTCGCGCGAGGAGGAACGGCTGGGGCTGGTGGAAAGCCGCCTGCGCTCCCGCTATTCCGGTCTGGAAACCCTGCTCACCAGCTACGACAACCTGTCCTCCACCATCGATTCCCTGCTGGCTTCGCTGAGCAGCGACTAGGGGCCACTCCTCCGCGACCGTCTTCGGAGTCGTCGCTCGGGCTCGTACCTCCAGTGCATCTGCCTCGCGCATGGTTCGCGCAGCACGCGGAAGCCAGCGTACCCCGTCGGCATCCCCCCTTCGCGCCGGGCGTGCGCCAAGGGACTTCCCCCGGTCCGCATGGGAAAAGGCGGCGCATCCTTGCAGCACGCGCGCAAAAGGGGCCGGGCATATGCCCGGCCCCTTGCCGTTGGTGTTTCCCCAGTCGTTCCATAGCCGGGCAGCAACCCGCTCCGGCTCGCTCCCCGAAAAGACGGACTAACCGCCGATCAGCGAAAGCGCCATCTGCGGCAGCGAATTGGCCTGCGACAGCATGGCCACGGCGGTCTGCGCCAGCACCTGCTGCTTGGTGTACTCGGTCATTTCCAGCGAGACGTCCACGTCCGAGATGCGTGATTCGGCGGCGGAAAGGTTCTCGGACTGGGTCTCGAGGTTGGTGATGGTGGCTTCCAGCCGGTTCTGCATGGCGCCCAGCGAGGCACGGATCTGATCCTTGGAGATGATGGCGTTGTCGATGGCATCCAGCGCGTCCTGGGCGGCCTGCTGGGTGGAGATGCTGGACCCGTTGCCGCTGGCGGTGTTGCCGAGGCCCAGCGACTTGGCCGACACCGAGCCGATGCGGATTTCGTAGTAGTCCTGCGCGCTGTCGTTGCCGGAGCCGAAGTGGATGTGCAACTGCCCCGTGGAAGTCAGGCCCGAACCATCGTAGGTCGAATTGGACAGGTTGCCGTTCAGCAGCGCGATGCCGTTGAAGTCCGTGGCATTGGCGATTCGGGTAATTTCCGAGGCCATGGCCTGGTATTCCGAATCGATGATCAGGCGCTGGTCCGAATTGTAGGTACCGGTGGCGGCCTGTTCCGCCAGTTCCTTCATGCGGATGAGCTTTTCGTCGATGGTTTCCATGGCGCCGTCCGCCGTCTGGATCAGCGAAATGGCGTCGTTGGCGTTGCGAACGCCCTGGTTCAACGCCGTGATGTCGGAACGCATCAGTTCGCGGATGGCAAGACCGGCGGCATCGTCTGCTGCCGAATTGATGCGCAGGCCGGACGACAGACGCTGGGTGGACTTTTCAAGCTTGTTGTAGGTAGCGTTGAGCGTATTTGCCGTTGTGAGCGCCGTAAAGTTGTTGTTGACGACGAGAGACATGGTTTTTCCTCCATGAAAAATGCACTATCCTTGTGTGCCTCTGCCATGCATGCAGCGCATGCTTGTTGATCCTATCGACGCAGATACGCCGCTCTCTTAATTTTCAATTTTCCATAACCACTCTAAAAGCCACGCAATTAACGTTCATAACAGTAACTTTGCATTACTTTGCATTGCCTGCGCCGCCTGCCTTTGGCACAAAGAAAAGGCCCGGAACATTCCGGGCCTTTGCGTTGCGCGGCGGCATCACAGGCAGAAGTGATGGCGCAGCCGCGCAAGGGCGTTCTGCTTCAGACTGCGCACGGTCTTGGGATGGATGTCCAGCGTGCGCGCCACTTCATCGGTATCGAGGTCATCCTGGAACAACAGTCGCAGCACGGTACCCTGCCGCCTGCTCAGCAGCCCGGGGGGCAGGTCCAGCATCCCGCGGTCGTCCGGGACCGAAGCCGGGGCCTCGGCCCACAGCCGTTCGGCAAGTTCCTCCTCCAGTTCGGGGGTATAGGGAACCTGCCGTGTCATCCGTTCGGTGCGGCGCGCCCGCAGGCAGTCGAGCGCGGTGGACCTGGCCACCACGGTAAGCCATGTGGCCAGGCCCGCCCGGGCAGGATTGTAGGTGGACAGCAGGCGGAACCCGTCGCCCACCAGGCGGCAGAACACCTCCTGCGTCACGTCCTGCGCGTCGAGCCCCGCGGCATCCCCTCCGTTCCACTGAAGGGTGTAGTGCACGGCCTTGTGGATCACCGGGGCATAGACAGACACGAAACGGCGCCATGCCTTTCCGTCGCCGGTCATGCATGCCGCTATATCCGTAGTGGTTCCTGTATTGGCTTCCATCTTCATCTCCAGTCGTGCGTTCTGTGGAGCCGGAATTGCGGCAACCGGGTCCATGCACCACGCCGGAAATTGTGGAAAAGCCAAGTCCCGTACATGACGGGCTGTCAGTATCCATACGCCAGGCCACCCACATTGTCCGTTCAGGACAGGTAGGGTTTTGAAAACATCAGACACACTAGCTTACATTGTTTTACATTCACGGAAATCATTCGGGCGCAATTCTTGCAGTATACCCGGTCGCAAGCGGCAACCGGGAAATATGTGCCACCGCCCAGAGGGTGACATCATGGATCGAGTCTTGTTGATCGACGACGACAAGGAACTCTGCGCATTACTGACCGAATATCTTGCTCCCGAAGGGCTTGCCGTTGAACCCTGCCACACCGGTGGACAGGGGTTGGCGCGCGCCCTTTCGGGCGACTACGACGCGGCCCTGCTGGACGTGGCCCTGCCAGACGCCAGCGGCTTCGACGTGCTCGGCACCATCCGTTCCCGTTCGGCCCTGCCCGTGCTCATGCTGACCGGGCGCGGCGACGACGTGGACCGCATCGTGGGGCTGGAGATGGGCGCGGACGACTACGTCCCCAAACCTTTCGTGCCACGCGAACTGCTGGCGCGCCTGCGCGCCGTGCTGCGCCGCACCCGTGTTCATGGAATGGGGGCAGCGGCGGGAATGGCGGGAGCAGGGACCGGCGCGGGTTCGGGCGGCGTGGGCTGCATCGGTGGCGTGGGGCCGTACCGCAAGCGCAACCTGTCCTTCGGGGGCATTACCGTGGACCGTTCGGCCCGCACGGCCCTGCGCGACGGCGCCCCCCTGCCCCTGACCCCCGTGGAGTACGCCATCCTGGTCCTGCTGCTGGAGGCCGAAGGCGCAACCGTCGCGCGCGAGGACATCTCGCGCGGGGTACTGGGGCGCGAAATCCTGCCCTTCGACAGGTCCATCGACGTGCACGTCAGCAACCTGCGCAAGAAGCTGGGCCCCTGCGACGACGGCCAACCCCGCGTGGGCACGGTGCGCGGGTCGGGGTACTACTTCCGCGTTTCTCCCACGGAATCCACCTTCGGCGGGCAGGACGCGGCGGAACCGAGCCTCGGGACGGGGCATGAGAACGTGGCCGGTTAGGCTGCTGGTGCTGCTGCTGGTCGGCTGCGGCATCTTCACCCTGGGCACCTTCGTCCGGTTCCGGCTGGAGGAGCGCCCCAGGCGCGGCCCCTTCGAGATGAACGCCGTGCTGCTGGACCTGCTGGGCGACCGCGTTTCCGAATATCTGGCCGAAGGGCGCACGGACAAGCTGGACGCCCTGCTGGGCACGCTGCGCGAGCGCGGCGTGCGCGTGGTGGTGCACGACGCCGGATTGCAGCCGCTGGCCGACAACGGCCCGGTGATGCCTGTACCCTTTGGTCCGCCCCCCTTCCCGGATGAGCGGGACGGCACGAAACCGCGCGCCGTCGCGGCAGGCGGAACCGGCCCGGCAGGCCCCCTTCCCGGTCTGCCCATGGGGCCGCCTCCGCAACTGTCCTGGTCGGAACGCATCCTGGGCGCCCTGGAAGGACGCATCCCCCCCGGTCCCCCGCCCACTGAACCTCCCCGCGAACCCGTCTGGCAATCGCCGGAAACGGAGGCCGCCATTCAGGCCGAGGCACGCGAGCAGGCCGAGGACGCACGCGACACGGGGGCCACCCAGTTGGACTTTCCGCAGCCGTTCACCTTGCGCCCGGCCGTGCTGATGGCCGACCCCATCGACCTGCCCGGCGGCGCGCACGGCGTGCTGACCCTGCGCAAGGACATGCCCACCCCGCCGGACATGCGCCTGCCCCCCTTCGTGCTGCCCCTGGCCGTGGCCATGGTGCTGGCGGGCGGGGTGCTGCACCTGCTGCTGCGCCAGGCCAGCAGGCCCATAGGCGAAGTGGGCAGCGCGCTGCAACGCTTTGCCCGGGGCGACCTGCAGGCGCGCGTCACCGGCGATGTGGCCACCCACGGCACCGAACTGGCGCGCCTTGCCCGCGACTTCAACACCATGGCCGCGCGCACCGAAGAACTGCTGCAAACCCAGCGTCGCCTGCTGCACGACGTGTCGCACGAGATGCGTTCGCCCCTTTCGCGCGTGTCGCTGGCGCTGGAAATGGCCTCGCGCACCGTCTCGCCCGAATCGCAGCGCTTTCTGGAACGCATCCGCCGCGATGCGGAACGCCTTTCGACCCTCAGCGCCCATCTGCTGGCCACCGGGCACCTGGACCAGCAGAAAGAGGAGGCGCCGCCCGCATGGTTCGACCTGCAAGCCATGCTGACTCAACTGGCGGACGAAACCGACTTTCAGGCCCGCGCGGACGCCAAGCGGGTGGAACTGCGCGTGAACACCCCGTGCGCGGCCTTTCACGGCATGCGCGAAATGCTGTACGGCGCGCTGGACAACGTGGTGCAGAACGCCCTGAAGTTCTCGCCGCCGGATACGCAGGTAACCGTGACCCTGTCCTGCGTGGCGGACCGGGCAGAACCGTCCGGCACCCCCGTGGGCGCATGCCGCGACACCTGCCGGAAAACCTGCGACGCCAGCCGGGGAGCCGGAGCCGACAACGGTTCCGGGCCGGAACGGCAGGTGGTCATTTCCGTCCGGGACCAGGGGCCGGGCGTCCCCGAAGCCGACCTGCCCATGCTTTTCGTGCCGTTCTTCCGGGCGGGCAATGCCCCGCGCGGCACGGGCACCGGGCTTGGCCTGGCCATCGCCCAGCGCGCCGTGGAACTGCACGGCGGCACCATAGCCGCCGAAAACCTGCCCACGGGCGGGTTGCAGGTTACCATCCGCCTGCCCGCCTAGGGGCGCGGTGCGCATCGCCGCTCCGCCCGTCGGCCTTGCGCCGCCGGACCGGATGCCCCGGCACCTTCCCCGCCCGCCACGCCAGTCCTTGCTGGCTCCCGCAGCCAAAGCCCTTGTCACCCAAAGCAGACCGCCCCGCACAACAGTGTGCGGGGCGGGCAAAGCCGGGCAAATTTTGCCGGGTGGCGTCTTTACATTTCTTTACTGGGTCGAAACTGCCCGGCATGCCGCCGTCACGATGCAGGGTCGGCCTGCCGGGCATACCGCCGTCACGACTTCGGGTCGACCCGCCGGGCCTGATTCGCATGATTGGTCTGATTCGCATGATTGGCTTGGCGCCGTTCACGGGCAAAGCGCAGCAGTTCGGCCTTGCTCAGCTTGCCGTCGCCGTTGGTGTCGATGTTGGCAAATTCGCGGGTCACCACGGGCAGGCCGGTTTCGGGGTGGGCGGCCTCCTCGCGGCTCAGGCTGCCGTCATGGTCGCGGTCGGCCAGGTCGAAACGATGCCCCTGCTCCTTTCGCGTGGCCGCTGAACCCGGCGTGGTCGAAGGCGGCGCTTCAACCGCCGGGGCCGCGTCGCCAGGGGTGGCAACACCGTGCTCCGCCATGGCCGTGAATTCCGTATGCAGCAGCAGGCCGCAGAACAGGGCGGTAATCAGGGGAATGCGGGACTCTTTCATCGCGGGTTCTCCCGGACGCGCCACGTCGGGTGATTCCGCGCGGGCGCCATGGTCGTGCCATATGGTCTTGTCGGTCATGATGCGGCGTCCACGCCTGCGGCAGGCGGCGTGGGGGCGGGGGCAAGCCCCGTGGCGGAAACGCTGGCCCGTTCCTCGCCCTGCGTCGCGGCCCAGCCGCCGCCCAGCGCCCGGTACAGGGTGATGGCGCGGGTGGCCAGCGCCGCCCGCGCCCGTACGTGGGTCAGGGCGGCGGTGGACAGTTCGCGCTCGGCATCGGCCACGGCCAGAAAATCGGTCAGCCCCGCCCGGTAGCGGTCCCGGGCAAGGACGAGGGCGGTACGGTCCGCCTCCAGCACGGCGGCCAGATCGGGCAACCTGCGCTGCTGGCGGTCCACGGCGTACAGGGCGGTTTCCGCCTCCTCCACCGCCGTGCGGGCCGTGGAAAGATAGGCCAGTGCGGCCTGTTCGCGCCGGGCGTCGGCCTGTTCGATGCGCGCCGTGGTGGCTCCGGAATCGAACAGGGTCAGCCCCAGCGCCGGGGCCACGGACCACACCCCGCTGCCCGAAGACAACAGCCTGTTCACCGTGGACGCCTGCGACCCCAGCGTGGCCGACAGGCTGAGCGTGGGCCAGCGTTCCGCCGTGGTGGCGGCAAGGTCCGACGCCGCCGCTGCCAGGGTGCGCTCCGCCGCGCGGATGTCCGGGCGGCGCAGCAGCAGGTCTGCGGGCAGGCCCACGGGCACCTCCCGCGCGGGCACCGGAATGGGCGCGGCCACCTCCAGCACGGGCCGCAGTTCGCCGGGTGCCGCGCCCGTCAGGCGTTCCAGACGGGCCAGGGCCGCCCAGGCGTTGTTTTCATACTCGGCGGCGTCGGCCTGCGCGGCATGCCACAGCGCGGCGGCCTGCGCCACGTCGATGTCCCCGGCAAGGCCCGCGTCGCGCCGGTCGGTGACCAGGGCCAGGGTTTCGGCCCGGCTGGCCGCGATGTCGCGGGTAAGGGCCAGTTCGTTCTGGGCCTGACGCAGGGTCACGTACTGGGTGGCCACCTCTGCCAGCAGGGTGACCAGGGTGTCGCGCCGGTCCTCTTCCGCCGCCTGGGCATCGGCCACGCGGGCCTCGCGGGTGGCGCGCAGCCGCCCGAACAGATCGATTTCCCAGGCCATGTCCAGGCCCGTGGCATACACGTTGCCATCGCGCGAGCCGGAGGACTGCGCCTCGCCCGTGCCGGAGCGGATGCGGGTGCCGGAGGCGGAACCGGTGACCGTGGGACCAAGGCTGGCCCCGGCCTCGCGCGCGGCGGCGCGGGCCTCGCGCACCTTTTCGGCGGCGATGCGCACATCGAAGTTGGCGGTGGCGGCACGGGCCAGCAGACGGTCCAGCGCCGGATCGCCAAAGGTGCCCCACCAGCGGGCCAGCGTCGCGCCGGAGTGCGCGGCCTGCGCGCCCGCCCCGGTGGCGGAAGGCAGGCCGCCCGCCCCGGTGGCGGAAGGCAGGCCGCCCGCCCCGGTGGCGAAAGGCAGGGCGGACGCCCCCGTGCTCCACGCGGCGGGCATGTCGGGGCGCGGCGCGGCGGGCGCGGCGGCGCAGCCCGCCGCCAGCACCGCGCACAGCAGGAGGCCCGGCAGGACGCCCGGCAGGACGCATGGGCGGCACGGCACGCCCCGGAGCCACGAAAGGCGGTTCGACACGGGGCGTGGGGACATTCCTCCCGCACCCCGGCACCTCGGGCGCAACGGCGCGGTCATCCCCGTACCCCCGCGTCGGCAGGTCTCCGGGAGCCTGCGCCCTTTTTCAGGTCGCGCACCGGCACCACCACTTCGGGCATGGCCCCTCCGACGGCGGACCGCTCCACCGCCACGGCGCCCGCCTCACCGACGCGGCCCGTCGAACCCGGCGCGTCGTCCCCCATGCGGGCCATGCCGCCCGCCGCCGGGCCGATCCCGGCGCGGGGTCCGGTGTCATCGAAATACACGTCCACCTGCTGACCCACGTAGGCGGGCATATCCCGGACGTCGAAGGCGTACAGCACCTGCAACACGCGGATGTCCACACGCTCTGTGGTGTCGCCGGTCAGGGACGTCTTGGGCAGCACGTAGGGCTCCACCCGCACGAAGCGCAACGGCGCGGAAAAATCGCGGTTGCCGCGCAGAAACACCGTGGCGGGCATGCCCGCGCGGTAGCGCCAGGCGATGTTCTCGTCGATGTCCACCCGCACGTGCAGGCGGCTGACGTCGCCCAGCATGACCAGCGGCGTGGAAAGCGCGCCCGCCGTGGCGTATTCGCCCTCGCTCACGTTCACCTGCAACACCGTGGCATCCATGGGGGCGCGCACGCACAGCCGGTCCAGGTCCACCTCTATGGCCCGGGCCGCCGCTTCGGCCTGGGCCGCATCCGCCGTGGCCGAAGCCAGCGCGGTGCGGGCGGCGTCCTCGGCGTAGCCGCGCTGGGCCGCCTCTTCGGCGCTCACGGCGCGTCCGTCGCGCAGGCTGCGCACGCGGGCGGCGTCGGCACGGGCCTTTTCCAGCGCCACGCGGGCCTCGGCCACCCGGGCGCGGGCCACCGCCAGGGCCGCCCTCTGCTGCGCCAGGGCCGCCTTGCGCTCGCGGTCGTCCAGCCGGAACAGCATGTCGCCCTTCCTCACCGCGTCTCCCACGGTGACGGGAATCTCCACAATGACTCCGGACGTGGGCGTGGCCACGCCCACGTCGCGGCTGGCCGCCTCCACTATGCCGGAACCGCTGATGTACCGTTCGTAGGGCGGCGCGGCAGGATCGGCCACCGGGGGCACCGGGGCGGGCGGCGCCGACGTGCGCGAGGCGTGCACGACGCCCGCTGCGAGGCCCGCGAGGGCCAGGGCGGGAAGGACGTAGGCAAGAATGATGTTGCGTCGCATGAGTGTCTCTTTCTGGGTATCAGGGTGCGCCGCATGCGGGCGGGGCGGCCTTGCGGGTGATCGGGAAGGGGTGGACGGCGGGGCTCAGTCCGCGCGGCGACCAGACATCCGCGCGGGCGTGCCCGTGGCATTGCCGCCGGGCGGGGTTGCGCATTCGGGTGACCACGCTTTGGCGCAGGCCGGATCGGGTTTCGCGCCGTGGGCGTCGCCGGGCATGTCCGCCGCCACCGGCACGCCCGACGGCGCGGACAGGGCGCCGGGCGTACCCACGCGGGTCACCCGGCCGTCGTCCAGTTCGGCGATGCGGTCGGCAAACTCGAAGATGCGGGCATCGTGGGTGACGATGACCAGCGCCCGGCCATCCACGGTGCCCACCCGGCGCAGCAGTTCCATGACCCGCTGCCCGTTGGCGTGATCCAGGGCGCTGGTGGGCTCGTCGCAGACGATCAGTTGCGGCTGGTGCACCAGGGCGCGGGCAATGGCCACCCGCTGCTGCTGCCCGCCGGAAAGGTCGCCGGGGGCGGATTCCGCCTTGTCGCCCAGCCCCACCATGTCCAGCGCGGCTTCTGCCTTGCGCATGGCCTCGCGCAGCGGCGCGCCGCAGATGCGCAGCGGCACGGAGACGTTCTCCGCCGCCGTCAGGGCCGGATTGAGGTTGTAGGCCTGGAACACGAAGCCGATGTTCCGGGCGCGAAAGGCCGCGCGGGGCCGGGGGGCAAGGGCGGTCATGTCCTGCCCCAGGATGCGGCAGCTGCCCTCCGTGGGGTCGAGGATGCCCGCCATGACCGAAATGAGCGTGGTCTTGCCGCAGCCGGAGGGACCCACCAGCATGAGCAGTTCGCCGCGTTGCACGGTCAGGTCCACGCCGCGCAGGGCGTGCACGGCGGTGGCCCCTTCTCCGTAGCGCTTGCGCAGCCCGGCGCAGACCACGGCGGGGTCGCCAGACATGCCAGACATGCCAGACATCCCGGGCATGTCGGTCATGCCAGACATGCCGGGCCCGTGGTGCATGCCGGGCATGCCGGACCCGTAATGTATGTATGGCGGGGTGGAGCCGCGGTCCGCGATATCCATGTTCCTGTCCTGCATGCGTACCTGTTCCTGTTGCCTGTCGGCCTACTGCTTGAACACCATGGCCGGTTCCAGCCGCAGCACCTGACGGATGCTGAGCGCCGCCGAAACCAGGGTGATGGACAGCACCGCGCCGCCGCCCACCGCCAGAATCAGCGGCGAAAGGCGCATGCCCATGGGGTCGCCGGGCAGGTTGCCCATGATCATGGCCATGCCCACCCCGATGCCGAAGCCGGTGCCCGCCACCAGCAGGGCCTGCGACAGGATCATCAGCAGCAGGGTGCGGTCGTCGGCGCCCATGGCCTTCAGCACGCCGAAGTGGCGCAACGCGTCCTGGGTGAAGTTGTGGAACATCAGCCCGGTGACCACTGCGCCGATGCAGAAGCTCATGAGAATGGTGGTGCCGAAGTGCATGATGATGGCCGTGCGCTTGATGAAGTGCTGCAACGTCCGCGCGCGGAAATCGTCGGCGGTCAGGGCCGTGAGCCCCGTTTCCGACGCAATGCGCGCGGCCAGCGCGCGGTGGTCCTGCCCCGGCTGGGCTTTTACCAGCACGAAGGACATCAGCTTGCGCTCGCTCTTGTTGAACATCTTCACCCGCGAATAGGTGGTATAAAGAGTGGGCTGCGACTGGAAGGTGGGGGTGGCGTTGACCACGCCCACCACCACGGCGCGGCGGTCGTTGACCTCCAGCGCGTCACCCGCGCCCAGGGGGCGCAGGCCGTGGTCCGTCTGCACGGCCAGGCGCTTTGACGCCCCCTCGGCGTCCACCACCACGGCGTCGCCCATGCGCAGGTCGGCCATGCTGCCGGACCGCATGACGCCCGGCGCGCCGATGAGCGACACGTCGTCCACGCCGATGAGCCCGCAGCCCACGGTGTTGCCGTCGGGCAGGCGCACCTTCAGCTGGCCCTTGTGCAGGGGCACGGCCCATTCCACGCCGCTGACGCTGCGCACCAGCGACAGGCGCGTGTCGGGCATGGCCTTCGATTCCTCCACCGACTGGGCCTGCGGGTCCATGACCCAGATGTCGGCAATGGCGATATCGTCGATGAGGCCGTAGGTACGGGCAAGAATGCTGGCGAACACGGCGGGCTGCTGGGTCATTATCAGCGAGGTGAAGGCCAGGCTCAGCACCATGCCGAGGTACTTGCCCCGGTTGGCGAGCAGCATCTTGAGCGCTATCTGGTACATGCGGATTCCGATGGCTGTTGGTGCCGCGCATTCCTTTCGCAGGGGCGGAGAGCGAAACGGGAAGCCGGAGCGCCGACGTTGCATGCGGCGCCCGACGGCCTGCGCCGGGACCATCCCGGCGATTCGGGGAGGAAGGGGGAAAACCGCCCGGCCCGTTTGCCTCCCCTGCGAAAAGGAACGACGCGTGACCGGGGTTCTAGCCTCGCGGCGTAACCGGTGTATGTGTTGCCCGTTGCCGCTCCGTTGCCGCAACAGGCAAAGTGTTGCCGCGTATTGCACCCGGCGCGGCGGAAACACTGTGTTGCAAAAAACCCGTGCACGGGCTGCGGCGCGGCGCTATAGGTGGCCCATGAACACCCCGGAACACATCCTGGTCGTGGACGACGACCCCGAAATCCGCGCCCTGCTCACAGGCTATCTGGACAAGCACGGCTTTCGCGCCGAATCCGCCGCCGACGGCAGCGAAATGTTCCGCATGCTCGAGGTGGGCCGCTACGACCTCGTGGTGCTGGACGTGATGCTGCCCGGAGACGACGGGCTGACCCTGTGCCGCAAGCTGCGCGCCCGGTCCGAATTGCCGGTGATCATGCTGACCGCGCTGGACGACGACACCGACCGCATCATCGGGCTGGAACTGGGCGCCGACGACTACGTGGCCAAGCCGTTCAACCCGCGCGAACTGGTGGCCCGCATCCGCACCGTGCTGCGCCGCGCCCGCGCCCTGCCCGAAAACATCGCCAAGGCAGAGCCGGAGGCCATGTCGCGCACCATCCGCTTTGCCGGGTGGACGCTGGACACGGTGCCGCGCCACCTGGTGGCCCCGGACGGGGTGGTGGTGAACCTGAGCGGCGCGGAATACCGTCTGCTACGGTTTTTCTTGAAGTATCCCAACAGGGTGATGAGCCGCGACCAGTTGCTGGACCTGACCCAGGGCCGCGCGGCGGAAGCCTTTGACCGGTCCATAGACGTGCTGGTCAGCCGCCTGCGCACCCGGCTGCGCGACAACGGACGCGAGCCGCAGATCATCAAGACCGTGCGCGGCGACGGCTACTACCTGGCCACCGACGTGGAACGCGATGCCGGAACCGATGGTGCCCCCAATGGCGCAACGGATGGCGCAACGGGCTTCGGGCCCGGCACGCCCCCTCGTCCCTTCCCGGGCCCGGCAGACGCATGACACCCGCCAACGCCGCCCCCCCGGCCGCAAGGCCGCCGTTCCCCTTCGCGCGGCTTCTGGCGGCACTGCCCCCGCGCACCCTGCGCGGCAGGGTGGTGCTGGTGCTGGCGTGCGGCATGGTGCTCATCCAGATCGTCAGCATGCTGTACGTGGTCACGCGCGGCGGACCGTTCGTCTACAGTTCCGTGGCCCGCCAGGCCGCCATGCGCCTTGCGGGGCAGGCCCTGCTGCTGGATGCCGCCCGGCCCGATGTCCGGACGGACATGATCGGACAGATGGTGCAGGGTGCCAGCCGCATCGCCCTGACCGCCACCCCGCCCATCACCCCCCATGGCAGCATGCCCCCGTCCGAAGTGTCCGGCGCACCGGGCACGCCGGGCACGTCCGGCACACCGGGCATGCCCGCCCTGGCCGCCGACGTGTATTCCGCCATCTTCGCGGACCATCTGCGCGGGCTGCTGGCCCCGGACATGCAGCTTGTCTGCCGGGTGGACGGCATTGCCCGCGACGTGGGGCGCCGCCCGCCGCCACCACCGGGCCGCGCCGACGACGGCCATTACGACATCGGCTACACCGTGGGCATACGCCTGCGCGATGGCATGTGGGCTGTATTCACCCACGTGCTGCCCGGTGGTGACCGGCCATGGATACCCCACCCCATGCTGTGGGATCTGGGCTGGCGCATCGTGGGCGTGGCCCTGCTGGGCCTGATCGTGGTGGGCTGGATGACCCGTCCCCTGCGCATGCTGGCCGACGCCGCCGACGAATTCGGCGCCGGGCTGGTGCGCGCGCCCCTGCCGGAGCGCGGCCCGCTGGAAATCCGCCGCGCGGCGCAGGCCTTCAACCGCATGCAGGACCGCATCCGCCAGTTCGTGGACGAGCGCGGGCGGCTGCTGGCCGCCATCTCGCACGACCTGCGCACCCCGGTCACCCGCATGCGCCTGCGCGCGGACCAGGTGGAGCCGCCGGAACTGCGCGAACGGTTCCTGACGGACCTTGACGAAATACGGGACCTGCTTTCCACCACCATCGACTTCGTGCGCAGCACCGACAGCCGCGAGGCCACCGCCGCCGTGGACGTGGCCGCCCTGCTGGAAAGCCTGGCCGAGGACTGCCTGGACCTGCATGCGGGGCAAACGGGACAGACCATACAGGCGGGACAGGCAGGGCAGACGCCGCTGCGCATTACCGTGCACGGCACCGCCGAAGGGCGCCCCACCCACATCCAGGCCCAACCCCTGGCGCTGAAGCGCTGCCTGTCCAACCTGCTGGAAAACGCGGTGCGGTACGGCGGCGGACAGGTGGACGTGGAAGTGCGGGACACGGGCGACACGCTGACCGTGGCCATCCGCGACAGGGGCCCCGGCCTGCCGGAACACTGCACGGACAAGGTGTTCGAACCGTTCTTCCGCGTGGAGCATTCGCGCAACCGCCAGACCGGCGGCAGCGGCCTTGGCCTGTCCATCGCCCGCAACATCGCCCGACAGCACGGCGGCGACATCATCCTGGCCAACCGCGAGGGCGGCGGACTGGAAGCCCTGCTGCACCTGCCCCGCGTGCACCGCGAACGCACGTAATCCACCACCACCCCGAAGGACCGGGGCACCCCGGCGTGTCCCGCCCCTTTCCCCGCGTCCCTCCCCACAGGCGCGTATTCGCCGCGCGCCCGGCATTGCGCCTTGTGCGCACCCGCCCGTCACGCTGGCCCCACTACCATCAAAGGCCCGCCGCCCCCCTCTGCCGCGCCGTGTTTCACGCCTGCCAGAATGCGTACCTTTTCGCAGCTGCCTGAAATCGCAAGAATTTCGGATTCAGGCACTCCACATGCAGCCCTCATTAGAATATACCCCGCTGCCATCCCACGGAAAATATTGTAAAATATCTCCCCACTCACTAACTTCTTCGGCATTGCTGCCGATGAAACAGAGAGGGAAGCATCATCAGGGAGGCATCATGCGGGGCACTACGGGATTTTTCGACAGGCTGAACACCCGGATCGGCGCGCTGGTTGTCGCGCTTCTGGCGACCGGTTTCGGCGGGCTGGGCTGGTACGTCACTTCCGCCACCACGAACCTGGCGCTGCACCTGCGGCAAAGCAGTTCCCAGGGCTTGGTGGACACGGCGCAGGTAGCCGCCGACATCACGCTGGAAAACCAGAAGAAGCTGGCCGTCGCCCTGGCCCGGCAACGGGCCATCGTGGAAGCCGTCGTGGATGGCCACGACGAGAACGACGTGGCCCAGAACCGCCTGCGCGACTACCTGCGCACCTACAAGGAAATCTGGTCGGCCTACGCCTTTGACAAGCGCGGGATGGTGGTGGCCGGGGGCAACAACGGCGGCGCCGACGAGCGCGGCCGGGACAAGAGCGGCTACGCCGTGGTCCGGCAGGTGCTGAACGGCAGTGAAATGGCCCTGGACAAGACCGTGGTCAGGGGGGACGGCGACCGGATGATCTTCCGCATGGCCACCGCGCTGCGCGACGCATCCGGGGCGCTCATCGGCGGGGTGCAGGTGGCGTTCGACTTCAACGCCTTCACCGAGGCCGCCATTTCGCCCATCAAGGTCGGGCAGACCGGCTACCTGTACATTCTGGACAACGAAGGCACCTTCATCGCCCACCCGGACCCGTCCATGCTGCAGCAACCGGGCAAGGACCTGCCCTTCGTGCGCGAAATGCTGGCCAGCCCGCGCGGCACGTTGCAGTACGAATTCAAGGGCGATCGCAAGCTGGCGGCCTACAGCCGCATTACCCAGACCGGCTGGATCATGGCCAGCACCGTGAACGAATCGGAACTGCTGGAGGAGGCGTACGCCCTGCGCTACGTGGTGGCGGGCATTGCCGCGCTGGTCTGCGTGGTGCTGGCCACCATGGTGGTGCTGATGCTGCGCAGGCTGGTGATGCTGCCGTTGCAGGCCGTGGGGCAATTCACGGCGGACATCGCCGGGGGCAACTACGGCACCACGCTGGACGGCAACTTCAGCTGCGAACTGGCGGAACTGGCCGACAACACCAGGCGCATGAAGGACAGCATCAAACACGAACTGGGCTTTGCCCGGGGCGTGCTGGAAGGCATTCCCACCCCGTGCGGCATCGTGGCGCCCGATTTCACCATGTCCTGGGCCAACACCCAGGTCTGTGAACTGCTGGGCAGGCCAAAGCCCCCCCCGGACTACTACGGTATGAAATCCGGCGAGTTCTACTGGTTCGACCCCAATCGCGAAACGCTGTCCGACAAGGCCATCAAGGAACGGCGCACCCTGACGGGACAGACGGTGTGGACGTCGCAGGACGGCGCGCGCACCGTGCACCTCGACGTGGTGACAACTCCGTTCTACGACATGGACGGCGAACTGCTTGGCTCCATCTCGTTCTGGAACGACATCAGCGAGATGGTGGAGAAGCAGCGCCAGATCGAAGCCCAGCGTGACCGCATCGCCGATGCGGCCCGCGCGGCCATGGACGTTTCGGCCCGGCTGTCCACGGCGGCGGAAGAACTGGCGTCGCAGATAGAGGAATCCAGCCGGGGCACGGAAAACCAGAAGACCCGCGTTTCCGAATCGGCCACCGCCGTGGAACAGATGAACGCCTCCATCCTGGAAGTGGCGCGCAGCGCGGGCAATGCGGCTGAAAATGCCGACCTGGCCCGTTCACGCGCCGAACAGGGCGAACAGGTGGTGCGGGATACCGTGGGCTCCATCAGCGCCCTGCGCGACCGCATGACCGAAATGGGCGGCAGCCTGCATGAACTGGGCAAGCAGGCCGACGGCATTGGCGCCATCATCGACATGATCTCGGACATCGCCGACCAGACCAACCTGCTGGCCCTTAACGCGGCCATCGAGGCGGCCCGCGCGGGCGACGCCGGACGCGGGTTCGCCGTGGTGGCGGACGAAGTGCGCAAGCTGGCGGAAAAGACCATGAGCGCCACCAGCGAGGTGGGCCAGGTCATCCGGGCCATCCAGCAGGTGACCCAGAAGAGCGTGGACCTGATGGGCCTTGCCGGAACCGACGCGAACACCTCGGCGGAACGGTCGGCCCAGGCCGGGGCATCGCTGCACGAGATCCTCAGGGTTTCCGTGGATACGGCGGACATGGTGCGGTCCATCGCATCCGCCGCCGAGGAACAGTCGGCGACCAGCGAGCAGATCGCCCGCGCCACCGAGGAGCTGAACGTCATCTCCAGCGAGACGGCAGAGGCCATGAACCAGTCGGCCCTGGCCATTGCCGAAGTGGCCCGCATGGCCGAGGAACTGCGCGCCATCATCGAGGGCATGAAGTCGTAGCGGTGATGGCGCAGAAAAAGACATGGCAAAGGCCCCCGGAAACGGGGGCCTTTTGCGTGGCGGCAAGCCATTCCTTCAGGCTCGGCCACCTGATCGAAATGGTGACGGATGCATGCGCGCCTTGCAGGTCAGGCAGGCCTTTGCATCACTGCCCGGACACCAGGGCAAAGCGTTCTTCCAACCTGGAGATATCCGCCCCGGACACGCCGCATTCCTCGAAATGCTCGCGCCAGCCGCGCATCTCGTGCCGCATCAGTGCCACAACTTCTTCGGCCTCGGCCCGGCGCAGGCCAAACGGCTCGGGCATGCTCAACACGTTTTCCACGGATGCCTCGCGTCCTTTGCTCCCACAGGCCAACGCCAGTTCTGGCCGGGCAAACCGGATCTGGGCGGGCACCACGTCGAAAACCGGAGTCAGGGCAATTCCGTTGCGACGCACGAAGAATGCGTGGTTTCTCGGGTGGTCGTCCACGTTGCGGCACAGCACGTTGAACGCCATGCGCCGGAACAGTTCGTGCCCGGCCCGCTCGTCGCCGTGCTGCCGCGCCACCTGGGCAAGATCCTGATACGCCCCCCAGTCGCCATCCTCGCTGATCCTGCGGTTGAGCGTGAACCCGGAAACGAAGTGTACCGGCTCGCCAGCATCGTCCCGGTCAAAGCGGCGCACCAGCAACACGCCGACGCCATCCGCCTCCACCAGCCGGGTCCGCGCGGCAGCAATGCCGCACCGCGCGGCCAGGGTCATGGTGGCGTGTTCCACGCGCGGCTCATCCCATACGTCCCCCCGCTTGGGGAACTTGGCGATATAATCGACGCCGTTCACGTTCACCAGGGCTTTGGGCCGACCTCCGCCGACGCTCAGGGATGACGCCAGGGCCCGCAGGAACACATCCTCGGGCAGCGTGCGGCGCAACGCATCCAGGTCCGCATCGTCGTCGATTTCGTCAACCTTGGCCACCACGCGGCCCACCCGGGCAAGATCGCCTTCATTCAGGGAAAATATCTCGCCCGTGGCCCACGGAGCCATGGACTCTGGCCCAGCCGGGGTGCCGCCGAAAGCCAGCGCTCCGATCCGGTTGCGGGAATGCGCTGCGGTGAGCACCTCCACTTCGGACAAGGTGCCCGCCGGACGACCGGCCAGCAACGCCAGCAGCTTGCGCCCCCACTTGTCCGGGGCGGCATCGCGCAGGGCAGGGAAAATGGCGGAGCCCGAAGGGCTTGTGGCCACGTGCCCCATGTACAGCGGCAGGGATACCGGATCTATGGGAATGGCATCGGGCCGGCCTGCGTAATTGCGGCCATAGCCCAGGGTACACCGCCGCCCCCCGGCGTAGTCCGTGAGCAGGGCGGCGGGCACGTAGCCCTGTCCCTTCAGCCAGACAAAGACGTAGATGGGAGCGCCGCTAGAAGTCATACCTGGTGTCCCGAGCCTCGCGAACGCGTTGCGGCAGCTTGGTTTCCGCCAGGAACTTGCCCTGCTCGTCCCTGTCAGGGTCGGCCACCAACCGCAAGTCGCCCTCCAGTTGCAATGCCCACAGCACGCTGGCCAAAATGCCCAGCCCCACGCCCGGCTCACCTGCCTCGATACGCTGGATGGTCCGCCGCGAGGTATGCGCCAGCCGGGCCAACCGCAACTCGCTGAGGCCACGCCGCTTGCGCGCGATCTGGATGTTCCGTCCCAGTTCCGCGCACAGGGCCGCCAGTTCCTGCGGCAATGACCTGTCCGTTCTCTTTGCCGTGCTCATGACTAAAATATTATCCATTAACCTTGTTAAAGCAACTTTTTTTAGTCATTTTCTCGGCATCAGGACATTCTTCGCAAGAATACGACTGGCTCAAAGCATGCCGTGGAGTGCGTTGCCCCCGGTGAAAAACGCGCGCGAGATGTTCGGTCAACGCGCGCACAGGCATGGCTACAAAAAACCAGCCCGGCACACCCGCACGCTCTCTCTTCACTTGATTGCTGTTGCACCTGTGGGCTTTCATGACTATACGCGGGCTTTACGGAATTGGCATTTCCGGACATGTGCCCGAGAAACTTGTCGCGGCTGCCCGACAGGAAAAGAACACGCATGCACTGCACCATTGAAGTCGAACGGGAAGAAGACGGGCGCTGGCTGGCCGAAGTCATGGAACTTCCCGGCGTGATGCCCTATTCCCCATCGGCGGAGATGGCGGCCACCAAGGCCTTTGCCCTGCGTGCCATTGCCGACCGGCTGGAATACGGCGATTCTGTGCCCGGCATCGAGCAGATCACCTTCTCCACCAGCAATGAGCCATTGGCCCTCCGTTAAGGCCCGCAGACTGCTGGCCGCGTTGCTGCGCATCGGCTGGCAAGAAAAGCGTCGCGCCGGTTCCCACCGTACCCTTGAACGCTCCGGGTGACCTGACCATGTGTTTTCCTTCCATGACCAGGGAGAATCGGCCCCCGCATGCTGGCCCGCATGCCCGCCATACCCGCCTGACGCCAGAGAACCTGTAGCCGTGTTGCCCGAATCGATTCTCGACATGTCCCCTGTCGCCATCTTGTGCGGCCTGCGTTACCGCGAGGGCATGACCCAGGCTGAGCTTGCGCGCCGCACAGGCATTCCGCAACGGCACATCAGCGAGATGGAAAACAACCGCCGTCCCATCGCCACGCAGAACGCCCGCAAGCTGGCCGAAGCGTTGAGTTGCCCCCCAACGCGCTTCCTTTCCACATAGCCGCAGGCCGACATCCCTCAAACCTGCCGCCAAGGCTGTGCGGACCATCGTGCGACCTTACCCGCCCAGAAAACGGAAAGAGAGCCAGACTTGCATCTGGCTCTCGATGTTACAATGGTGGGCGGTGAGGGGATCGAACCCCCGGCATTCGGCTTGTAAGGCCCAATTATTGCTGCCAAGTTCCTATTTTAAATACACTTCCATTTTCAAAAAACCGCACAGGCTAGTATGATTCACCGTGGTCCGGGTGAGTCACGAGTGAGCCGTGAAAGCCTCCCGGGCTTTCGTCTTCCTCCTTGCCACAAAACTTATTCCGACTTATTAAAAACTCATGACGCGCATCGAATGGGCACTGAAGGCGGTAAAGCAACTGCGCAAGCTGCCGCAGGCGGAGCAGGTGAAGGTGCACGCCGCCGTGGGTGCCCTTGCCGAGTGGCCGGACGTGCGCAACGTCAAGGCGCTGGTCAACCGGGTTGACTATCGGCTGCGCGTCGGGCGCTACCGCGTCCTGTTCCATGTGACGCCCGATGGCGAGTTGACCGTCATCAACATCGACGAGGTGAGAAAGCGCGATGAACGCACCTACTGAACACCAAATCATCCGGCACAACGGGCAGCCCGTGGCCGTCGTGGTGCCCTACGCGGAGTATGTTCGGGCCTTCGGTCCACAGGCCGGGCCGGAACCCACCGTTCCGCACGATGTGGTGGGACGCGTGGTCAACGATGGCGTTTCCCCCTGCCGGGCATGGCGCGAGCATCTTGGGCTGACGCAAGCCGAAGTGGCCGCCCGCATGGGCGTCACCCAGTCCGCCTATGCCCAGATGGAAGCCAGCGACGCGAAGCTCCGCGTCGCAACCCGACGCAAAATCGCTGCCGCCCTTGGCGTGGCGGTCGAGTTGCTCGACCTGTAGCCTGGCTCTTCCGCACCTCATCGGCATGTGCCTCGGAACACCAGAGGTCTTGCCTGCTTCATCCGTTGCGTCTCACGAACAAAGAAAAACGAGACACAACGCTCTTTGTGGCGCACAGCCGAGGCACAAAGACATGTCGCCGCCTCTAGCCAACGGGCCAACCCCAAAACGCCTCACACCAAGAACCCCACCTCCACCGCCCTCACATCTTCCACAGCACCGACGGCCATCACAGCCGCCGCAAGGTCGCGCTGCTGTTCTGCCAACCGCTGCCGCGCATAGTCGAGCCCTTCCGGGTCGCTGACGGCCAACAGAGCCGCCTCCACCGCCACCACGGTGGGCGCAGGGTTCGACAACGCCACAAGACCCGCCAGGGCGGCGTCATGGGCCTTGGCGATCTCAGCCAGCTTCGCGGCCCTGGCCTCTTCAAGCGTCGCCTCCGACGGCGGGGCATCTTCGACTTGCCGCACCGCCTCCCACGCATCGACCACAGACTGCCAAGCCGAGATGTCCTCCAACTTCTCGTTGGGCGTGCCGTCGTTGAACTCCACGTGGCCCGCCTGCCCGTCCCACTGCACGGCATGCAGGCTGTCAGGCAACCCGGACAGGTCCACGGACAGGGCGCGCCCGTCCACGATCACCACGTTGTCGTCCCGGATGATGGTCAGTCGCATGAATTAGCCCTCCACCTGCTGCTGATGTCCTGCAATCACCCGCTCCCGGTTGCTCATGCTGGCAAGGCGCACGATCTCCCCGATCCCGGCCATGGTCGCCCCGCTGGCCTTCACCATCTCGTTGCGGAACGACTCAACCGCCGCCGCGCCCTGGCGCGCCTCTTGCGCATTCTCAATGAGCAGGATGGGCAGCCAGGCAACCGCGCACCCCCACTCGTCGATATCCTGTCCCGTTTGCGGATGCTTGCCCCGCAACTGGATGTACCAGCGGCACGTATCCCTACATGCTTTGAACCCGTTCAACGGGCACTTGTCCTGCTTCTTCATGGCTAGTCCTTCTGGGCGATGATGAGGTCCACGTATTTCACGCGCATGTCCAGCCCGTGGGAATGGGCACCGCCTGAACCTGCATTATTTGTTGAGAGTATTCCGCCCAGCCAGGGATCAGAATATTGGGACACACCGTGTCCGGCATTGCCGCCCCCGCCATAATAACGAACACTAGTACTGTGCCCATGACTTGGCATGTGCGCCGTCGTCAGCGTGAACGCATCCGTCGCCGTCCTGCCGAACAGCGTGGAAAAGCCCACGCTGCCGCCGCTCCCCACTGCGCCGCTGACAACCCGCAGCGCCTTGTCGTTGTGGCTGGCGTCCTTGGTCCAGCCCGTGGGCGCCGTGGATTGCTGGAACAGCATCCGGGTGCCGGGCTCAAACCCGCCCCCGCCTCCGGCCGCTTTCCACGTCACAGGGTCCGTGCCCACCAACATCCACAAACTGTTGTCGTCCACCTGCCGGGCCAGCTTCCCGATGCCGCTGGCATCGACGCCCACGCCCGTCTCGCGCGCCGCTTGGGTGGCGAACTCCCACGCATAAGGCACATGCATGTTGTCAGGGCCTTTCAACCCTCCGTGCATCGTCGTCATCAGAACACCCCCATGACCTGCTGCGGCTCACCATTCACCAACGCGTAGAGCGGCACCTCCACGCCGTTTTCGATCACCGTCACCGGTCGGATAGCCCCGGAGGGCGTGTTGAGTTGGTAGTCCACGTCAACGGTCAGGCCGTCCGCCACACTGCCGGTGTGGGTGACAGCAAAGCGGTACATGTGCCCCACTTCGATGTTGCGAGCGAGGAACGAGGGGTATGGGGTCTTGTCGAGGTACACCCACTCGTCGGCATCAGCCCCCAGCCTCCGCACGAACACGCGCCACTCCAGGGCCGTTCCGCGCCATGCCAGGGAGATGAGCTTCTTGCTCACCAAGTCCTCGTTGGCGTCGATGATCGTGGTCACGAGGCCCACCACTGCGGGCAGGTTGGCCGCGCTGTCGGTTTGTGGCGCCACGCCTTCGTCGGCATAAACCGCCTCGTCGTACTCCAGCGCTTTGAGCGTCACACGCATGTCGCTAGAGCGACTCAGCGAGCGCACCCGGTACCACCGCGTCACCCGCTGCACCTCGCCCACAGCGGCGGAACAGCCGGGGGACGGCACCCGCCCCCACGGAGCCGCGAGCGTCAGCGTATCGGTCAGAGTCGATTCGGCCACGGAGGCAAGGGGCCTCACCTCGACCTTCTCCACGCCCTCCACGTCGCCCGCCACATCCACATGCGCCAGCCGCACCTCGTAGGCCGTTCCGGGCTCAAGCTGCACGGGGCGGCTCAGCTTCACCGTGGTCTCGGTGGCCGACAGCACCACGCCCGATTGCGTGGCCATGAGCCGGTCGGCCGCAACTTGAATCACCGAACCGCGCCGGATGTGCGGCCCAAGGGCACGCCAAAGCAACGTGAGGTCCACGCGGCGGCTCAGGTAGCGGTTACATCGGTTGATGTACTCTCCGGCCCGCTGCGCTCCCTCATCGCTGTTGCAAGGATACAGGGTGATCTGCGCCACCGTCGGCGGTCGGTCCACCACCGCGTTGAAGAAGTCGCCGGGGGCGAAAGCCACCTGCTTGCCCCGTTCCGGATCGAACCAGGTGATCTCGCACCCGTCGGCCAAGTCATCCGAGTTCGGGTATTCGAGGCCCAGCGTCCCTTGCAGGATGTCGGCGGAGGTGACCAGGAACGCGGCATCCGGCAAGGCCACGGGGCGGTCGCTGATGCACACGATCTTCGTACCCACCCTGTCCACGATGAACCGCCCGAACTGCCCCAGATACCCGAGCGCGGTTTCCAGCGTGCACTGGGTGTCCCAATACATCGAGCCTTTCAGACCTTTGAGCTCACACCACTCGGCGGCCTCCACGAACGACGGAACGTCGATGCTTTCCACGGGCTCGCCCGCGCCCCAACGGGTGTTGGTGATCAATTCCAGCGCAGCCCACGCCATGTTGCCGATGTCGCGGCTGACGGCCCCGCCCTGCCCATCCGGCAGCATGGCCGTCATGCGCCTTGCGCTGCACGTGACCTTCGGCGCGCTGCCGTTGAGTTTGTCCGTGGGGAGCGCCCTGATCGCCAGCAAGGCGCAGTGCGGCAGCCGGAAGTCATCCGGCACGATCTCGTGTGTGTATTCGAGCCAGGTGTCCGAGATGTAGCGGTCACCGGTCGGAGGCGCGACGGGGTGTCGGTAGCGCACCTCGTGCCGCCCCTCGGGCACCTCAAACTCGTAGTAGCGCATGATCGCGGCACGCTTGGCCCCGGAAATTGACACCGTGCCCAGGTCCGTCCACTCCGTCTCCCCGTGGAGGCGGTGCTGGAACTGCACCTGCACGGTCACCGGGTCCAGCCCGCCCTTGTCGTTGGCGTACCCGAGGCCGGACGCGCACTGCACGCCGAAGCCCAGCTTTCGCACCCCGGTGCCGTCCAGCACCACCTCGTGCCAGTCCGTGGAGAGCTTGACCGTCACCCCTTCGGTCCGTTCGGTGATCGCGTCGTTGAACCACGGGAGGACGTCCTGTCCTTCCGTTCCGAGCCGGATGTCGATTTCGAGGCCCTCGTAGTTGCCAGCCTTGTTCCCGTCGATCCGGACATCGAAAACCTCATCCACCGGGCCCTCGGAGATGAGGAACAGACCGTTCCACAACCGCCGGTCACCCGAGGTCGAAAGGTGCTGCGTCAGCTTGGTTGGGGTGAAGTTGTGCTTCTCGCCTTGGAGCACGGGTACCGGTCGCCCCGGCTCCATGGGGTTGGCCTGCGCGCTGAACCCATATGTGGGCGAGTTGTCCATCGGATTCTGACCCAGCCCCTGCCCCAATGACGGCTTGGCCGAAGGGATGAAGGCGTTGACCCCCACCGCTCCCACCAGGGCCACAGCCGCAGTGCCAAGCCCGGTCATGGTCCCCACGGACAAGGTGGAAACAAGACCGTATGCGCCAATGGCGTTTTCAAAACCAAGTGCAAGCATGCCACCAACAGCAGGCGCGGCAAGCATCACCGCCATCATCGCCACTGCGGCAATGGTATTCGACCCCCCACCACCGCCGTCGCCCGGCACCAAGGCCACGGATAACCCGTCACCCGGCCGCACGATGTAGCGCTCCGCCTCCTCGAAGGACAGGAGACGCCCGCTCACGGAAAAGAGTAGGTCCAGCCCCTCATCGATGAGCATGCCCTCGGGCCACCGCGCATCAAGGATGTCGGCAATAGTCAGCCATGGTCGCCACTCCACCCACTCACTCACCACCTGCGTGAGATCGAGGCAATTCAGGTGGAGCACGAGCAGCACGTCGTCCGCCCGCACCCTCATTGCGGGCGGGAAGAACGGGACGGAGTTGTCGGCAGGGGTCAACCGTTCCATACGTAGAACCCGGCGATGAGCCTGGCATAGGGCGAGGTATCCAGCCGATCCGCATGCACCTGCATGTTGCGCTGGATGTGCGCGAACCGGCAGGAATCGAACACTACGCCCACATGGTCCACGAAATCCCGATGGCGGGGGCTGGTGCGCAGGGCCACGACGGCCCCCGGCTCCGGTCCCGCCAACACCTTCCATTCGCCGCTTTGCAACGCCCTCTCGTAGAGGCCATGCCGATCAACGGCAGAGGCAGGCGGAACGATGTTGGGCACCCGACGCCCGAACACAGCGGACAGGGCCATCACGAAGCCCCAGCAGTCGTACAGGGGCACCCGGCGCACCGGGCACATCTCGCCCCGGCCGCGCCGCCGGAACTGCCCGGACAAAACGTGACGCAACTGCTCGGCCTGTCCCTGAGGCAACACGAGGCTAGCCAAAGAGAGCCCCCTTCCCGATGAACGGGAACCCGCCGAAACGCTCGAACCGCCCAGAGTCCAGCGTCTGGTCGATGAGCTTGCAGTTGGTGGCGGTATGGCGACAGGCGGCCACATGGGGGCACTCGTCCGGGCGCAGCCAACTGCAATAGTCCCGCATGATGCGCCGCCTCGGCACCATGCGGCCCATGGTGTTGAGCGTGCCCAAGGTGAAGTGTACCTTGTCGCCGGGGGCCGGAATCGAAATACCCAGGTCAACAAGGGCAAGCTCGTGCGTGGGTTCCGGGTCATCAAGCAAAGCCGTGTTGACCACCAGCACCCGAACCTTGCACGACACCCGGCCATGCTGCTTCCGCCAGTCCTCCAACTCCTCGACGTACTTCTGGGGCACCCCGCCAGCATTGAACACCGTGAGTGTCAGCGTACCCCGACGCGCGCCCTCGCCCTCGGCCCAGTCCTCATGCTCGAAATTCATGGCCTGCCAGAGCCGCGTTTCTTCCGGCCCCAGAATGGCGCGTACCTTGCCGCCGAAGTCCGGCCGGGCCACCAGCCGATATGCACCTGCGGGCTGCCCCTGGAGGGTGTCCTCGCTGCGGCAGTGGAACACTGCCACCTCAAACCACGCCTCGCCCTCGGCGCGCTCCAGAGCCACCGAACCGCTCCAGTCACCATCCCCCACGGAGAAGGTCAGCCCCCCCGCCTCCGACAGGTCAAAGGCCACTTCGTCGCCGGGCTGGGCCAAGTCGCCAACCTGCGCATCGGTCAGGGGCCATACCCACGACTGAGGATCACGCGCGAAACGCATGGTGCGCCCGGTGGGCAGCCCCACTTCCAGAAACAGCAGGTAAGGACTCCCCCCGTGGCGGCGATTGCGTTCGATGATCTGGGCAAGCGTGGCCATGATCACTCCACGCGCCGGATAGGCTGGATAGTGCATTGCACGGCGAGCCTGCCGGGCGTGTCCCGCGACTCGTTGTGCGTGATGGCGTTGGACACGAAGCGGGCCTCCCACTGCACGCCGGTGCGCGGTCGCACCCACAGGAACGGCGTGGACCGCTGGTTGGCATGGAATGCCACAAGGGTGTCGAAGTCGGCGTAGCTCATGGCCGTCCACTCCAACCGCATGGGCTGTTGCCGGGGCACCGAGAAACGCGGCCGGGCAGCATCGTCCCCGGTCTCCATGTTCGCCTCGTCCAGCGGGTCGAAAATCCCCCCGGACATGGACGATGGCACGGCGATGTCAGGCCAGACGTTCATGCTCACGCTCCGCTGGCCACGGCGTCACGGACGCCCATGGTATTGTTGGCCCAGCCCTTGAGCCAGATGGTCATCACGGCGGCGGTCTGGTCGAAGCGCATCTCCGTGCGCCGGGCCTGCACGGGCTGCCCGCCTTCGTTGATCACCCGGACCTCGAACTTCGTGGGCATGCCCCCCGTCCCTCCGGCCACCTTCACCCCAAGGTCGCCCCGGCTGGTACGGCCAAGAGGCATGATGGCCTCCTCGCCCGCCTCGCCCATGAGGCCGATGCCGTGAGCGAAGGGGAACAGGGTGGGCTTGTTCACGACAGAGTTGCGGTAGGCCGAGATGCCGGGGCCGCTGAACACATTCCCCTGCGCCGACGCGGTGAACAGCCCGCCCCAGTTGATGCTACCGAAGGCCTTGGCCAGCGGGCCGGTGATGTTCTGCTCGACCTGGGCCTTGATGATCATCCGCGCGAAAGCCTCGCCCACCGCCTCGATGTTGGCCTGCGCGCCCATGGCCCAATCGGTGATGGCATCTGCCATGCCGTCCAGCGCCTTCTTGGTGGCCTCCTTCCACTGCGACGCGGCGTTGCTGGCGGCCTCGGCGTACTCGATGAACGCCAGCTTGGCCCCGTCGCTACCGGCCTGCGAGATTTCGAGCATCTTCCGGGCTTCCACTTCCGCGAGCAGAGTCTTGTCCTGAACCACCTTCCGGTAGTTCGACATTTCGCGGTCGAGGATGCGGGCCTGCAAATCCTCCCGGTTCTTCAGCAGCCCGGCTGCCATCTGGTAGAACTGCTGCTCCACCTGCATGTTGCGCTGGGCGGTGGTCAGGTGGATGCGCTCGACCTCAAGCGCCACCTGTTTTTCCACCTCCTCGCGGGAGCCCACCTTCTCCCAGTCGCGGCGCTTGTTTTCGAGTTCGGCCAAGGCGCGTGCGCGGTCGATCTCGGACTTGTCGAGGTTGCCCCCGGCCTGAACCGCCACCTCGTTGCGCAAGAACGAAAGCTCGGTCTCCCGGTCACGCCCTTGGTCAAGGAACGCCTTGCGGGCGCTGCGGTACTCCTGAATCGTGGCAAAGCCCTTGGCGAACGCTTCCTCTGCCGCAGCCTTGAGGCGTTCCATCTCCGGCGTGACCGAGCCGATGTCCTTCTTCCACTTCTCGAAATTCTTGCTGAACCGAAGCTGCGCGGCCTGGGCCTCATCGCCGGTGATGCCTGCCAGCGCCTCGTTGACCTCGCGCAACGCAGCAGCCGCGCGCCCCGCCGCCGCAGCCTCGTTCTTGCCCACGGAGGAAAGCTGCCGGTCGCGCTCCTTGGCGGCCTCGGTGAGCTTGCCCTCCCAATAGTCCGTGCTTTCCCCCGCATCACGGAGACGTTCGATGACACGGGTGATGGCGGTCTCGGTCTCGTTGTAGGAATCATTGATCTTCTGGATTTTCGCAGCGTCCGTGTCCTTGAGAAAGGCGTTGGCAGCCTGCCGTGCCTTGCCCAAGGCGGCATCGAGCGCTTCGGCGGCGTTCGTCTGGTCGGCAAAGGCCCCGTCGCGCTGCCGGTTCCCGGCGGCGATTCGAGCCAGATAGGCGTCGATCTGCTCCTGCGCGTAGCCCTCCGTTCGATCCCCGGTCATGGGGTCGTAGCTGACGCGCTTGGTGATGCCCGCTTTCTCCATGGCCGCGATAGTGGCCGCCCGTTGGGCGTGAGCCTCCATCGCGTCGGACGCCCCCTTCAAGGCATCTTTCACAGCGTTGATCCCGGCCACCATGGCGCCGGTCTGGCTGGCGCTGGCCTTGAACCGCTCCCACTCGGTGGAGAGCCCGCTGGTCGCCTTCTGCGCCTCGGAAGCCCCGCCGGTATATTCGGTCCGCAGCACGCGGGCGAGCTTCGGCAGCAGATCGTCGGCAGTCACCCGACCCTGCTCCAGCAGCTTGTCGAGCTCGGCGGTGGTCAAGCCCATGGCCTGTGCCGCGAGACGGAACGCGCCGGGCAGCCGTTCACCAAGTTGGCCCCGCAACTCTTCGGCCTGCACCTTGCCCTTCGAGATCATCTGCCCGATGGCGAGGTAAATGCCCTGCATGTCCGCCTGCGACAGGGACAGCGCGGCCCCTGCCTCGGACACTGCCGTGAAGATGGAGTTCATGTCGGCCTCAAGGGCGGTGCCCTTGCCCGACGCGAAGAAGGTTTTGGCCGACTCGGCAGTGGAGCGGAACTCAAGCCCGAGGCGCTGGGTGGTGTCGTAGATGAACTGGAGTTGCTGGCGGGCGGCTGTCGTGGAGCCGTAAATGGTGGTGTAGGCCCGGTTCAGCTTCTCCACCTCCATGGCAGCCCTGAAGGTGGCCATGGCTGCGGCACCCGCCGCCAGGCCTACCGCCGCCACGTGCGGGGCAAAGGCCATGGCCGCAGTGCCCGCCATGCGCAACGCCCCGCTCGTGTCGCCCAGTTCAAAGCGCAGGCGGGCCATTTGCAGCGAACTCGCCCCCGTGCTGCGCTGGATATTGACGAAGGCACGCTCGGCAGCCTGCGAGGCGGACTGGCGCACCATGGAGGCGGCCAGTTCATCCATACGCGAACGACTGACCCCGGCGGCGCTGGCTATTTCCCCGAACTCGTCCACCAAGCCCTTGAACGCCCCACGAGAGGCCGTTGCCGCGCGCCCCGCAGTGGCAAGGTCGGAGGTCAGCCTTGTCAGGCCGCTCGACATCGTGCGCGGAGACAGTGCCCCGTTGATGGCGTCCGACATGGCCTGTCCCTGCTCGCGCGCAAGGGCCTTCGCACGGTCCAGGTCCGTCTTTAACTGCTCGTACGTCAGACGGATCGGCACGTAGATGCCGGGTATCTTCCTCGCCATGAATTCCTCGTTCGGTATTCAGGGCGCTGGTGGAGGTTCTTTTCTTCCGTTCGTCGTTGAGACGCCGCTCATCTTTTGGTAACGGCGGACAAAAAGGAGGTCTGTATGGGTTTGTTCGACTGGCTTTTCGGCAAGAGGAAAGACCCTGCACAGCCGCCAGCAGACACGGCGACAGCAGCGCAAGAACCGAGCGTGCAGGAAGGGACTGCACCTGCCGAAGTTTTCAACCGTCCAGAAATAAAATGGAATGACTGGAACAAACGGAACGATGTGCACTTGGGCATTCCCGACCTGCCTGTTGCTGGCGTGACTCATGTCAACAACGATGGAGTGGGACGCCAGAACATCCTGCGCCACATGCGGCAATGGGAAGCAGTGGATATCATTCCTGAGCCGGACAACCCGCATGACCCCAACGCGCTGCGCGTCATGGCCGGTATGGGGCAGATCGGCTACATTCCCAAAGGGCAAGCTGCAATGATTGCCGACTGGATGCGCCATGGGTGGGGAGCGATGGCCAAGCTCTCTGCCCTGTATGGCGGGGAAGGGAAGCCATACGGGGCCAAGATAGATATGCTGCTGACGCAGCCCCCGAACACTCCCGCAGAACAATTCAAGATTTGCGGCATTCGGGGACGGGACCGCGTTGAAGTAGCGCAAAGCCTCGAACCCGGCGACAGGGTTGATATCACATCGGGCGATGCAGACGGAGAATATACTGTAGCCCGCGATTGGGAAGAATTCGGAAAGCTTTCCAAGGCTGATGCCCGCGTTTACGCGAAGCACGAGGGAAATGGGGCCACCTGCTATGCCTTTGTTTCCGACGTTGAGCCCAACGAGGACGAGGACAAGCCACCCCATGTCACCGTGGCAGCCGTCTTCTGCCAGCCTTGACATCCACCGCATTTCATGGCGTGTTGTCCGCACGGTGCTGAAAACACCCACAGGCGGACCCGCCACCCGACAGATTGGCCTTTTCTTTTGCCCAACGTCTGGGCATAATTGCATTCATTTGCCGGGTGTGGGCGAAATACAATACCCGAAAGGGAAACTAGCTCGCAGCTCCTGTGGCTGTTTTCAGCACCCGGCAATTCCCACGCCGGGAGTTGCCTCCGTGAACCTGAAAAGTTCCACAGGAGGCCCACATGTCTACTTCCCTCGTCTTCCAGTCCCACCGATTTGATGTCATCGACCTAAACGGTCAGCCGTGGTTAAGGTCAAACCAAATCGGTTTGGCCATGGACTACAAGAATCCAGACCTATCAGTGGCCAAGCTGTACCGCCAACACGCCGACGAGTTCACCGACTCCATGACGGCGATGGTCACCCTGCCCACGCCGGGCGGTCCGCAGGAGACCCGCATTTTCTCCCTGCGCGGTTGCCACCTCCTCGCCATGTTCGCCCGCACCCCGGTGGCCAAGGCGTTCCGCGCATGGGTTCTCGACGTGCTCGAAACCCTCGGCGAGGCCGAGGCCCGTCAGCCCGTCGCCCCACGCCTTGCCACCAAGGCCGACCGCCGTCCGCTCGTGGACCTTGTGCGCATGTGGGTCAGCATGGCCCCGCTCGGCTATGGCGCTGCGTTCCGGCTGGTCAACGCGGCCATGGGCGTTTCCTCGGTCGAGGAAATGACCCCGGAGACGGTCCAGCGCGCCATCGGGTGGGTGCAGGCCCGCATCGACGCCATACAGGCGGCACCCGTCGTGCTGCCTGCCGCAGCCCCGGCCCTGCCCGCCGTCCCCGACGATCTGCGTGCCCGGCTCAGGGCGCATACCCACGCCTGCCTCGACTTCATGGGCGAAACCTGCTCCAGGGCACGCATGCTGAACACCGAAGGAAGCCTGTTGGCCCGCGAGGTGTACAGCGTCCTTGAACCCCGGTTCGCCACCTCCATACCCGGCTATCAGGTCCGTGAGCGTGTCCACGATTCGCTCACAACCTTTGCCTCGCGTGGCGTCCACGCCATGGAGGTCGGAGCCGACAACCTCTACCTCACCGCCCGCCTCATGGAGGGGTTGGCGGCGATTCGGTAGCCCCCCAGAAATCACTAACCGGAGCCCCCGCAAGGGGGCTTTGGGGTTACCTTTCGGGGCATCGCCAAAAAATCTACTTTTGCCACCATTTCTATAATTGCTAACACCTTGCATTCGATAAGGCTTTGCCATAGACAGAGTTATGCGCCGTCGTATTTCTCCCTTGCCTATTGACAGGCAATACTTTCGAGAATAAATACACTCCAATCGTGCCCGTTCCTCTGTGGAAGACTTGTTCTTCTTCAAGAGCGGGCCCTCTTATTTTTATGCCCCCACTCTCCCCGCCCAAGCCGTTCAAAACGTACCCAGAACTAGTCGACCTCATTGAGTCACGTGGAATGCTCATTGAGGACCGTGCCCGCGCTGAGCGAAAGATCGCCCAAGTCGGTTATTATCGCTTGAGCGGTTTTTGGCATCCATGTCGCGCCTTCGAGAAAGGCCCTGACGGAAAATTCATTCCTTCAATGCCCGGCTCAAAGGTTATGAAGAGATCAGAAGAATTTTTGCCGGGGACTACCTTTAATAAGGTTTTCTGTCTTTATTTATTCGACAAACGGCTTCGCTTACTCATGCTTGATGCGATTGAACGCATAGAAATACACCTTCGATCTGTAATCGCCCACGAAATGGGGTATCATAGCCCTACTGCATATGATGATCACACTTTTATTAATCAAAAATTCCTACGCAATACGGCATGGAACAATTGGAAATCCAAGCATCAAGACAATATAGAAAGATGCAGAGAAGACCACATAATTTGGCATAAAGAATCTGGGAAAGCCATCCCAATATGGGTAGCTATAGAGGCTTGGGATTTTGGAATAATGTCTAAATATTTTTCAATGCTTCTAGCTCGGTATCAAAATAGAATATGCCAAAGAATAGACCCTTCGTTACGACCAAACATTCTCAATAACTGGCTAAGAGAACTGAACACCATAAGAAATAGATGCGCGCACCACACCAGAATATGGAATCAATCCACACACAGCCCGCTACTTACTCCTGCTGATGACTATTTCAAAACACTATCCCTAGGAGATAAAGCTCTTACAAGAGCACTAGGAATAATCGCTATAACCTGGTTTCTCGTTCGTAAAATAGGTGTAAATTCCCAATGGATAACTTGTGTTGCAGATAATTTCAAAACGATGCCACGCCTCCCAAATTGCAATTTAAAAGTGATGGGATTTGAAAACGACGAAGAGTTTCCTTTAGAAAAATTTCAGTAGCCCTAAATGAAAGGGGGCCGGGCCATCCCGGCCCCCTTTCATTTCCACCAGCACCCTATTTGCTTGTCAGTGATCAGGCCCGGCACTGGCCGGGGTCATTCCGAGAACAGCTTCTCGATCGCTTCGTCGTCGTTGGCGAAGCCGGTCTCTTCCCGACGCCGCCGAATGGCGCAGAACGCCATCCATTCGGTGAACTCGGCGCTACTCATGCGCCGCAGCATTTCACCGACCGTCATCCCCAGTTCGAGCGCAAGGGAGAAGGCGAATGCCCTCTCCCCGCGCGCTAGGAGTTTTTTTCGGCCTCCTCCACGGCTCCGGCATGCAGGCCGTTGAGCCGGATGGCTTCCTGCAACAGCCGGTCGATCACTTCGGGGTTCTTGCGGCCAAGGGTCGTGTCCGCGTCCTCGGGCGCGAACAGCGGCACGCCCTCGTCATCCACCAGGCAAAGCGCGAGGAACTCGGCGTTACTGATCTCCACGCCGCCGGTGTCGTCGGTCCCGCGCTTGGCGAGGTTGTCGCGGGCGGCTGCGCTGAACCCGCGCAGCGTCACCTGTCCGCCCCACTCCGGCACATCCACGACGGCCGTGGGCAAGTCCTGCGCTTTCAGGATGTCATCTCTCGTCAGGCCCATGATCTGCTCCTTAGGCGGCAAGGCGCGTCACCTTGCCGGAAACCTTGATGGTCAGGGAGAACCGCTGCACGTTGTTGGTTTCCCAGTTAAGGGGCAGCGACTTCACGTAGCCAGAGAAACCCCACTTGGTTCCGGCCGACGTGACCACCTGCCAGTTCTGCACTTCGCCGCTACCCAGCAGGTCGAGCAGGGCCAGATGTTGGGCGTTGGTGTCGTCCCAGATACCCTCGGCGCTGAACGAGCCGTAATCGGCCAGACCCGGCGCATACTCCTTGCCGTCCGACTCAAGGTCGGTCACGTCGATGTCGTCTTTGGAGATGCCGTCGATGGAGAGCTTGGTCAGGCCGGGCAGGGTGGTGAACACCTCCGGTTCGGCACCGTCCCCCAGCTTGAGCACGGAGCCCTTCGACAGCGTGTACTTCTTGGCCATGGTGAATCCTCCGGGCTACGCCCACACGATGAAGTCCATGGAAACACGGCAAACACGCGCCTCCTCGTCCGAGAGGTCGCGATCCTCGTCCAGTTCGGCGGCAAACTCGGCACCGGTCATCACGCCGCGCACCGCCTTCGCCAGCCGCTTTGCCTCGGGATAGGTCTTGGCCCAGGCGTCAATCTGGATGCTGATGCGCTCGCACGGCGCGTCCCCATCCAGAACCGCCTCCGGGGCTCCGCTCACCCGCTGGTAGGTGATGAACGGCAGCGGCGCGCCCTTGGGCGCGGACAGCGGGAAGATGCGCCGGGACACGATCCCGGCCACGCCCGCATCCGCCGCAAGGGCGGCCTGCATCACCTGCTCGAAATCAACCCCGCTCATCGTAGGCACCCCCGAGTCGGGCCTGAATCTCATGCAGGGCGGCCCGCACACGCCTGTCCCGCGCCGGGCGCAGGAAGGGATGCGCCGGGACATGCCCCACGGTCCGGCCGTTCGCGTCGATCATGGCGTGTCCGAACTCCACGAGGTGCGCATGCGGCGCGCGGGCGACAACGATGTAGCCGCCCCCCTCGAACTTGGACTTCTGGGCCTTGATCGACTTGCGCAGTTTCCCGGTCTTGTCGGCGAATGCCGCCGTGTTTCGGGCGTCGGACGCGATGAGTTCCGCAAGCATCGCAAGCTCGGGATCGAGCATCGCGCGCACCTGCTCGGCCACGGCCTCGTCCGGGATGTCCACGGTCACGGAGCTCACGGGAATGAGCGGCATCAGTTCATCTCCTTGCACATCAGGTGCATCTCACCCCCATCAAGGGGCAGCACCGCGTCGATGGTCAGCACCCGCCCGCCGAACGACACCCGCATGTCGGCCCGCACGCCGCTCCGGCACCGGATGCGCACCCGGTGCGTCACCTCGGATTGCGCCTGCGCCGCCGCAAAGAACTCACGCCCGGCAATCGGCTCCACAGCAGCCCACACGGTGGCCACGTCCTGCCATTCCGTGGCGTCCGCCCCGCCCCATTCCCCCGGCTGGTGCATAGGGGCCTGGAGCGTGATGCGATGACGCAGCAGTCCGGCGCGCATGATCAGGCTCCCACCATCACGTAGGGGTCGAGTAGGCAGTCCACGAAGTCGCGGGTCATGCGGGTCACCAGCGTCCCGGTAATGAAGGTTTCGCGCTGGGCATACAGCCCACCGATGCGCACCAGCATCCACTGCCGGATTGCGTGGGGCGTCGTGGCCCGAGCGTTCTCCTCATCTCCTTCCACCGGCCAGCCCGCTTTCACGCGTACCGTCACCTCGGCCCCATCGGGAAAGCCCGGCAGTGGCGTGAACGTCCCCCGCACGGGATGCTCCTGCGGGGACAGACCGGAGGGGACTAGGGAATAGAGCCCCCGGTCCACCTCCGCCCCGTCCACGGTCACGGCCTCCACCTCACGCACGGGAGCAAGAGGCAGGAGCACCGGGCCCACCAGCGGGCCGGGCATGGTGATCGTCCAGAGCGAGTCCACGAAGACCTGCCCGGTCAGCGTCTCGCCCTGCTCCCGCACCGCGACGATGAGCGCGGTCAACAGCGCGTCATCCTCGGAGACCTCTACCCGGCAATGGGCCTTGGCCTCGCCAAGGGTGACGGGCTCGATGCGGGGAGCGGCGACACGGCGGATGATCATTTCTGCTCCTGCCCCCCGGCGTGCTTGCTGTTCTTGGCGTCTTCGGCCACGACACCGGCGGCCCTGGCCTGCGCGGCAACCTCGGCGTCCACCTTCACGACACCAGCGGGGTAGTCCTCGGGCCAGCATCCGTTGCGCCAGTAGCGGAACGATTCTTTCAGCGTGATCTTCTGCATGGGATCTCCTGTGCGGCCGGGGCCTCTCGACCCCGGCCTTTACCGTTACGCGGCCAGCTTCAGGAGCTTCACGGCCTGGGAATCCGCCAACATGCTCCCCACGCGCTTCGTGGTGTAGAAATGCACGTAGGGCTTGTTGGTGAACGGATCGCGCAGGCTGCGAATGCCGATGCGGTCGATGATCCAGAAGCCGCGCCAGTAGTTGCCGAAGGCGATGGGGATGGCACCGGCCCCGATGTCGGGCATGTCCTCGTTCTCGGTGACCCCGTAGCCAAGCAGCATGGCGGGCTGGCCAGCCTGGAGGCTCGGCGACCAGATGTAGTTGCCCTCGGCGTCCTTCCACTTCCGCACCGTGGCCTGCGTCTTCCCGTTCATCATGAACGTGGCGCCGGACCGGTGCCCCTTCTTGAGGGTGTAGATGAGGTCGATCAGGTCATCGGCAGGGTTCACGTCGGCGGTGCGGGCCTTGAAGCCACCGGCAACGCCCGTGGTCAGGAACTGGAGCGTGCCGAAGTCGCGTTCGCCGTCGGGCTCCGCGCTCTGGGGGTAGGCCAGAAGCCCCTTGGGCTTGTTGGCACCGTCACCGTGGATGAAGGCTGCACCTTCCTGCTCCGCGAACTCGGTCACGATGTCCGCGCCCAATTCGGCCTCGACGTTGTAGAACAGGTCGTCGAGGGCCTTCTGGGTAACAGCCGGATTGGCGTAGACTTCGCCCATCACGGGCTTGAGCTCGGCCAGAGTCGGCGTGCCGGTTTCCGGGCGAGCGGACTTCTCACCCACCCAGCCCGAAGCCGTACCGCCGAGGTTCACCAGCTTGCGGTACTCCTCGGTCCCGATGGTCACGACGCGGCACACCTGGCGCATGGGGGACTCGTCGCGCAGGAGGCGCGTGATCTCCTTGTCCTGCTCGATCGGCAGCGCGTAGCCGCCATCGGCGGGGGTGCCGACGCTGATGGCCTTGGCCTCGATCTCGGCCAGGCCGGTCTCGTCACCCTTGCGCGCCCAGCGGTTCCACGCCGCCTTGTGCTCGGCGTGAAGCTGGGCTTCCTCGTCGCCGCCCGCACCGGGGCGGTTGGCCTTCTTGGCCAGGTCGTCCAGTTCCTTCCCCAGACGGGAAAGTTCGGCGTTGGCCTTCTCGACCTTGGCTTCGAGTTCCGAGACGGCCTTGCCTTCGGCCATGGCCTTCAGCCGCTCATCGTTGGCCTTCTTGAACTCCTCGAAGGCCGTCCCCTGCTGTTCGAGCAGGCGCTTGATTTCCTCGCTCATGCTGTGTCTCCGCTACGCCCGGAGGGCGTCGATGTTCCGCCGCACCATGGCGGCAAGTTCGTCAACGTCGCCTTCCTCAGCGTCCCGCAGAGGCAAGCCCTTGAAGCCATCCGCAAGGATGAGCTTCGCCTGTTTCCTCGAAAACCCGGCTTCTCGCAGGGCCAATTCCGCTTCCCGGATGGTGGGGCAGTCGCCGTCGCTCTTGACCCCGGTGACCCGAGCCTTTCCGTTGGCCGGGAAGGTCACGAGAGACACCTCGACAAGTTCGATGGCGGTGAGGGTGCGCCGCGGCTCCTCCGGCTTCGACCGCGCAACCCATTCCTTGGCGATGTAGCCGATGCTCATCCCGTTGATGGCCGGGCGCGGCTTCATCTTCATCAGTGTGTAGATTTCCCGGCCGCGCGGCGTGTCGGCCAGCGTGCCCTCCACGTAGAGCCCGTGCCCGTCCTCGCGGATTTCGGTCCACACACCGACCGGCGTGAAGTCGTCGGCCCCGATGCCCCACCCGCCGTGCTGGAGGAGCATGGCGGGCCACACGCCCGAGGTCTTGAATTCCGCGATGGTCTTGGTGAACGCGCCCTTGGCGATCACATCGCCATAGGCGTCCATGTTCCCGAACACCGCGCCATACCCGCTGAACGTCATGGAGGCGGTATCCTGGCCGGCGCCCTCGGCGAGTTTCAGGTCGAGCAGGCCGAAGCTAAGCCTTTCCATCGCTTCCCTCCGTGCGTTCCGGCGCGGAGCCGGGTTCCACCATGTTCAGCGGCACCCGGTATTCGTCGCCGCCCTCATAGGGATTCATGTCTTCAAGCTCCCGGATGTCGTTGGGGGACAAGGCCCCCACACCGTAGAGCCGGGTGTAGAATTCCGCCCGGTCCCGCGCGGCCCCGCGCATGAGACCGTTGGCGTTGAACCGCAGGTAGTAGCCCTTTGCCCTTTCCTCCGGCGTCAGCAGCTTCTGCGTGCCGCTCTGCTCGATGCAGGCGTACCAGGGGCCAAGGGTATGCACGCCATGCTGGAGGAACATCTGTTCGGCGCTGGCGTAGGTGCTGGCCTTGTCGTAGTGACCGACCATGATGGGCAGCACGCCGAAGGCCCGGCAAACCTCCTCGACCTGGTGCCGTCGGGTTTCGAGGAACTGGGCCTGATCGTTGGGCGACACGAGGGGAAACCACTTCATGCCGCCGCCGAGGATCGCGGTCTTGAAGGCGTTCTCGTTCCCACCGTGGGCCGACTGCCAGGCCTCGCGCAGTTCCTTGCGCTGCTCCTGCGTCAGGTTGATTTCCGTCGTAAGTAGGCCCGACATCCGGGCTCCGTTCTTGAAAAGGCGGGCACCGTGTTCTTCCGTGGCCAGGGCAAGCCCGATGGCCTCGCGCGCCTGCCGCACACCATCAAGTCCGCACACCCCATCCCAGGACAACCAGCGGAGATGCCACATGTCCTCCGCAGGCACCCGCACCCGCTTTCCGTCCTTGGTCGAGAGGTCGTAGGTGATCTCCCATCCGTTGCGCGTGACGGTCACGGAGCCCGGCTGGTACGGCAGCATCTCGACGATGCGGTCGCCCACGCGGTTCAACCAGACGAAGGCGTTGCCGGTCAGGCTAAGATGCAGTCCGAGCATGTGCCGGAACTCGAAGCTGGTCTGGTACTCGTTGGGGCCATGGGCTACGAGGGAGAACAGCGGGTGGGCCGACGCCTCCATCCGGGTCCGGCCATCCGCCCGGTAGAGCTTGAACGGCACCTGTGCGAGGCCGTTGGCGATGACGCGGGCGCAAGCGAGCACCGCAGTGCATTGGATGGCCGTAGCCGCCGTCACGTGGATGCCGCTCTTGGCCAAAACCCCACCCAGCACCTCCGCCAACAGGTCGTAGGAGGTCATGCGGGTGCCCTTCCCTTCGCGCCGGAACAAGCGGGACAACCAGCCCATCACCAGACCTCCGCGAAGATTTCCGGTTCCTCGGCGGGGGCGGCAAGGGCACGTCCAACCGCCATGATCAGGGCAACGGCACCGTCGATCTTGGAGCTCTCGCGCTCCTTGGTCGGGTAGAAGTATTTCACCGGCCCGCCGCCGCGCGCCTGCTTGAGCACCACGTTGCCCATCATCCACGTGAGCACCGGATCATCGGCATGCCGGATGGTGCAGGAGGCGATGCGCGCTTCGAGTTCCTTCATGGGTTCGCTCAGGTTGCCCGGCCCCTGTGTGACCTCCACGATGTCGAACGCGGCCCAGCGGGCTACCCGGTCCATGAGGAACGTCGCTTCGCGCGGGTCGTAGCCGATGGCCTGCACGTCCAGCAGGTCGGCCCATGCGCGCATGTCATCCTCGATCTGGCCGAAGTCGGTACGTGCCCCGTCGGACACGGTGAGCGCACCCACATCGCGGAAGCTCCGGTAATGGGCGTTGTGCGGCTTCTCCACGGTATCGCTCGGCAGGTAGTGCCGGGCGAACACCCGCAGCAGCGCGCCATCCTCGACCACGGCCAGGAGGGAAGCCACGTCGGTACGGCTGGCGAGGTCGAGCCCGAGCCAGGCCCGGTGCCCGGCGAAGTCCTCGATGCGCATGCCGGGGGCCGCGCACTCTGCCCACTTCACCATGTCGGTCCACGCCTGCCCCGCGTTCATCCACTTGTTCAGGTGCTTGCACAGGATGATGTTGCGGCGCGCCGGGCTGGTCATGGCCTCCCGGTAGCGGTCGCGCAGGTAGTCCTCATGCAGGCTCACGCCAAAGTTCGGGTTGGCCTTGCGCCACACCCCGAAGTCCTTCCAGTCGTCGGACTCATCCACGCCGAACATGATCACCAGCACGGTCGGATCGAGTGCGCCTGCCTCCAACTCCTTGGCCAGCCGGTCCCGGTGCTCGTAGCAGGGCGCGGAGGTATCCACCCCCGCCGTGGTGATAACCACCAGCAGGGGCTGCGTACGCGCGCCCATGCCGGTCTTCATGGTGTCGTAGAGGTCCGGCGTCTTGTGCTCGTGGAACTCGTCCACGAGAGCCCCGTGCGGACTGGCCCCGTCACCGGGCTTGCCCACCACGGCCTCGAAACGGCTGGCGGTCGCCAACTGGTAGATGGTGCCGGGGTTCTTCTCCGTGCCACCAAGGTCGATCCCGAAATGCTCCCGGTAGGCGTGGTTCCGCAGGGTCATCATCCACGCGGGTCGGAAGACCTCCAGCGCCTGGTCGAGCGTGGTGGCCCCCGAGTAGACCTCGGCACCGGGTTCTGCGTCGGCTACCAGCAGGTAGTTGCCGATGATGGCCCCGAGCATCGACTTGCCGTTCTTGCGCGGGATTTCGGCGTAGAGTTCGCGGAACCGGCGCAAGCCATCCTCCCGGACCCACCCGAACAGGCACCCCAGCAGGAAGACTTGCCACTCCTCCAGGCGCACCCGCTGCCCAGCCCACTTTCCTTTGACGTGGACCATGTTCTCGGCGAAGGCGCAGACCCGGTTGGCCTTCTCGGCAGAGAACGCATAGGGGCTTCCGCCTCCCTCGACCGCTGCGAGGTCGGACAGATGCCGCTTGCAGGCCAACACAACCCGCCTGCCCGCGACGGCCTTCCCGGCCACCACGGCATGCGCGTATGCATGCACCCGCTCCGCGTAGCTCTTGGCGCACTGCCTACCCACCGAATGCCCCCCACGGGTTCTCGTCGCTCTGGCCCTTCTGCGGACGGCCCACGCGGCCAATCGACGCGGGGGTAAGCCCGAACTCGGCGGCCAGCGACTGCGCATGCCTGCGCGCCTCGTTCAGCATGGCCACCTCCGGATAAGGCCGACACATCACGTCACCCTGCGCGGTGGTCGTGGTATACGAGCGACCGTTCTCGCGGATGAACCGCTCAAGCTCCTCGATCTCGGCAAGACGGGCGGCCAGCAGGCCCAGCGTTTCCTCGAAAGTCTCGGAGGCTAGGCCCAACGGCGAGAGCTTGGCGCAGAGCACCCCGAACCACACCAGCGCCCGTCCCGAAAGGAACGCAGGGGCGTTCGCCACCACCGCCGATGGTTCAGGCGCGGCCTCGTTTGCCCGGTCCTTGCGGAAAGTGCCCTGGAGCACCTTCAGGGTGCGTGGTTTCTGCTTCCGTCCTGTCGCCACTTTTGGTCCTCAGTTTTGACATCGCGCGAAATCGGGAGACCACTCCGGTCTACCGGTTGCCCACTCAAAGATTTACCCTCCCCCTCCCCTTGGCCGCCCGCCGTCCTCGCGGTTGGTCTTGGCGGTGTGGCACCGGTGGCAAAGGGGTTGGAGGTTCGCCCTGTCGTCCGTTCCGCCGCGCGCCCTGCTCACGATGTGGTCAACGTCGGTGGCAGGTACGGGGTGGCCTTGGGCTGCACAGGCACGGCAGAGCGGCTCCTCGCGGAGCACTTGGGCGCGGATGGCCCGCCATGCCCGGCCATAGCCACGTGCGGCAGCGCTTCCCCTTGCCTTGTCCTGCCGGGCCTCGCGTTCAGCCGCTCGGACTCGCGCCGCTTCGGCGTGCGGTGGGCAGTAGCCCGAGGCGTCGCGGGTCAGGGCCCGGCAACCGGGATGCCGACAGTGCTTGAGGGGCCGGAGGGTGCTCATGTGCGCCTCCTAGCCTCCCGCTTGCATCGCTCTTCGGCGAGGGTGCTGTAGGTGGTGTCGAGGCCCCATGTATGGGGGCCGATAGGACACTGGTGTCCTATCAGAGCGGACACGGGTGTCCTCTCCACTATTCCACCTCTCTTTCCACCCTCCGGAGGGCTTGCAGCCCTCAGCACGGAGGAGCGCCCTGTGCGCTGGGAGACGAAGAGTCCGGAGACCACAAGTGTGGCCACAGCGCGCCGGACGGTCCTGACGGTGACCCCGCAGAGTTCCGCCAGCCTGGCTTGGGAAATGCGTGCGCGCCCGGAGCGCGCATCGAGCGAGAGCGCCAGCACGAGCCCGACGAGCCGTTCGGTGGGCGTCAGGGCTGTCGCAAGGATGCGGCGCTGGAGTGCGAAGGTGTCTGTGCATGGGCGTTCGCTCGTCATGTTGGCAGGGGCGGGTTGTTGTTGCCTTCGGGCGTGGCCCCGCCCCTGTGCCCCACGGCTCCGCGCACCAACGCAGCCCGTGGCGGCGGCCCGAGAACTATTCCTCGTTTCCCCCGGTCTTGCCGGTGCCCGTCCGGCTTCCGAGGAGTGCGCCGATCACCTCGGCAATCCGTCCCTGCAATGCATCCAGCACGGCACCGCCGGAGTACGCGGAGACGGACGCGCATGCGACGCGGGCTGTCTCCGGTAGAGATGTCAGGTCCACCAGCATCAGGTTGGTCACAACCCCGGCGAAGAGGGCGACGACGATGGAGCAGAACCAGCCCCACAGGCTTTTCTCTCCACACTTGGCTGCGCGGGCCATGCCTCCGGCCACGGAGAGGGCCAGCACGAGCCACATGCTGGTGAGCCAATCCTTGATCTCGTTCATTCGGTGCCCGCCCATTTCCGCATCCCTGCCTTGTCGGCATTGCACCTGCCCAGGGCCGCTCGGCTGTCCTGCGCGTAGTCCAGGAGGTCACCATTGGTTGCCCCGTCCCACACGGGCGGGTCGGGTGTCGGAGTCTCCTGCATGAGCGTGGCGGGCGGCGTGAGCCTGACGGTTTCGGGCACGGCCACGACCTCCCGCCTATTCGCGGAACAGGCCCCGCACAGCATCAGGCAGAGGCACAGCGTTCCAATCGCGTACGGTCTGGTCATTGCGCAGGGCCTCCTGCCATGTCCGACGGTCAGCGGCCCGCCGGGCGTTGATGTCGTTGATGCGCTGATCCCGCTCGGCAAGGAGCGTGTCCCGCTTGGCGATCTCGGATTCCATGGCCTTGAGCGAGGTCGCGTAGGCGGCATTGGACGCCCGGAGGGTTTCCGCAGTGCTCTGCGCCTCGGAAAGTTCGGCCCGGAGCGCCCTGATCTGCATTTCGCGGATGTAGATAGCCCCACCGAGAACGGCGACAACGAGGGCCACCGCACCGGCTGCCAGGAGCTTGCGACGCAGACCGTTAAGCAAAAACGCCATGGCTAGGCCCTCTCCACCGCCATGTCGATCCCGCGCCCGATGGTGGCCGTGTCATAGGGGTGCTGGCCGTTCTCGTGCCGGATGATGCTGGCGACGAGCGTGGGCAGCACATCGGCGACGACGATGGGCTCGTCAGGGCCGACGCCGAGGCGCTCCGCGACGTGGCGGATGTAGGCTTCGGTGTTGTTCTCGGTCGGGGGTGCCCAGCGCGAGATGATCTGCCGGACTGTCTTGAGCCCTTGCTTGCGCTGGTAGTTGAGCAGGAGGACGGCCATCGCGCGGATGCCGTATTCGGGCGTGGCGAACGTGCAGAAGTCGGGATCGCCCTGGGTCGGGGCGAGGCCCTTCCACTTGTCACCGTGCCGGATGTTGCCGGGATTGTTGTTGCGGATGCCGCGCGGGATAGCCATGGCTGCGCTCCTGTTTGGGAGAAGCGTAGCGCGGGGGGGCGGGAGGGGATCAAGGAAGGCTGGTGTAGAAACCGGGGGTTTCTACGCATGAAGTCGGAGGACTCGACACACGCAAAAGGCCCCCGGTTCACCGGGGGCCTAGTCGTTTGCAGAGCTTCGCCCCAGCAGAAGGATTCGAGGTCGCCCCCCTAGCTGGCTAGCGTTGCCTCTTGGGCTGAATGCAAGAGTGCCTACAACGCGCCCTTGTCCTTTTCAGGATCAGATACCACCTGTGAACCATCCGGAGAAATCCGTTCCCCCTCGCCATCTAGAGCCAACAAGACGGGGAAGTCGTACTTCGCTGCCATCAATCGATGTTCAAGAGCTGCCAGTGTCACTTGATGTTGCGCCTTACGCATAAGGATGACGACCTGAATTAATCCACCGGAATATAAACTCAACTCTTGTTCATCAGCGGAGATGGCTCCGCGCATTTTTACCATCTCTTTTTCCAGAACTGCAATGTAGCTCTCCTTATCACCAGCTGCTCCACCTGTTGGTTTCAGCCTTGAAGATGGATATACCAATTGCACTCGGTGAATGAGACTTGCTTTCTTAGCCATCAACGCGGCCAATGTGTTTTCGTGAATGAGAATTTGCGCATCGAGAATTACCTTTAATGCTCCGCCATACCTGCTCGACTCTGCTTTTCTACCCGCAATTTCCTTATTCAACGCGTCGATGTCGCTCTGTATTTCTTGTGATGAAATTTTGTTTTCTGTCGATATAAAGAACACCGCAGATATTGCTACGCCAAACAGAAGCAAAATTACGCATATAATATATTTTTTCATACCTTAACCTCACAACGAGTCCTTTTCAGACTGTTCATAAAGAGTTTGAAATCTATTCATATTTTCATATTCATATCGCAACACAATATATGCTGAATCTCCAGATTGCGCTTTGACGGAAAGCATAATTCCATCGATATTATCTTTTAGTCTAGCTTTTCCAGACTTTGTCCAATAGCATGCATATGTTCGCTCGTTATGACTTATGGAAGCAACCCATTCATTAGGCTCTTTCCATATAGAACCATAGCGCAGCACATCTAAGAGTTTCCCTTCTCCATAGATTGAATCAAGTTGTTTCTTTAGAGAATCAAAAGAAGTCCGCACAGATGATCCAAACCTGTCATTACGAAAAGTGTGCGAAAGACCTACAATAACGGCAAGCCCAATTTCCGGATGCACTCCTGCAAGGTAGCTTTCAAATAATGAGTGCGGCTTGGGCACATTTGTCATGCTGTACCAAAATGGAGTATCCCCACTAGCAACAGCACCCGGAAATTTCTCCAGCCTGTCGCCCATATTCGTCCCAAACGGACCGGCCATAGCTGGCACGGCGAACCATAACATGACGACCAACAACAACGCGCGACTCCCAACTACCTTCACGGCAAGCCTCCTTTTCGCCAAAGCGTTATCAGTCAGCCGGAGACGTTGCAACGCGCATAGAACATCGGTCCTAACCGACGTTGGCTGGCTAACTCTCGGCAGACGCCTCTGCCGCCACCGGCGGCGTACACCTGATCCAATCCCCCTGGATCAACTCCCTCCGCCGCCCCGTGAACCCGCACACCTCGCACAGGTAGTCTGAGTCCCGGTCATCCGGCCCGGCCACCGACGTGCGCAGCAAGCGCAACGCCGCCCCGCACAGGGGACAGGGCACCACGTTCCTCGGCCTCGCCATCAGCACTTCCTCCCGGCGCTCGCGCGCATTTCCATGGTATCCGGCACCACTCCGGACCGCATGTTGACAGACATGACCGCCCCCCTTAATTTAACGACAAACGGTAAACGCTGGACGGAAAATGATCGCATCGTTCCGCTGCAAGGAAACACGGGCGCTCTTCGAGGGCGCGCCAACCCGCAGGTTCAGGGCCTTCACCAGCGTTGCCCTGCGCAAGCTCGACATGCTCGACGCCGCCGCATGCCTTGACGACCTGCGCATCCCTCCGGCCAACCGCCTCGAAGCACTCAAGGGCGACCGGCAGGGGCAGCACAGCATCCGAATCAATGACCAATGGCGCATATGCTTCGTCTGGCGCGACGGGGCCGCCCATGATGTCGAAATCGTGGATTACCACTGAGGATACCGCCATGCGCATCCGCACCCACCCCGGCGAAATTCTGAACGAGGAATTCCTGAAGCCCCTGAACATCACGGCCCATGCCCTTGCCGTGGCGCTTGGGGTGCCCGCCACCCGCATTTCGGACATCGTCCACCAGCGGCGCGGCGTCACCGCCGACACGGCGGCGCGGCTTGCCCGGTTCTTCGGGACCAGCGCGGCCTTCTGGATGAACCTGCAATCCGCCTACGACCTGTCCATCGTGCAGCGCGACAAGGGCGACGATCTGCTCCATATCCGTCCGCATCCTTCCGCCGGTACGGCCCGCGCCTGCTGATCCGGGCATCAGAACCTCTCCACTTCCCACTCACCGCGCTTGCCGGGCTTCACGGCTACGAACGTAAACCAAGGCTTCTGCTTGGCCGCGACCTTGATCTTCACGCGGGCATCATCTTCCCAGTGCCCTTTCACCTCGTGAAGCTCGACAGCGCCACTCGCCCGAATCACGAGAAAGTCGGGCGTGTAGAACGTCTTGTCGGCGAGCCGCAGCTTGAGCCCCTCGTAGTCCCAGCCCACGATCTTGCCCGCCCGTTCGAGGGCGGCCAGATGCTCGGCATACCGGGCCTCGGTCTGATTCATCCCTTCGCTGCGGTAGGTCCGGCCGGGCGCGGGTAGCCGCCCCTTGGCCTTCACCGGCGCCGGGACACCTGCCGGGCGCTGCACGGGTGGCGCTGCCTGCACCGGCGCGCGGTTGCGCATCCACTTTTCCAGCCCCCCAGCCGCCTTGATCTCTGCTGCGCTGACCGTACTCATCGTGCGGCCCCCGCCAGGGCTTCGGCGCGTGCCCGCTCGTGCTCCGGTCGCTCCTGCCAGTCCATGCCGCCACGCTCGAAGGCCCGCACTGCGCGCGGCACCGGCACGCCATGGTTGCCCCTGTCCGGGTAGAGCCCGAGGCGTTCGCGCTCGAAGGCCACGGTGCCGCCCACGTAGCCGCGCGGCATGACCATGAGTCCCAGCGCCTCGATGTCGCGCCGCGTCTCCCCGTTGCCGCCGGGATGGCACCGGCACCGGCGGACCAGGCGCTGCCACGTGTCCGCTCCGGTGCGCGGATCGCGGGCCGGTGCCCAGGCGAAGATCACGCCCGGCACATCGCACTCGGAGCAGCAGCGGGAATCGCTGACCACCTGCTCGGGGTGGTTGGCCTGCCACTCCTCCCACAACACGCGGATGGCCTGACCGAGGTTGCGCGGCAGCGTGGCGCCGTCGAGCAGACGCTGCCGAATCCACTCCAGCGGTGGCCCCGACGGGACATGCCCGCACTGCTCGAACCAGATGTCGCGGGAACGCTCGCCGGGCGGGTTGCACCCGAACCCCGCGTAGACATCGCTCACCAGCGCCTCGAATGCCGTCCGCCCCATGTTCCGTGGCGTTGCCTTGCTCATGCCCGTACCTCCGTCTGCTCTGCTTCTCTGGCCAGCCTGGCCTCATAGTCGGCGGTGTTGATCTCGTGGAACGACTTGCCCCGCAGGTTGGCGTACGGGTCCGGCGACCGTGGCGGCTTGTTGAGCCAAAACCGCCCGGAGAGGAACTTCTGGGGCGACGGGATGAACCGTCCACCCTCCTTGGCCCATTGCTCGCTGTTCTCCCACTCGGACAAGGCATCGAAGAGCCGGGGGAGGCCGGGGTACGCCCTGGCCTTCTTCATGGCCAACCACGACGGCAAGACGGCGTAGATCGGCTGCCGGGCGCGCTCGGGGTAGGCTTCGAGGAACTGCTCAAGCTCAATGTCCGGGACATGGCGAGGCGGTTCTGGCACATCAGGCTCTTCGGAAGGGAGAGAATCGACCGGTCCCAACCCGTCTCCACCCCCCAACGGGGGGGTAGGGGGGGTGCCTTTATTCTTCTCTTCTCCCATTCTTAAATTCTTGTTTGTGGTCGTCTGCTGGTCGCTTGCTGGCCGCCTGCTGGTCGTGTGCTGGCCGGATAGCTGGCCACCTTGCGGGTCAATCTGCTGGTCGCCTGCTGATCTTTCAGCCTGATATCTTCCCCAGTTCACAAGGGAAACCACGGTAAACTTGTTGGTCGCCTGCTGGGCGATAATCCCCATACTTTCAAGCGTTGCCAGACAGGTCCGAACCTTCCTTTCGGTCGAGCAAAGGTCCGCAGCTAATCGCTTGCGCCCGATGATGACTTGCCCCGGAAGAAGCTCAACGGAGGTGGTACCCACCAACTGCTTGCGCGGCTTGGACGACGCTTTGAGCATCAGGTACAGGAAAAGCTGGCACACCTCTGCATTAGCCATGATTCCGCTGTCTTCCAGCTTGCGCCAAACCTTGATATATCCTCTGTTCATCAGAAAACCCCCAAGGAGGGAAAAGCATGTCCTTCAAGCTTCACTACCGACCGGAGACAGAAATTTTCGTGAATGATCAGCTTACGGTCACGATTCGCCAGAAGAACTTTGAAATGCAGGATGAGGCCCTAGTTGTTCTGGCTCCTGAAGACATCCCGGCAATAATCGAGGCTCTTCAGGCTTGCGCCAGCGAAGCGCTTGAAATGCGAACCGAGGAAGAAAACGCCAAGGCTCAAGGGTAACCTCACCGCCTTCGTGTCGGCGCATCTGGCCACGGCGCCCACAGGTCACCATGGGCAAGGGCCAACCATTCGTCGCGGCACAACCACAACCGCCCAGCGGAGGGGAGGGAGTACAGCCGGGCCGCGCCAGGCAGCACCCTTCCGCCCCGTTCAAGCAGCACGCTCTGACCCACTTCGGGCAATGTGCCCGGCGTGCCGTCGTACCGCGTCCACGTGAGCGTCGTTTCCAACTTCATGACCACCCTCGCATGTCCGGCCCCGGATTTCCGGAACCAGCGCACGCTATGCAAACGATCTGCGCCTCACCTGAAAAAGACGCCGGTCGAAGGGCAATCTCTCGGGCTATAGCACACTTTTTTCCTTTGTATTGCAGGGTGTAAAATCTCCAAAAACACACCCTGCCCTTCACACCCGAATAGCTGTGCCCTTGCCGCGCGTCTTTTAGCGTCGGCGAAAAAATGCACCCTGCCGTCCGCACCCAACTACCTGTGAACCTCGGACGCGTCTTTTAACGGTTATGAATACAAGCGCCCTCACCGGACAGGGTGCCCCCCTCTCCCCCTCCCCTCCGGCTCCTGCCCCCTCCTCCCCCAGCAACGGGTCTTGCACCACTCGACGTGCAGCCACTGCCAGGGTGGCTTGGTGAAGGGGCACGGGCGCAGGTGGGGATAGCGGAGATACGCGGCGCGGGCAGCCTCCGGCGTCGTGTAGCCGATCTGCTCGGGCGACTTGGGGCGGTAGGGGCATCCACAGGGCACGCCCTGAGCATCGCCCCGCGCAGGGGAGCGACCAACCCCGGACGCACGCAGGCTTGCCACTCCTGCATCGCAGTGCCGGGAATCGCCCGCTAATTGGACTTCACGCTGCCTGTACTGTCCCGTCACACGCGCCCCCTTCATGCATGGGCACACGGCGTCACCGCCGCGCTATCCCGCCTTGCGTATCCCTTTGTGGTTATTGCGCAACATCAGCAATTCATGTTGACCGCACCAGAAGTGGACACTACACATCTTGAGAGCACATCACCTCCGATGTACTCCCTCTCTGAGGAGCCTCCGTCTGCACCACGGGGGCTTCTCTCTTTTCGGGCCGCGCACCACTGCGTCGCAGCCAGATTGGCTCCACAGTCCGCAACCACACCACGCGGCACGGAGAGCACCTACCCTGCGCCGCTGTCCCGGTCTCTGGCGCGCACAACCACGTCCTCCAGTTCCTTGAGCGCGGCGCGCAGCCTGGGCATGAGGTCGGTGTAGTGCCGCCCGGCCCGCGCGGCCTTGATGAAGTCGGTCACGGCCTCGTAGCCTTGCAGGCACTCGTCCTCCATGCTCCGGCCATCCGGCTCGCCGCCAAGGGGGCGCAACCCGTAGCCCATGAACCCGGCCAGCGCCTCCAGCGGGGCCACGGAGCGGCAGGCGCGCATCAGCGGCACCAACGACTCGACGCCGAGCTTAGCGCCCGCGTCATAGGGGGAAAGCTCGCGCGAGAGCGCGGACTTGTGCTTGCCGATCTCGGCGGCGATGGCCGTCAGGGTACGCCCCGAGTTCTCCACCATGTCCGCGATCACATCTTCCAACGCGCGCATTAAACAACCTCCTGACAAGTTTCATTTTCTCTTGGCGCATGTCGGGGTAACGTGTGAGCATGGAAAAGAAGGTGCATGTCCACGTCACCAGCCGCCGGTGCCTGAACGGCAACCACGTCGCCCTGGTCCGCCTGACCTCGCCGGGAGACGTGGACTGGCGATCCGTCCTGCTCCCCTCCCCCGCGTTGTCCGGCTCGTTGCTTGATGCCGTGGTTGCAACGGCTCTGCGTTACCACGCGGGAGGGCATGGGGCGCGCTTGTGCGCCGAGTACCAGCTACGGCTGCCGATGCACCCTTGATGCAGGATGCTGCATCGCCAGCACCCGACCAGCCTCCACCGGCAGCAGCGCCCCGCGTCCTGTAAAAATCATGCTGCATAATTGACCTTGCCCGTGTGCCCGCCCTACCCCACAAGAAGAGATAACTACCCATCAGCACACTCATTCTCGCGGGGCACCTCATGAACGATCTCATCAGTACCGCCATCCGGAACCGCTGCTGCCTTTTCGTCCGCTGCGCAGAGCATGAATGCATGATCGAGCCACACCTTCTGGGACTCAGCGCCAACGGCAAGCTCTTGCTCAAGTCCTATCAATCCCCCATCCCGGACACGCCGTTCCCTGTTGCTGGCTGGCGGACCTACCGACTGGAGGACATCGAGGAGATCGAACTCACAGACATCCCGTTTCCCGGCCCTCGTGCTGACTATGACGCCACGCAACCGGGCCGCATCGCCAAGGTCATCTGCCAACTGTAGCGGGGGATCACCCTCCCGCCCGCAATGCCGGGGGCGGATTGCCCCCGGCCACGAATCCTCGGTATGGAGGCGGTAGCCACTCCAACCTTCAACCAAGGGAGGGACCATGCTCAGCAAACTTCAAATTGCCATCCTCAAGCACTTGGACGAGGCCAGCCCCGAAGAGGTAGCGGCAAAAGATTTTCACCAGTACGGCGAGCCCGATGCCTGCAACAAGGCGCTGATCTACCTCGACGGGCACGGACTCATTGACGGCTTGATCGTTGAGACCAACGACAGCCCCCGCACATGCTTGACGGCAAAAATTACCTCGGAAGGCCAAGACGCCATCTCCGAACACGGGGGCTACACCGCCCAGAAGCAAACCTTCACCATCCGCCTTGAGCAGGACACCATCCGCGAGCTTCTCCTCGCCAAGGCGGCTATGGCCGAGCTTCCCGAACCACAGCGCAGCAAGCTCAAGGCGGCCATCGCCAATCTCCCCGCAGAAGCCCTGAAAGCCCTCACCCTTGATCTGCTGCGCAAAGGAGTGGCCCAACTTCCGGACGCGCTTCAGCTAATTGGTAGAGCGTGCGGCTTACCCTTTTGAAGCGCAGCGAGCCCACGCCCTTCACGTGGAACCAGAACTCGGGCCGGTCTTCGTGCAGGAACTCGAAGTAGGCGTGGATGCTCGGCACAGGTGAGCCCTTGGCCTCCTTGCGCTCGAAGAAGTGGAAGCGCCCGAACATTTGCATGCTGCCTCCTGGTTCCGCCCGCAGGCGGGTTGAAGTGACAACGCGGCCCGGCAGCATGGGCATGCCATGCCGTCAGGCCGCGTCGCGGGGTGGGGGCCAAAGGTCTGGACGAATTAAATACAACGGAATGGAAAGACGAACGGAGTAACGGATAGCCATCTCTGCTGAGATTCGGCGCCGCCCCTGGCAATGACAGTACACCGATCCACGGGAAGACACGCCTGCGGCTAGGGCTAGTGCCCCGTATGAAAGCCCGTGATTTTTTCGAAATTGCTCAAGAACATTTTCCATACCTCATGTTCTCACAAGAGAACAAATACATCAATAAACAACGACTTTGTTTCTTGCTGAAAACACTCCCACCAGCTACCTAAAAAAAATGGATAAGTGGAACAAAGTCGCACAAGACGCTTGGCAAGCAGTTCTCGCGGGTGTCCAAGCCCTGAAAAGGGAGGGGAAGACGCTTGACGAGATCGCGCGCATCTTGGGCGTTAAGAATCGCGCCCTTATCGGCGAGTGGCTAAATAAAAATCGAGAAGCAGCAAATGCTCCTTTTCCCAACATGCTTCGCTACCTTGAAGCACTCGGCTATAGCGCACAAGATTTCCTTCCGCCGCCTACGATAAAGCGTGTCGCCCCAAATGCCCCGGAAGAAACCATACCGCACGCTGAAGGACTTCCCTCTATTCCGGTTGTCGCGCATGCAGGGGCAGGGCATGAAATTGATTTTTTCCTTAGCGAACCTGAGCGTATGCTACAGATTTTACCTAGTTACTTTCACCCTAACATGCGCGCAGTCCAAGTAAACGGTGACAGCATGGAGCCCACTATACACAAAGACTCGTGTGTCGGTGTCATCCCTGCTCATGGACAACTTGAAGAGGGACATATCTATCTGGTAAACAGGCCACCTTTTGGGCTTGTCGTAAAAAGAGTCTTTCAAGGGGAAAGCAATGGCATCATTTTGCGTTCTGACAACCCCCGATGGCCCGACCAGTACATATCATGCGAAGATCTTGAAGGAATAATAATAGGAAAAGTCATTTGGGTTCTTCAAAAGGTATAAAAACCACAGACACGGAGCTCAATAATGGCAGACATGAAAAACAAAATCACAAAAATTCACGAAATAAACATTCAAAAGTTTCGAGGTCTAATCGACGTTAACGTCAAATTTGCCGACAGAATAACAGTGATCTGCGGAAAAAATGGAACTTCAAAGTCGACAATTCTAGGTTTAATAGCCCAAACTTTCAGCTTTAGAACTGACTACACACAACACCCCCCGGACTCGTCACTTAAAGACTATCGAACCATTTCCGGCGCACAATTCGAATCCAAGTTTAGTGAACACTTCAGATTTTCAAAGACTTTTGATAAAGCAAAAGATATGGACGTCGCCATCAAAATATATGATGGCGCTGAAGATACAAAGTTAACTGACCTCAAACTCACTCTCGTAGGTTCAAAAGACAGAACATTTCCGCGCCCCGTCCTTCGAAACAACAGCACAAAATACACGGATAATGCCAGCAGAAACGTAACGCACCCTTTGATATACCTCAGCATAAAAAGACTGCTCCCCATATCAGAAAGAGATAAATACACACCAATAACCCGTGATGCCATCTCCTCCCTTCAAGGCAAAATGCTTTCTGACCTCAACAGACTTCTATTAAAAAGCAACTGCTGCGAACTCACAGCAACAGAGGGAACACTCCCTTCCATAGTTGGACACGCTAGCCACTATGATCACGAGTCCGTATCGGTTGGCGATGACAACGCTGGACAAATAATACAATCGCTCTATTCATTCAAAATACTCAAAGAAACTTATAAAAATTACCACGGCGGAATTCTTCTTATTGACGAAGCGGATGCCGCGCTTTTCCCTGCCGCCCAAATAGAGCTTATCAACTTACTTACAAGATTTTCAAAAGAATGCGACCTACAGATCATCATAACTTCGCATTCTCCAACACTCATAGAACGCGTCAAGTGGCTTAGTGATAAATCAAAAAGCGATTACAGCGTAGTATATATATCAAGCCATCGCGAAAAAATGGAGATCCACGAAAACTACTCGTGGGCAGAGATACTCGCAGATCTCAAGGTTGAGCCCCTGCGCCTTGGCCTCGCAATCCCCAAAATAAATATCTACTTTGAGGATGGTGAAGCCAAACATTTCTTTAAAAGAATCGTTGGAAGTAAAATCAAACGGCGCCTCAAGATATCAAAAGCAAATCTCGGCTGTGAAAACTACAAAAATCTCATTAAAGAAAAAATAGAAGAGTTTTCCAAAAATAGCATAATATGCTTCGACCAAGATGTTAAATCCGTCCCAAAGATCCCCACAGCCGTAAAACTCCCTGGAGCCATCCCCCCCGATCAACTGCTCTTTGAATTGCTTTCAAATTTCAGCAGAGACCATGCAATATGGGAAAATGAACTCAGAATAACCAAAGATGTTTTTTATAGAATCGCGAGAGAGATTCGCCAGCTGCTCAACATCAATTCAGAGGCCCCAATAAACCTTTCTCAAATGCTGCCAGGCATTAAGGCGGAAGGTGGCATCATACGCAGCACCTTTAAAAATTTCTACAAAGATCAAACAATACAGGCTCTCGCCGACAAGGCATTCGACATATGGAAGAAGGACAATTCCGCTCTGTGCCTAGACTTTGAAAAGAACTTGATCAAAGCAATCAGTGCTGCTGAGAAGCAGATACACACGATCGCAGCCAGAGCCATACTTTAAACCTCGTATTTGTACGATGTTATAATTTCTTCCGGAATCTTCAGAGACGGAGGAGAGATGAAAATCTCTTCTCCTCTCCGTGAAGCATGCGACCGATAATGAAGTGTAAAACTACGAATGATCATACCATCATAAAGTTGCCTTATCCTACCTACATCATCATAAGTAACAACCCATTTAACATTCTCTGAAAGGCTTTTCATTTTCCTTGCGATAACTGCATGATCATCTTCTTTGTAATAATTCATATAAAGAGTTGCCCCTTTTAAAAAGTAAGGGGGATCCAAAAAAAGTAAATGCGCATCGCCATAGCTATTGCTTATTGCTGATATTAAATCCAATGCATCCTTTTGATGCACTTCAATTTTATCAACAAGCGGCGCGATTTTTTCCAGAAGCGCGATCAATCGTTTTTTTGGAAAACGAGCATCTATTAGGTATTTCCCTGTCTGATTAATACCGCCTACAGGATTCGCACCAAGAATTCCTGACCGATTACATCTATTCAAATAAAATGTTGCGAACCCTATTTCTCTATCGCTGTAACCACCGGGACAGGAAAAAACCTCCTTTTGCCTATGCCATTCTTGCACAGATATAGGAGTCGAATCTATTCTCAATGCAAACTCATACGGGTCTTCTACTAAAAACCGCCAGAAAGCGGATATTGCCGGATCTGCATCATTGATTATGACTTTTCCTGCAACCCCACTGAGCAGAAGATTCATCGCGATACCGGCGCCGCCTGCGTACGGTTCTACGTACACGCCTCCAACCATATCATTCATTTGAAAAATATTGGCAATCGTGTTCGTTAGAACCGATTTCCCCCCAGGGTATCTCAACAAGCTATTTGTCTTCGCCATGTTTTCAGTATACAAGTTTCGGCCTCATTCTTCATCCAAATAAATAGCTTTTATATCATGTAGTTATCGAAACGACTTCTTGTTCTCATCTCTCCTGTCTTTGCGAGAAACAAGAGTTTGCGTTGACTTTGTTTCTTCATGAGAACAAAATACCTCATCACCATCGAGGAACACCCCGCGAGCAGCGCCATCCCGGCAGAGCGAACGGAAGGAGCCGAGGACGGTGGTCCCGCCGGTCAGTAGCGAGGCCCGAACAACGCGCGAAGGCATGCAGGTAGCGCGGATCAGTAGGGAGCCGGGACCGAAGGCCATGAAGGCGGGCGGCATCAACGGACATGGATCGTTGTTCCCTGGGATAGAGCCGGGGCCAAGCACTCACGGGAAACCTGCTGCACCGCCGCGCAACCCCTTGGCCGGGTGACGGACAGCAGCCCAGCGGTGGCCGGTGACTACCGGCGGGATGGAAGGCAACGCAGCCGGGCATCCCGCCATCCCACGGAGCAACGATCCGGAGAGTAGCCGGAGGGAACATGGCGACCATCATCACCAGAGTGAACGGCAAGCCCGTCTGGGCGAACAGCGCCGACATGCTGGCCCTGCTCATCGTGGCCATGCAGATCGGGGCGCTCACCGCGCAGGCCCGCACGTGGCAGCGCGCGCAGGGATGGAGGCAGTGACCATGCAGTGGTTCACCATCGCCTACACCCGCGAGGGCGCGGACCGCATCCACCTCGAAACGGTCGAGCACCCCAACGAAGTCGAGGCATGGGGCTACGCCGTGGACATGGCCGACACCGGTTGCGAGGTCGAGATCATGCCCCACTACTTCTGCATCCCCTCGTACCACGGCCACAGCTTCCGGCGCGAAGTCAGGGACGCCAGCGCCCGCGCCGATGCGGTCAACTGGCACCACAAAGGCCTCGCAGCACGTGAGCGCCTGAAACAGATGGCCCAGACAACGGCGACCTAGCGCACCGCGCGGCCCCGCGCCGCACCTTTCCCACATCCCTGTCACGGGAGGACAGCATGAACCAGGCACAGACTCTTGCGCCCATCTCGCCTCACGCCCCGGCTCCGGCCAACTACATGCCGGTGACCGACCTTGTGGCGCAGGTGGGGCACATCCAGCAGGTGATGCACGCCGTCATGAAGGACGGCGAACACTTCGGGAAAATCCCCGGCTGCGGCGACAAGCCCACCCTGCTCAAGGCCGGGGCCGAGAAGCTGGCCATGACGTTCCGGCTCGCGCCCGAATACGACATTCAGGAGCGCGAGATGCCCGGCGGGCACCGCGAGTACCGGGTCATGGTCCGGCTCGTGTCCATCCTTACCGGCGTCATGGTCGGCGCTGGCGTGGGCCTGTGCTCCACCATGGAGGGCAAGTACCGCTACCGCGCCGGTGATGGCGAGATCACCTCCGTCCCCGTGCCCAAGAACTACTGGGACACCCGCCGCAGCGACCCCACCGCCGCAGCCCGCATCCTGCGCGAGATCGCCAACAAGGCTGGGCTGCCCGGCTCCAAGTTCGGCACCAAGAAGGACGCTGAGGGCCGCTGGATGGTCAGCACCCACGGCGAGCGCGTCGAGCACGACAACCCCGCCGACTACTACAACACCGTGCTCAAGATGGCGAAGAAGCGCGCCCTCGTGGACGCGGTTCTCACCTCCACTGCCGCCTCCGACATCTTCACGCAAGACATCGAGGACATGCCCGAGGTCATTCCCGGTGCCGGTGCCGCCACCTCCTCGCAGCAGCAGAAGCCCCAGGGCACGGGCAAGAAGACCACCACGCCGCAGCAGGGCAACCAGCAGCCCGCCCACAACCCGGACCAGCCCCCGGCCCCCTCTGCCGCGCAACTCGCCATGCTGCGCAACGAGGGCAAGAAAGCCGGGCTTGATGAAGCAGGACTCGTCTCCCTCGCGCGCCACATGACCGGCGACGACTCGATCCAGAGCATCGACCAACTCACCAAGCCCGAAACCACGCAGATGATCGACGGCATCAAGTCCGGTGCGCTGCTCAACATCCCGCCCGATGCCAACCAGCAGATGGGCGACATGCCCTCGGGGTTCTAGCCATGACCGAACCGAACATCACCGAAACCCTGCCCGCCATCTCGTTCAACGCCGAGGAACTCGAAGCGTGGGTGCGGGCCATCGTGGCCAACTACGAGGGGCTCGTGGTCACCGAGGACATGGTGCCTGCCATCAAGTCCGAGATGGCTGGCCTGAACAAGGTGCGCGACCGGCTCGAAGCGGCCCGCAAGGAAGCCGTGCGCCGGGTCAGCGCCCCGATCAGGGAGTTCGAGGACCGGATCAAGGCGGTCACCGCCATCATCGTGGAGGCCCGTGCCGGGCTCGATGCGCAGGTGAAGGCGTTCGAGGAACTCCAGCGCGCGGACAAGCGCCGGGAGGTCCAGTTCCTCATCACGGCCACCCTTGATGAGCACGGGCTGCCCGGCCTCGACATCCCCATTCAGGATGCCTGGCTGAACAAGACCAAGCCCCTCAAGACCATCAAGGCCGAGGTCGAGGCGATCATCCTGCGCCACATCCAGCAGGAGCGGGAACGTGCCGCCCTCGAACAGGCGCGGCAGGACCGGGCCGTGGCCATCGAACAGAAGGTCGAAGCCCTGGCTGAAATCTACGGCTTCTCCCTCCCGGCCTCGTCCTTCCTGCGCTTGCAGGACTTGCAGGTGCCCTTGGCCGAAGCCCTGACCCAGATCGGGCAAGCCTACTCGGCGCGGGCACAGGCCATGCGCATCGCCCCGGCGGCTCCCGCCGCCACCCCGCCCCGGTCCGCGCAGGTGCTCCAGCCCGTGGCCCCCGCCGCCGCGCCCGGACGGCCCCTGCGCAAGACGCTGACCATCACGCTCGAATACGACGCCATGCGTGAGCCCGCTGTACTGGCCTCGCTCCGGCATCTCGAAAGCCTCTGCGCGTCGTTCACCCGCACCCCCGGCATGCGCGCCGCGTAGCCGGAAAGGAGGCCCCATGGCCCGCAAGAAGAAGGAAAAGGCCCCGGTTCAGGCCGATCTTCCCGAGAACACCGTCTTCATCACCATCACCGCCGACATCCTCCAAGAGACCGACGCCGCGATCCTGATCCGCTGCGGCGAGGTCGAGGACTGGTTGCCCCTCAGTCAGATCGAATTCACCGGCACCAAGGGCGACACCGGCGTGGTCATCAACCTGCCCGAGTGGCTGGGCGACGAGAAGGGCCTGACCGACGGCATGGGCGCGGCCCCGGCTCCGACCGATGCCGAGCAGGCCGACGCCTCCGGCGAAGACGACGCGGCCACCGATGAGCCCGGCGCGTCGGCGGTCGCCAATGACCAGAACTGGCTGCGGCAGGAAACGATCACCGTCACGCAGGAACTGACGCAGGCCGAGAAGGCCGAGTACGCCGAAGAAATGGCCCGGCTCGATGACGAGATCGAGGAACTGGAAACCGAGCGCGACCGGGTGAGCAAGGCGTTGAAGAAGCAGATCGACGCCAAGGAAGATGAACGCCGCGCCCTGTCCAAGGTCGTGCGCGAAGGCACCGAGACGCGCGAAATCTTCTGCGACCTGGTGGCCGACTACAACACCTGCGAAATGGTCTGGACCGACGCCCACCCGCCCCACGAGGAAGTGCGCCGCCGCAAGATGACTGCCGAGGAACGGCAGCTTCCCCTGACCATGAACACCCGACCGGACTCGGTGGGCCAGCCTTCGGACGACGAGCCCGACAGCAGCAAGGAGCAGCCCGATGACGCCCCCGGCTTCGATGCCCACGACGCCGATGTGACCGGGGAAGATACGGCAGCCGATGACGGTCCGGACGACGCCGACCTTGATCCCGACTACCCCCACATTCCGCCCATGGCCGCACACGCCGACGCCGAAGCGGTGCAGTAACCGACCACCCCTGACCCAAGGAGCAAGACATGACTCGTGAAACTGGTTTTCTGGGAATTCTGGCCAAGATGGGGATGGAGGACTGCGCCTGCGAGAGAAAGCGCGCCAACTTCCCGAAGTTCGAGAACGAAGGCGAGGCCCTTGCCTACGCCAAGCGCATCGCCACGCTCAAGCCCGGCGAGATCGTGATGTACGGCAACCAGGACGAAGACCTCACCACGGCCGTGTACATGCACCCCGTTGAAGGTGGCCAGCGGGGGTTTCTTCTCACGCTGGACGAGGACAAGGAAGTTTCGGGATCGGTATGCCCCTGGGGTGCCCTGTGGTTCCCCGACATGGTGAAAGCCTCCTGACCCGGCGCAGCCGTGGCGACCGGGCATCCCCCCTTCCGTGCCAGGTCGTCACGGCCAACCGGGCAGCGATCACACGCAACTAGCAGGGCCTGTCTCGCTGTCCGGGCTTGAGGAGCCCGCCGGGGGGTGCAAGCCCCCCGGCAAAGGAGGTCACCTGAATGCATGAAGACAACGAGGCCGCACCGGCCAAGAAGCCCCGCCCCACCAAGAACTTCGCCGCCATCAACGGGGCCTGCAAGATGGCCCGGCTGACCGACGGCAGCAAGCCCAAGGCATGCCCCCATTGCGGCACCAACTCCAAGCTCCGGACGTGCCCGTTCTGCCACCGCAAGAAATAGTTCCCTCCCCCAACACCCGCAGCGACAAAACCTCCCTCCTCCGTCGCTGCGGGCACTCCGGCCACACCGCTCCGGTGTGGTCGGACGGGGATCACGCTCAGCAAGGAGGTCCAGGACATGCACCCCACAACCGGAAGCAACACACCGCAGCCATCTACTCGGCTGTGCGCGCCCCTCCCGGCTCTCGGCCCCCTCATCTCCCCCGAAGACCTCGCCGCGTCTCTTGGCTGGACGGTGAAACGTCTGTATGCCCACGCCAAGGAACTTGGCGGCATCAAACGCGGGCGCGCCTGGCTGTTCTATTCGGCCAACGTCGAACGCGCCCTTCAATGGAGGAATGATGCCAATAACGAGGAAAGACCGGCACGGAAAACCGGTGATCTATGGGAGGGTGAAGCTTCCGAGCGGGAAGCACCGGGAGCATCGTTGCACCACATGGCGGGAGGCCGTGGCGTGGGAAGAGAGCGTGAAGGTGACACAGCCCGATACGGTGACCGGCACGGTCTCCTTGGCGGCGCTCTTCACGGCGTACCTGGATCACGTGCAGGCGCGCGGCATGGCGGACAAGACATACGGGGAGAAGAGGCAGGCGTTTCGTGAACTGCTGGCCGACGTAAAGCCGTCCCTGCCTGTCCAGCGCGTGACCTACGCCCTGATCGAGGCGCACCTGGACGGCATTGCCCGGCGCATCAGCGGCGCGCAGGCCAACCGGCGGCGCAAGAACATCCTCGCGGCCTATTCGTGGGGCGTGCGCGCCTTCAAGCTGCCCGAGCCATGCCCGTGGCGCGTGGAGCGGTACAGGGAAGACAAACGCCCGAAATACGTCCCGACACCCGAGGACTTCTGGAAGGTCCACGACGCGGCGAAGTCACCGGATAAACGCGCCATGCTGTTCACGGCGCTGCACACGGCGGCCCGCAAGGAAGAGTTGTTCCGCATGCAGCGGAACGACCTCGACTTCGCCAACCGCCGTCTCCGGCTCTGGACGCGGAAACGCAAGGGCGGCGGGCTTGAAGAGGACTGGATACCCATGACCCAGGCCCTGCACGACTGCCTCTTGCGCCACCGCCTGCAAATGGGCTTCCGCGAGCATGTCTTCGTCAGCAGCCGGGGAACCCCTTGGGTATCCGCAACGCACCTCATGTACTCGCTGTGCGACAAGGCTGGAGTGCGCCGCTTCGGCTTCCACGCAATCAGGCACCTGAGCGCGTCGATGCTCGACGGGGCCGGGGTGCCGCTCTCGGTGATCCAAGCCATCCTGCGCCATCGGAGCGCCCTGACCACATCGCGCTACCTCACCTCGTTGCGCGGCGTGCAGGCATCCCTGGACGGGGTGTTCGACAGAACAAAAAGTGAGTCACCAAGTGAGCCATGCTTGGCGGCTACTCACTTGGTGACTCACAACTAACTGCAAACAATGGTGGGCGGTGAGGGGATCGAACCCCCGGCATTCGGCTTGTAAGGCCGACGCTCTACCAGCTGAGCTAACCGCCCCGGTATGGCAAGGCAATCACGGCAAGGCAATGATGGCGGGACACTACGTCATGTCGCCCGAAAGCGCCACGGCGCGCCCCGCCCCGTGTGGCAACGGACGCCTGCGGCCTGCCTCGGACCGCTGCCGCCCGTGACGGGATACTGCTCATAGTGCAGGGGCGGCGGTCATGTCAAACACCTTGTGCTTTTGTACTGGACATTGTGACGTCGGATATCTATGTAGCAGGCGCGCGGCCCTGTGTCCGCCGTGCCACCGCCCAGAGCGGCGTGCGGACACCAATGCACGCGCCGACTCGCGAACCGGCCGACGGACCGTGAATCCGCCCCTCATGCCCCCCACAGCTCCCCGCACGTTGCGGCAGGACATCTCCCTGCTGCTCCGCTCCGCGCCGCCCAAGGCGCGCGCCGCCATCCTCGCCCTGCTGCCCGCCGCCAAGGCCGTGCTGGACACGGGCTGGCGGCCCGACATGCACGCCGCGCCCATCCGCAACTGGCGCGACCTGATGCAACTGCTGTCCGGCCTCACCGCGCAGCGCCACGACACGGAAACCCTGCTGCGCGTCACCAGCGAACTGCTGGGCATTGCCGACGAAATGGCCCCGCCGGAAATCGTCCTGCGCGAAAGCGCGGCCGTGCTCCTGCGCGCCTTTCACGCCGACATGTTCGTGTGCCGCCTGCGCGACGACGAGGGCGAATGGCAGATCATCGCGGCGGAACGCGAGGACGGCGGCCCCATCCCGCTCTTTTCGCCGGTGCTGGAAGAAGGCCTGGCCGGGCACCCGGTCATGCGCGCGGTGTGCGACGGCACCCGCCACGTGCTCTCCAACAACCTGATGGGCATGGATCGCGGTGGCGATTCGTACGACTGCATGGCCTACAAGGTAGGCTACCGCTCGCGCCTGGCCTTCGTGCTGCGCGACCGGGGCGGTCGTCCGCCCTTCGGGCTGGTGCTGCTGTATTCCGAGCGCGAACACGGCTTCGACAGCTATGACGCCCGCTTTCTGGCCAAGTGCTCGCGCATCGTGGCCCTGACCACCGGCAGCCGCGTGGCCGTGGCCCGAGATGCGCTGGAAAAGGCCGCCGGGGCCGTGGCCCACCACGGCAACAACGCCTTGGCCATCTTGCGCAACCACGCGGAATACTGCGCGGAACTGCTTGACGATATGGCCGACGACTGGGACGACGCCGTGCACGCCGCCGACGAATTGCGCGGACTTTTGCCCGAAGGCTCCAAGGCCCATGCCGCCGCCGCGCGGCTGGCCAATGCCCTGCACGGCATGGACACCACGCAGTTGACGGAACAGCTGGACGGCGTGCTGCGTTCCACGCGGCGCATTGCCCGCATCATCGACGCGCTGGAGGAATCGGCCGAAAAGCCTCGCCTGATGCACTACGTGCTGGGCCGCCACGTGCTGGACCTGGGCAACCCCGCCGACGAGGAAGAGGAAATGGAAACCCTGCGCAAGACCTGCTGCACGGCGTAACCGCCACGGCAGGGCGTGCGGCCAGCCCCTGTCCCGCGAGCCTTGACCCTTTGATGGAAATTCCCCGGCATGGCCGGAACGAAAAGAGCGCCGATGGATGCAATCCATCGGCGCTCTTTCCGTCATTCCGTCCGGAGGCCCCCCGCAGGGAACCTGCCTGAAAATACCGTTCGTCCCGGCACGCTCGGCAGCGCCCGTCCCAGTCCGTTTCAACCCGGTTCAATCCGGCCCCGCACGGGCCGGTCTGGCACTGCCCCGGTCTGGCACTGCCCCGGTCCGGCACTGCCCCGGTCCGGTCCGGCACGGCACGGCCCGATCCAGTCCTGTCCGACTAGTCGTCCCCGTCCTTTCCCCTCGTTCCGCTCCTGCCCCCGGCCCCGCCGCCGTCGTCCTCTAAGGCCCGCCCCTTGTGCTTGGGGGCATCGCGCCGCTTGCGGCGCTTGTCCTCCTGCACGCGGGTGCGCAGGTCCAGCGGCACGTCCAGCAGGGCATCACGCCGGGCGGCGCGCAGGGCGCGGCGTTCCTCCTCGGTCAGGCCCGCTTCCGAAGCGTCCCCGGGAGCGCCCCTGGAAGCGTCCTTCATGTCGGCATCCTTCATGTCCGTCTCCCGGCAGCCACCGAGGGCCTACAGCCCGATGACCACCTTGGTGGCCACCGCGATCTGGTAGAGAATCTGCGACATGTCCTTGACCGTCTGCAGATTCTTGGAATCCACGCGCGGCAGCACCAGCAGCTGGTCGCCCGCCGCGATGGTGGTGTCGGACGTGCGGAACACCTCGCCGTTGGGGCGCACCAGCAGGATGGTGCCGGTGTCCGCGCGGTTGGTGTAGCCGCCCGCGCCGCGCACATAGTCCTTCAGGCGCCTGTCGCCGTTCCACACGATGGCCTGGGGCATCACCACCTCTCCGGTCACCAGCACCACGTCGCTCTTTTCGGGGATGACGATGACGTCGCCGTCCTCCAGCGCGATGTCGGCCACCTTGCCGCCGCTGCCCACCACCACGATGCCCTCGGGCGTCACGTTGCGGGCCTTTTCGGCGAACTTGGCGATCATCTCCGCCTCGTGGTTGCGGATCTGCGCCTCTTCCGGGCTGGCCGAGGTGGCCGTGAACGAGCTTTCCTCCAGCCTGCGCAGGGCGTCCTCGATGGCGCGCTTCTGGCGGATCGCCACGCTGCGGCGCTTGATGTACAGGCCGGAAAGGTCGGCCCGGTCGGCATCCACGGCAATGTACTGCTGCACGTCGCGCAGGCGGGCGGTGCGCTTCAGCGGAAAGCGCGACGCGCCGCGGATGGCGCCCTGCACCTCGACCATTATGGTGTCGCCGGGGGTGTCGGCCAGAAACTCCACCCGGTCGCCGTCGGCCAGCGGCAGGGTGCGGAATTCGCGCAGGGGCAGGTACAGGTTGAAGGGCGCGCCGTTGCGGGTGCCCACGATGCTGGCGTGCGAGGCCGTGGCCAGCGGGTCGGCCATTTCGGCCAGCCTGGCCCCGGTGGCCTCGCCCTTGCGGAATTCGAAACGCGCGGCGTTGCGTATTTCGCCGCTGGCGGATACGGCGGGGCCCTTTTCGCCCACCACGATGGTGTCGCCATCCAGCAGGCGCACCAGCGGCAGCGCGCCCTTCAGCGCGAAGGGATACAGGTCGAAGCTGCCCAGTTCCGCCCCGCCGCGCAGCAGGCGGATGGTGCGGTAGCTGCCGCGCCGGGGATCGATGCCGCCCGCCCGGTCCAGGAAGGCCAGCACCGAATCGGACGGCGCGCCGTTGTAGCGGCCCGGCTTCATGACGAACCCGGTGACGAAGACCGACACGGGCCGCCCGTCCAGCGGGCTGACGTAAACCTGCACGTTCTCCACGCCGGACGCGCTGAGCTTGCTGCGGATGGCCTCGGTCACCTGGGCCTGGGCAAGGCCCGCCACGGGCAGGGCTCCCAGGTCTTGCAGGTCTATCTCGCCCGCGTCGTTCACCGTGACCACGCCGTCGAAATTGCGGTCGCCCCACAGGCGCAGCACCAGCCGGTCGCCGGGGGTCAGTTCGCGCGCCTCGGCGCTGCGGGCCTGCCCGAAGTTGCCCTGGAACAGGTTGGCGGCAAAGGGCGGCAAATCTGCACCGGGAACAGGGGCGGCTCCGGAAGATGCGGGCGACTTGGCCTCGGACGGCGCGGCAAGCGCAATGGTGCGGGCCGGGCCAAGCAGCGCGGCCAGTACAAGCAGCAGGAAAAGGGCGGGCAGCCATGCGGCAGCCCCCGCGCGGCAGGGTGCGACGTGACGGGGCGCGGCGTGACGGAAAAGCGGTGCGGTATCCATGGCAGGTATCCGTAATTGGCTACGCCGGGCGCGGTGCGCACCCGGCGGATGAAAGCGTGTGTATTCGTGGTGATGGTTGCGGCGCAAGCGGCGCGCACCGCCCGAAGCGGAGGGCCCTCCGGCGCTGGCGCCGGGCATGCCGGGGCAGGCCCGTCCGGCCAGTCAGGCCAGTCAGGCCAATTCGACCAGTCAGGCCAGTCAGGCCTGTCCGGCCAATTCGGCCAATTCGGCCAATTCGGCCAGTCCGACTGACCAGTCCGGCGGGTCGGGCCATTCCGAACGGTTGGCCCCGTTTGGCCACCCCGGCGGCATGAAAAATTCCTATTGCGCGGGCCGGGCTATCCCCTGCCCCCAGATGCGGGGGGCCATCTGCCACGCGACGTCGTCGCCGCTGCCCGCCGGACGGCAGGCGATGACCACTTCTGCCTCGCCATGCTGCGAAAGCAGGGTGGCGCGGCGGCATTCCTCTCCGGTGGCCGAGGTGAACAGCCCCTCCACCACCACCCGGATGCCGGTGCCGAATTCCGGGTCGTCCAGCACGGCGGAAGCCCCTGCCGGATTGCCGGTCATGAATTCCAGAATGGGCCTGGCGGGCAGGGCCTGTTCCCGAACCTGCGGCGCGGGCTGCTGACGCCCCCCGCAGGCGGCGAGCAGGACGGGCAGCACGCTCAGGGCGCACAGGGCCAGCACGGCGGCGGGACGGAAGCGGCGAATGGCGAACATGAAGTAGACCTCTGGTGCGTGGGGAATGTGTCGGTGTGGCGGGCCCGGCGTGCCGGGGGGGCCGGTGTGTCCGGCGTGTCCGGCGTGTCCTGCGTGTCGGGCGTGTCGGGCGGACACGGAGCGCGTCCGTGCGGATGCCGCCTTCTATACTCCCGGCAACGGGCGGCTGTCCACTGGCGCGGGGGCGTCTGGCCGCTGGCGCGCAACGGCTTTACAATAAGAAGGACACAGCCGGGGGCAAGGTGCCGAAGCGCCCCGCCCCCCTTTCCCGCAGCGCCGCATGAGGATCGGCGGGCTACCCGGCCACCGCCTTGTGCACATCTATCCCGAAGCGCAGCATGCGGTTGCGCACCGTGCCCCGGTGCACCCCCAGCAGCCGTGCAGCCTCGGACACATTGCCTCCGGCGGCGCGCAACGCCTCCACCAGTTCGGCCCGTTCGCGCTCGTGTCGGGCGGGACGCCCCCCGTAGACAAACGCCCCGGCGGGCATGCCCCCAGCATCACCACCCCGCCGGGCGGTGCCCTCTCCGCTTCCGTGCGGTCCGTGCCCCACTTGCGCCGGGTGCAGGTCCGGATGCCTGTCGCCTGCTCCCGGATGATTGGCGTGATCGGCGTGACTGGCGTTCCCCGCAACGCCGCCCGTCCCGCCCGACCCGGCGCATTCCGGGTGCCAGCCCGCCCCGGCGATATGCTGCGGCAGGTGCTCCACGCCCAGCCGCCCGCCTTCGGCGATGACGCAGGCATATTCCAGCGCGCTGCGCAGTTCGCGCACGTTGCCGGGCCAGCCGTACGCCGTGAGCAGGCGCAGGGCCTCCGGTGTCAGGCCGGTCACGTCGCGTCCGTCACGCTCGCGGATGCCCTTCAGGAAATGGGCGGCCAGCAGGGGAATGTCCTCTCGCCGGTCGGCCAGCGGCGGCAGGTGGATGGGGATGACGTTGATGCGGAACAGCAGGTCCTCGCGGAACCTGCCCGCCCGCACCAGCCGCCCCAGGTCTCGGTTGGTGGCGGCAATGATGCGCACGTCCACCTCGCGCGAGGCGTTGTCGCCCACCCGCTCGATGCGCTTGGTCTCCAGCACGCGCAGCAGCTTTACCTGGATGGGCAGGGGGATGTCGCCGATCTCGTCCAGAAAGATGTCGCCGCCGTGGGCCGCCTCGAACCGGCCCTGCCGGTCACGGATGGCCCCGGTGAACGCCCCGCGCACGTGGCCGAACAGTTCGCTTTCCAGCAGCGCCTCGTTCAGGGCCGCGCAGTTCAGCTGCACATAGGCCCCGTTCTTGCGGCGGCCCAGTTCGTGGATGGCCCGCGCCGCCAGTTCCTTGCCCGTGCCCGACGCCCCCAGCACCAGCACCGGGGCGTCGCTTTCCGCCGCCCGCTCGATGATCTTGAACACCCGCTGCATGGCGGGCGAGGTGCCCACCATGCCCGCGAACCCCTCGTCCGAACCCAGCAGGCGCGAAAGCTCCTCGATGCGGCGGTCCTTTTCCACCACGGCGGAAATGTCGGTGATGGTCTCCACCGCCGCGATGACCCGGCCATCCTCCTTCAGCACCTTGGCGTTCTTGAGCACGGTGATGGAGGTGCCGTCGCGCCGCACCAGGGTGCAGCGCTTGCGGTGCTCGTCCTTGCGGTCGAACAGGCGGCACCAGTGGCCGCCGCCCAGCGAGCGCGAGCGCACGCAGGCGTCGCAGTTGAGCACCGCGCAGGTCTGGCCCACCAGTTCGCCCGCCTCGTAGCCGGTCAGCCGCTCCAGGGCCGGATTGGCCATCAGGATGCGCCCGTCCGGCCCCACCAGGAAAAAGCCGTCGTTGATGGTGTTGATGACCTCGCGCAGGAAGCGGCCTGATTCAAGGGCGTCCATGGGCGTTCTCCTTCGGGTGGCGGGGGCCGGGTTGCCGGATTACCGGATTGCCGGGACGGCGGGATGGGGGGACGGCGAAATGGCGAAACTGGGGGACGGCTGGATGCCGGAGCGGTACCGGGTGCGCTGCCGTGCCGTGGGCGCGTCCATCACCATGCAGCTTCGGGGCCGTTGCCGCACCTGTTGCGGCCACCGGGCAGGCCATGCGCCGGATGCGCACGCCGTCGCGCAACATCCTGCCCCGCATGACAATCCGCACACGCACCCCCATGGGCGGATGGCGTGCGTCACCGGACAGCCCCATGCCAGCCATGGAGCATGGCGCGGCATGTGATTAATTTTTCGCCATATGTCGCATCATATGCCGAATATTCCACACCGCGCAAGCAGGCTTTCTCACTGCCATCACTCACGCAACGCCCTGCCAGAAAACGACAAGCCGAAATTCTAACGCTCGGGCATGCTTCCTGCTCAAAAGCAAGTGACAAGCGGACGATGCGCCACGCTGGCGCACCGCGCCATATCTCCACCCGCACATGGACGACATGATGATCGCACGCACCATCGACACAGCATCCCCCCGCCGCCTTTCGCGGCGCGGTTTCCTCAAGGGCCTTGCGGGCACCGGGCTCGCCGGGTCCGCCTCCCTCGCAACCGGCATGTTCCCCTCCACGGCGGAGGGTGCGGGTGTGGGTGGCAACACATCCGTGCCCTCCGGACGGGGAGCATCCGGAAACGACGGCCCGCTGGCCACGCTCATCGACATTTCCGCCTGCGTGGGCTGCGGAGCCTGCGTGCAGGCCTGCCGCGAACGCAACGCGGCCCGGTATCCGGAACCCCGAAAACCCTTTCCGCCCATGTTCCCGGCCTCGGTAAAGGCCGAGGACTGGTCCGCCCGGCGCGACACGGACGACCGCCTGACCCCCTACAACTGGCTGTACATCCAGAACGTGACAGTGCAGCACGGCGGGCAGCAGGTGGAACTGAACATCCCCCGCCGCTGCCTGCACTGCGACAACCCGCCCTGCGCCAACCTGTGCCCGTGGGGCGCGGCCCGGCGCGAGGCCAGCGGCACCGTGTCCATCGACGCGGACATCTGCCTGGGCGGGGCCAAGTGCCGCACGGTGTGCCCGTGGCAGATTCCCCAGCGCCAGACCGGCGTGGGCCTGTACCTGGACCTGCTGCCCCGCTACGCGGGCAACGGCGTGATGTACAAGTGCGACCGCTGCGCCGACGTGGTGGCGCGGGGCAGCACCCCGGCCTGCATCGAAGCCTGCCCCAACGCGGTGCAGTCCATCGGCCCGCGCGACGCCGTCATTGCACAGGCCCGCCGCCTGGCCGCCGAACGCGGCGGGCATCTGTACGGGCTGGACGAGAACGGCGGCACATCGACCATCTATCTTTCACCCGTGCCCTTCACGGACATTCAGGCGGCGCTGGAGGCCGCCACAACGGCGGCGAAGCCCGTTTCCATGCAGGATGGCAAGCAAGACGGCGGGCAGGACACCGGAAAGGCTCCGGCACAGCCCGCCGCCACGCTGGGCCCCGGCAGGCCGCACTTCCGTGCCGTGGGCGATGCCATGCGGGGCGAGACCATGCTGGCCGCCGCGCTGGTCACCGCGCCGCTGGCCGGTGCCGGGGCCGCCCTGCTGCGCGTGGCGCGCGGCATCGGCGACATGGCCCGTGCGGACGCCAACGATGCGGGCGCGCCGAATGCGTCCACCACGGCAGGCGCGCCGGGCACCATGGGTATCCCTGACGCCGCATCCCCGGCCCATCTCCGGCCCGTGGCCCGCTGGCTGTGGATCGCCTGCGCCACGGTGCTCGGCGTCACCGGCATGGCCCAGATGCCCATTGCCGCGCGCTACGGCATTGCCGCGGTGCCCGGTCTGGCCTGGACCGCCGACTTCCATTTCACCCATCTGCTGCACTACGGGGCCGCCGCCGTGCTGCTGGCCCTTTCCGCATGGCTGGCCGTGCGGGCCCTTGCCGGGCCGCGCATCCCCCGCCTGTTCGCCCCGCACCGCCACCCCACCCCGTATCGCCACCCCGCCCCGTATCACCTGACGGGCGGCGGCACGCTGCGCCTGTGGCTGGTGGCGGCCCTCATCGTCACCGGGGGCATGCGGGTGGCCAAGAACCTGCCCGGCTTCGACTGGGGCCCCACCCTGACCATGTACCTGGACTGGACGCATCTGGGTCTTGCCGGGCTGCTGGGCATGGCCTCGCTGGCGCTGGCCCTGACGGGCCGCTCCGCCTGGACCGCCCCCGTCCCGGCGTCCCGGTCCGCAGCCCGGCCCGCGCCCCCGGACCATCACCATCCCGAACATCCGCCCCGCGCGTAGCGCAGGGTTTACCGTTGACGCCTGAAGCCCAAGGAGGAGTCCACATGTCGTCGCCACACGTTTCCGCCCGTCGGGCACACGGCGGTTCGCCCCCAGCCCTGCTGTTCCTGCTGCTCCTGCTGTTGCTCCTGCTGCCGGGCCTTGCCCCGCTGCTTGCGCCAGCCCCCCCGGCCCACTCGGCCCAACTGGCCACCGGGGTGCCCGCCGGGGCCACCGGCGCGGTGAAGAAGCCGGAGGCCCACGCCATCACCGCCGACCACTCCCGCCACCCGGCCCTGCAACAGCCCTTCGCCACGCCGCAGGAAGTCACCAGGGCCTGCCTGTCGTGCCACAACGCCGCCGCGCAGCAGGTGCACAAGACCATCCACTGGACCTGGCTGGACCCCGCCGACCCGGAACGCAAGATGGGCAAGGGCGGCATCACCTTCAACAACTTCTGCATCGCCATCCCGTCCAACGAACCGCGCTGCACCTCGTGCCACGCGGGCTTCGGCTGGAAGAACGCGCAGTTCGACTTCTCGTCGCAGGAAAACGTGGACTGCATGGTCTGTCACGACCACACCGGCACCTACAAGAAGTTCCCCACCATGGCCGGGCTGCCGGTCAGCGAACCCACCGAGTTCGAGGGCAAGACGTTCAACCCGCCCGACTACAACGCCATTGCCGCCTCTGTGGGCCGTCCCACCCGCGACAACTGCGGCACCTGCCACTTCTACGGCGGCGGGGGCGACGCGGTGAAGCACGGCGACCTCGACTCCACCATGTTCAAGCCCGGCCGCGAACTGGACGTGCACATGGACGTGAAGGGGGCCAACTTCACCTGCCAGCGCTGCCACACCACCGAGGCCCACGTCATCGCCGGGCGCACCTACAAGCAGCCCGCCTTCACCGAACGCAAGAGCGTGCTCGACGACGACCGGGTGCACCGCATCGCCTGCGAATCGTGCCATACCGCCACCCCGCACAAGGCCGGGCACAAGGCCAACGACCACACCGACAAGCTGGCCTGCCAGACCTGCCACATTCCCGCCTTTGCGCGCGAGATGGCCACCAAGATGTGGTGGGACTGGTCCACCGCGGGCAAGAAGAAGGACGGCAAGCCCTTTGCGGAAAAGGGGCCCTTCGGCAAGCCCAGCTACGACAGCAAGAAGGGCGACTTCCGGTGGGAAAAGGACGTCACCCCCGAATACCACTGGTCCAACGGACGCATGGAATTCCTGCTGCTGACCGACAAGGTCGACGACACCGCGAAGCCCGTGGAAATCAACCGCATCGACGGCGACCCGGCAGACCCCAGGTCGCGCATCATGCCCTTCAAGGCGCACCGGGGCCGCCAGCCCTTTGACGCGGGCAACCGCACCTTCGTGGCCCCGCACCTGTTCGGCAAGGACGACGACGCCTACTGGAAGACCTATGACTGGATGAAGGCCGTGGAAGCCGGGCAGAAGTCGCTGAACCTGCCCTTCAGCGGCAAGCTGGAATTCGTGGACACCGTCTACTACTACCCCATCACCCACCAGGTGGCCCCCAAGGAACGGTCCGTGGCCTGCGGCGAATGCCACAAGCCCGCTGGCAGCCGCCTTGCCTCCGTGGGCGGGGTGTGGATGCCGGGGCGCGACCGCAACGCGGGCGTGGACGCCGCCGGGTGGATCGCCGTTGCCGGGTCCGTGCTGGCCGTGGGCGTGCACGGGTTCCTGCGCCTGGCCGCGCGTGGCCGCAACAACCGCAAGGAGGACTAGCCATGCACGCCACCGAACGACTCTACCTGTACAGCCGGTTCGAACGGTTCTGGCACTGGGCGCAGACCCTGCTCATCCTGGCGCTGCTGGTCACCGGCTTCGAAATCCACGGCACCTTCACCCTGCTGGGCTTTGCCCGCGCCTTCGCCGTGCACAACTTCTGCGCATGGTCGTGGCTGGTGCTGTACGCCTTCATCGTGTTCTGGATGGCCGTCACCGACGAGTGGAAGCACTACGTGCCCACCTTCCTGAAGCTGATGGACGTGGTGCGCTACTACCTTTCCGGCATCTTCAAGGGCGAACCCCACCCCGTGCCCAAGAACGAACGCGCCAAGCACAACCCCCTGCAACGGCTGACCTATCTCGGCATCGTCTCGTTCCTCGTGCCGTTCCAGATGATTACCGGGTTCCTCTACTACACCTACAACCAGTGGCCGCAGCTCGGCTTTGCGGGCAGCCTGACCCTGAAGGCCGTGGCCATCCTGCACACCCTGGGCGCCTTCGCCTTCCTGGCCTTCGTCATCGTGCACGTCTACATGACCACCACCGGCCACACCCTCACCGCGCACATCGCCGCCATGTTCACCGGCTACGAGGACGTGCCCCGCAATGGCGTGAAGCCGGAGGCGTAGCAGGGGGACCGGAAGAAATCCGTTGAAGAAAATGTGGGGGAGGAGGGAAACTTTGAAAAGTTTCCCTCCTCCCCCACACCCCCTCCACCCTTCCAAACTTTTCAATTGGGGATAGATCGCTATGCGAATACACGACTATCCCCCCTCCTACCTATCCGTCCTGAAACTGCCTTTCTTCCTTATACGCCGCGCCGGCCTTACGGCGCGGCTGGCAGGGCGGGCAGGATGCGAGAAATTACGAGTTTTGCCGCCGGACAAGGCGAATCGGCGTTTTTGAGCGCAGATCGGCAGCCGTTAGGCGAGCGTGTGCGCGAGCCTTACGGATGGCGAAAGCAACGCTGTACTTTTGTACGTGAGCATCAAAAACACCGATTCAACGCAGCCCGGGGGTAAAAGACGGATTTTGACGCAAGCATGCCCGCGTCCCCCCAAACCCAACACAGATATCATCCCACTCCCGTACCACTGCGCCTCACATGAAGCGCACCAGCTCGAACAGCTTTTTCCGCTGCGTGGCCACTATGTGGTAGTACTGCGTCTGCGGAATGAAGATGTAGGGTACATCCTCCGTCCGCCGGTACAGAAAGTGCGACAGGATCATCCGGTTGATGGCCTGATGCCCGATGATCATCACCCCCGGCGCGCCCCCGGCCAGAAACAGCGCCCGGCGCACACCACGCTCCACCCGTTCGCGCAGGGTCACGTACCCCTCGCCGCCCGGATACACGTAGTGGAACTTGTCGCGCTGGCGGGCGGCAAAGGCATCCGGAAAACTGCGGCGAATGTCGTCGTAGCGCAGGCCCTCGCACTCGCCCGCGTCTATCTCGTCGAACTCCGGCAGGGCCATCACCGTGGCCTGCGGCCTCGCCTCGCGCATGGGGGCCGCCGTCTGCGCCGACCGCCTGCGGGTGGAGGTGAAGATGTACGGCACCTCGATGTCCGCGAAATGCGCGGCCAGTTCCCTGGCTTGGGCCTGCCCGCGCAGGGTCAGGTCCGAATCGCCGCCGATGCGCCCTTCCACGTTGTAGTAGGTCTCGCCGTGCCGGACCAGGTACAGGTTGCGCACCCACGCGGACACCAGAATGTCCCGGATGCGATGGTAGTACGGCACCCGCCCGCCTATCTGCTCGCCCACCACGCGGTTTTCCAGCGTGTCCACCCGCACCCAGCACGACTCGTCGGCGCACGGGGCATACATGCGCTCGTAGTACCGGATGCGCTTGGTAAAGCTGTCCATGGCCGCCTGCGTGGTATCGCGCGCGAACTCCGGCATCTGCGTCTTGCGCCGGATGGCCGCGCCCAGCGCCACAGGGTCGTCGTTGACGCATTCCACGAACAGCAGCGGATGGTCGGTGAGCATGGCCTCTATGGTGGCCCGCCGGGCACGGCTGGCGTTGGTGGCGTCCAGGATGGCCACGTGCCCGTCGCCCGCAAGATAGTCGCGTGCGGCGGCTATGTTCAGCCGGGCGATTTCCTCGCGCTGGGCGCGGCCTTCCGCGTTGTCCGGGTCGTAGAACTCCGGCCTCGCGGAATTCATGCCCAGCATGGAACGGCGGATTTCGCCGTTGTTGAACACCTCGACGCGGAAGTCCTCTGCCTCGAGGCCCTCGCGGATGCGGCGGGCCATGGTGGATTTGCCCCGCGCGGGCAGGCCGACCATGACGACATAGAGCTTGTTCATGCGGAATCCTGTGAAGGGCGTTGTGCACTCGCGGGGCGGAGCGGCGTCCCCCGCTGTCCTCCGGGCCTGTCCTGTCCGAACCTGACCGAACCTGTCTGGGCCTGTCCGGGCCTGTCCGGACCTGCTTGGGCCTGTTTGGGCCTGCCCCATCGGTAACGGCTTCCGCGCAGACACACCAGCGTTTTCGGGCGCGCGAGGCTTCGCGTTTGCGCCGGGCCCCTGACTGACAGGGAGGCACGGAGCCACGACCACCATCCGCACGGCTTGCGCCCTGCATGCGCAAACGGTTGCCGCCGCAGGCCACCCTTACCCCCTCTTGACGCCACCCGCCCGGCATGCCAACTGAATTTCACGGCGGGGTTCGCCCTGCCCCCTCTCCACCACGGGGCACAACCACCCGCTCCACCCCCGACATCCCCGACATCCGCCGTTCATCCGGCAGGAGGCCGACCATGTATGCCATCAATTATCTGCTGAACCTGTGCGGCATGGCCATGCTGGCCGGGGCCGCCTTCAACTGGCTGCGCTGGCGCGCGGGCAACCGGGCGGCGGGCATCCGCGCACGCAGCCTTGCCGTGGGCGGGGCCATGCTGCTGGTGTTCGGCAATCTGGTGTCGCCCATCGAAAACAAGGTGGTGCAACCGGTGAACGCCACCGCGCCCGTGACCCAGTCGCAGCAGGTGGAACCCCAATCCGCCGCGCAACCGGTGCCCCAGGCCAGCCCGCAGGCCGAACCCCAGACGCCTGCCGCCCCCGCGCAGCCCGACCAGCCCGCCAAATAATTCGCCAGACGCGCAAGGCGGCCCGACATGCCGGGCCGCCTTTTCCCTTCCTCTTGCCCGCGCGCCTACGCCACGCCGCGCTCGCGCATGAAGGCCTCGTACCGCTTATCCACCTTCATGATGTGCGACACCAGCCAGTCCACCAGCCCGCGCAGTATCTCCATGACCACCGTGGGGTTGCCGCCCGCCGCCTGCTTTTCCCACTCCAGCACCCGCTGCACGAAGCGGTGGTGCACGTCCTTGTGCTGCGCCCCTTCCGGGTAGCCGTGCACGTCGAACAGCCGTTCCTCGTACCCGAAGTGCTCCACGGTGTAGGTCTTCAACTGCCCGAACACCTCGAGCACGGCGGCCATGTCGTTGGAGCGCGCGGCGCGATGCACGGCGTTGATGTAGTCCACCAGCTTCTTGTGCTGCGCGTCGATGCTGGGCAGGTTGGACAGCTCGTCCGTCCAGCGGATCAGGGTTTCATCGCTGGCGTCGGACATCAGGGCCACGCCGTCTTCCCCGGCGCAGATGACCTCGACCATGGAAAACATCTCCTGCACCTGGGCAAAGATGTCGTTGAGCGTGCCGGTAAAGCGGCCCATGGCCTCGGCAGTCTGCCCGGCGATGCGGTTCACCTCGTCCACACTGCGCCCCACCACCTCGCTGGCCGCCGCCTGCTGGCCGTTGGCGGCAGCGATGGACTGGACCATGCCCGCCGTTTCGTCCACCTGCGAGACGATGCGGGTCATGGCCTGCCCGGCTGCCTCTGCCGACGCGGCAGACGCCGTGGCATCACGCGCGGCCTGTTCCACGGCGGCGATGTTCTCACGCGTGTGGCCCTGGATGCGCGCCACGGCCTCGCCCACGTCGCGGGTGGCGGCCATGGTCTTTTCGGCCAGCTTGCGCACCTCGTCGGCCACCACGGCAAATCCGCGCCCGGCATCCCCGGCGCGGGCCGCCTCGATGGCCGCGTTCAGCGCCAGCAGGTTGGTCTGGTCGGCGATGTCCGAGATCAGCGACATGACCTGCCCGATGTTCTCGGCCTCCACGCCAAGGCGGCCCATGGCCTCGTTCAGCCGCTGGATGCGTTCGCGAATGCCGTTGATGGCCGCCACGGTCTCGCGCATTCCCCGCGCGCCCTCGTCGGCGTTGCCGCGTGAAAGGTCGGCCTGCTCGGCGGCCCGGCGGGCATTGTCGGTGACGTTGGCCACGGTCACGCGCATGTCGGCCACGGCCTCCGCCGTTTCGTCCATGCGGCGGCGCTGGGTTTCCACCCCGCCGGTGACGGTGCTCACCTGCCCGGTCAGATCGGCTATGGAGTGCGAGACATGCTCCGACACGTTGCGCGTCTTGCCCGCGGCGCCGGTCATGCGGTCCATCAGCCGCTTGATGCGCGACTCCGACGCGGTGGCGTTCCGCATGGCGTCCTGGGCCTCGCGGGCCATGCGCGCGGCCTCCTGCCTCTGGCCGTCGGCTTCTTCGATGCGCTGGCGCAGGTTCTGCACCATGCGTTCTATGGAATGGCGCATGGCGTCCAGTTCCGGCGGGTACGCGCCCTCGGGCCGGGCTTCCAGGTGCCCTTCCGCCACCTCGCCCGCATAGGCCTGCAACCGGCGCAAGGGCCGCGAGATGGACGCCACCAGCGCCACGGCCACGCCCGATCCCAGCGCCGCGCCCAGCAGCAGCACCACCAGCGCCCCGGTCAGCATGCTGCGTTCGGCCTTGCCGCTGGCAGCGGCGATGTCCCTCGTGGCGGCCAGGGCCTCGTCCATGTCGATTTCGGCCACCAGCCCCATGGTCAGTCCCTCTATGCGCAGGGGCTGCCATGCGGCCAGCACGGGCCTGCCATCGTGGTCGCGCACGGCGCCGCAGCCGGTCTCGCCCGCCACGGCCTTGCGGGCAGCCTCGGTGTCCATGATGTCCGCAAGGATGTGCCGGTTGGTGGAGCCGCGCGGCAGCGAGCGCACCCGCAGGTCGGGGCCCACCAGATAGGCATCGCCCGATTCGCCAAGGCCCACGTCCTTCCAGCGGCCTTCCGACGTCATGACGCGGTTGATACCCGTCTCCGTGACGTGCAGGGCCATTACGGCCAGGAATGCGCCGGATGCGTCGTACACCGGGGTGGCGATGAACGCGGCCGGGGCGTTGCGGCCCGGCTCGTACGGGGCGAAGTCCGTCATGGCGGCGGCATTGCGCTCGCCAGCCCTTCCGGCGGCCACGGCCTTGCGGAACACCGTGGCCAGGCCGGTATCCTTGTACGGGCCCGTGACGAGCGACGTGCCGAAATCCGGCAGCTTGCGCACGCTGTAGGTCACCGCGCCGGTATTGGGGTCCAGCAGCAGGATGTCCCGGTAGCCGAAGGTGTCGGCAAAGTGCAGCAGCACCGGATGGCAGCGGGCGTGCAATGTGTTGTAGGCAGTGGGCAGGGGGTGCCTGGCTGGCGTGGCGGATGCCCCCCGTTGCCCCGCCGCCAGCGCGGGCAACAGGTACATGCCCTGCAACAGCACGCCGTTGGCGTCCGCGGGCAGGTACGCTTCCGGCGCGCGGGGGACGTAGCCGGGGGCGGAGGGCGCGTTGGCCGTGAACTCCGGCGAGCGCAGGTAGGCGGGCCCCGCATAGACGTCCAGCAACTGGCGGGCCACGGCCTTGGCGTCCATATGGCCGGCCACCTCGCCCTGCACGCCGAGCCAGGCGGCGGGCAGGGCCTGGGCCGCCTCGCGCGCGGTCAGTTCACCGGCCAGGGTCAGCAGTTGGTTGCGCATGCGCCGGAAGATGTCTTCCACGTGCAGGGCCTTGGAACTGCGAATGCTGGTCAGCTGGTCCCGCGCCCTGTCCTGCATGGCGATGGAGGCGGCATCGCCCACATGGCGCATGCCGTCCACCCCGAAATGCCACAGCAGCCCGGCGGTAAGCAGACAGGTAAGCACCTGGGTGCCGATGAATCCCGCAAGCAATTTCATGCGCAGCGTCATGCCGTCCCCTCGTCGTTCCGATGTTGGCGGCGGAGACGGGGCCTCCGCCCTGCCAGTGTAACGGCGAAAGGAGGCGGACGGGCAATGATTAGCCGGGGCGGCGCGTGATAATTCTGGGCTGCGGCAGGCGGGCCTCGGGATGGGAGGGCGCGCGGCGGGGAGTGGACGTGAAGGGCGGCAACGCCCGGCTCTCGCCACGCGGCAAGCGCAACGGATGCGCGGCGGCAGTCACGGGCGGTTCCGCAACGGCAGACGCCCCGCGCCCGCCGGACGGACCGGGACGGACCGAGACGGACCGAGACGGACCGGGACGGCGCGGGGCGCGTTCAGGCGGATGATCGCGGCGCGGGCTAGCCCTTGCCGCCCGCGAAACCGGGCCACATTTCCAGCAGGCGGCGCAGGGCCTTGCCCCGGTGGCTGCGGGCGTTCTTTTCGTCGCGGGTAAGGGTGGCCGCCGTGCGGCCCAGTTCCGGGTCGAAGAACAGCGGATCGTACCCGAAGCCGTTGTCGCCCTGCGGGGCGGTGGCCACGCGGCCTTCCCAGGCCCCGGCGGCGGTGATGTGGCGGCCATCGGGGGCGCAGGCGGCAATGACCGAGCGGAACCGCGCCGTGCGCTGCGCATCGGGCACGTTGGCCAGGGCGGCCAGCAGCTTTTCGTTGTTGCGGGCGTCGGTGGCGGGCACGCCGTCTTCAGCGGAATAGCGGGCGGAATACACGCCGGGCGCACCGCCCAGGGCGTCCACCTCCAGCCCGGAATCGTCGGCCACGGCGATGCGGCCCGTCAGTTCGGCCACGGTGCGCGCTTTCAGCAGGGCGTTTTCCTCGAAGGTGGTGCCGGTCTCCTCGATTTCGCCGATCTCGGGGTAGGCGTCGAGGCCGACCACGGTGACCCCGGTGCCGTGCAGCATGTCGTTGAGTTCACGGATCTTGCCCGCGTTGCGGGTGGCCAGCACGATGACGGCGGTGGTGCCGGTGGTGGTCGCGGGGGTGGTGTTCGTAACGGTGGTCATGGTGTGTCGTATGGTCGTGTCTGGTTGGGGTCGTGTTCGGGGTTGTGCTGCCGACGATGATGGCGGCGGAGGGCGCCGCCCCACGGCACGGGCCTCGCGAAAGGCAACCGGCAGGCGCCGGAGGCACGGAGACCGCGCGCCGCGCATTGTGCGGAAGAAACGGGCCGGAGGCAAGGGCGCGCCGGACGGCCTTCGCGCCCGGCGCATGGTCATCCCTTCATGCCATCGCCTGCCGGGTCGTCCCGTGCGGGTTCCGTCGTCCGGGGCACGGCCAGCAGGGGCAGCAGGTGCAGGGTGATGGTGGTGCCCTTGCCCACCTGGCTTTGCAGGTCCACCCGGCCTCCCATTTCCTCGATGATCTTGCGGCTCATGGCCAGGCCGATGCCCGCGCCCTTTTCCTTGGTGGAAAAGAACGGGCTGAATATCTTGTCGTGCAGTTCCGGCGGAATGCCCACGCCCGTGTCCGCCACCGCAATGTGCACATGCTGCTGGTTCATGCCGGTGCGCACGGTCAGGCGGCCCCCTTCGGGCATGGCCTCCTGCGCGTTCTTCACCAGGTTGATCAGGCACTGCTTGAGCATCTCGCCGTCGCCGTGGGCCTTGGGGATATCCGGCGCAAGCTGCATGTCCACGGTGATGCGCCGCTGGTCGAAGCCCAGGCTCATCAGCTCCATGGTCTGGCGGGCCAGCAGGTTCAGGTCCACTTCGCCCGTGCGGGGCGAGGTGGGCCGGGCAAAGTTGAGGATGGACTTGAGGATGGTGTCCAGCCGCCGCGATTCTTCCAGGATCACCTGCACCTTGCCGCGCGCGGCCTCGTCCAGCGAGGGCGAGCGCAGCAGCGAATTGGCAAAGCCGCCGATGGCGAACAGCGGGTTGCGGATCTCGTGCGCCACGTAGGTGGAAAGCTCGCCGATGGCGGCCATCTTTTCGGCCTGTTGCAGGCGGATTTCCATGTTGGTGCGGTTGGTGATGTCGCGCCGCATCTCGATGACCCGCGTCAGCCGCCCCGCGTCGTCGGTGACCGGATAGGTGTACACCCGGAAGTACTGTACCCGGCCATCGTCGTTGACCCTGGTATGGATGCGCTCCGCCTTGTGGCCGGTGCTGACGGTTTCGCGGAAGGTGCAGCCGCCGTGCTCCGGCGGGCAGCAGAACGAGGCGCCATCCAGTTGCCAGCAGCAGGTGCCGATCCAGTCGTCCTTGGTGCCGCCCTTGCGCTGCAGGATGTTGCGGTTCAGGTCCACGATGCGGCCTTCGGTGTCCAGTAGCAGGATGTCCTCGTCCACCTGGTCGATGAGCGTGGCGAACAGGTCGCGCGCCTCGCGCAGGTGCAGGTTGCAGGTGGAGCACAGCTTTTCCGAGGCCAGCATCTCCCACACCCACAGCGCGCCGCCCGCATCCAGCAGCGAAACCCCGGCGGGGGCCGCCACGCGCAACTCGGCCATGTGGCGGCCATCGTCGGTCAGGTCGATGACCATGCGCAGGCCGGGCTGGGCCGCGAACAGGTCTGCGGCGGCGGCGAAGCGGGGCACGCCGCCCGGCGCGGGCGGGGCCGGGGGCAGGCCCGCGCGGGCCTCCAGGGCGGCTGGGTCCGGGGGCGGCGGGCCGCCTGGAGCGCTCAGCGGCTGGCAGGCGTGCTGCGCCAGATCATCATGGTCCTGCGGGGTCAGCAGCATGCCCGTCAGATGCACCCACGGAAAGCCCAGCAGAAAATCGGGGCGTTGCAGCAGGCCAGCCACCGGGCGCAGGGCCCGCCCCACTCCGGCCAACGCCACGGGAAAGGGGCGGCGCGGCGCGGCGGAGGCATCCGTCAGGGCCTGCCCTGCGTGCCCCGGATCGTGAGCCGGATCGTGAGCCGGATTGCGTCCCGGCGCATGCACCGGAGTGCATGCGGGACAGCCCGCAGACCTGCGGGGCGATGCGTCGCCGGACTCCGGCGTGGTGGCAGGTGGGACGGAAGGGCCGGAAGGGGGCTGCGTGGTCATGCGGGGCTCCTTGGCCGGTGGGTGATGGCGACGGGCGTCCTGCGCGAGTGCTGGTCGCGAATGCCGGTCGCGAGGGCCTGGCATGGCTGCCGGTCGCGGGTGCCGGGCATGGGTGCCGGTGGGGGGCATGCCCCTTGCCCGGCTGCCGGACGCGGGGGCTTGCGCCCGGCGCGCATTGCGGGTACGCGGCACCCAGCACCACGCCCACGGACACCCTGCGCTTGCGCCGGGGCTTTCGGGGCGCATGGGCTTCCGTGGCACGGGCATGTGCCGCCACGGGGGCGTGCGGCACCCTCCATCCTTTCCATACCCGGAACGTCATCCAATGATAAGTGTTTATTCCGTCAGCCTTGGTTGCCCCAAGAACCGCGTGGACACCGAACGCCTGCTGGGCGCGCTGGGGGCCCCCGTGCGCCCCGTGGCCCGCATGGCCGAGGCCGACGTGGTGCTCGTGAACACCTGCGGCTTCATCCTGCCCGCCGTGGAAGAATCGGTGCGCACCGTGGTGGAGGCCGTGGACGAGATTTCCGGGCTGGCCCGGCGGCCCCTGCTGGCCGTGGCCGGGTGCCTGGTGGGCCGCTATGGCGAACGCGACCTCGCCGCCGAACTGCCGGAAGTGGACCTGTGGCTGCCCAACCAGTCCATCGAGACATGGCCGGACCTGCTGGCACGCGCCGTGGGGGCCAGGGTGGCCATGGGGGACGGGCTTGCCGGGGGCGGAACGCTGGCATCCGGAGCCCTCGCGCCCGGCTACGCGGGGGGCACGCGGCTTCTGTCCACCGGGCCGTCGTACGCCTGGCTGAAGATCAGCGACGGGTGCCGCCACAACTGTTCGTTCTGCACCATCCCCTCCATTCGCGGCGCGCACCGCTCCACCCCGGCGGCGGAACTGGAACGCGAGGCGCGACAGCTGCTGGACATGGGCGTGCGGGAACTGATTCTGGTGGCGCAGGACGTCACCGCCTGGGGCGGGGATCTGGAAAGCGGCCCCGGCGGCTCCACGGGCAAGGGCGACCTGCGCCCCTTGCTGGACCGGTTGCTGCCCCTGCCGGGGCTGGACCGGCTGCGCCTGATGTACCTGTATCCCGCCGGGCTCAACGACGACCTGCTGGCGTACCTTGCGGCGGCGGGCGCGCCCTTCGTTCCCTATTTCGACGTGCCCCTGCAGCACGCCCACCCCGACGTGCTGGGCCGCATGGGGCGCCCGTTCGCCCGCAACCCCCGCGTGGTGGTGGACCGCAT